>CACZSU010000085.1 GCA_902783855.1 uncultured Ruminococcus sp.
ACTGGTGCAAAGGTTGGTATTTATCAGGTTGCAACTCGCAATGCTGATGGCTCTTGGGCGTGGCTTGACAGTGTAGCACCGTCTATTACGATTGGTGGAAGTTCAAAGTCGGTTGTATTTGCTCTGTCTAATGATCCAACAACAGCAGCAGGTCAGGTGTTGGTTACTGCTCTTGAAGCAGATCAGTTGAATGATCTTGCTAATTGGCTCAAAACAAATAAAGCATCATTTACAAATAAAGTAGAGAATCAAGCAACTGGTACTGCTATTAATCTTTTTAGTAATGATGATAGTCAGTCTGTTGGTTACTATTTGATCGTTACAGAGCCTGGTAGTGGTAACTCAAAAACTATCCAGCCTACACTGGCATCGTATGACGTTCAGACTACTGGTGATGCTAATGCAGATGTTACCCCTAAAGCAGCTGGTATCACCGTAGATAAGAGCATTACAGGCGTTACACAGTCTGATGGAACCGCTATAGCTGAAAAAAATGTAGATTCATGTATGGCTGAAGTAGGTTCTACTGTGTCTTATCAGATTGCAACAACCACACCGAGTTATGCAACTGGTGTAGTACCCCAGAAGGCATTTACCATTTACGATGACCCGTCCGATGCTATTGACATTGTTAACAATTCTGTTAAAGTAACGGTTGGCGGAGTTGAGGTTATTAAAAATGGTGCAGTTGAATCAGGTGTAGAGAACGTAACATATACTCCGGCAACTACAGATGGATTTAAGATTGTATTTGAAGTTAATTACATTAAGGAAGCAGCAAATCAGGGTAAGGAAGTAGTTGTTACATTCAATGCAACTGTAGGTAATGATGCTGTTCTTGGTGCAAATAATGCAGTTAATGCAGCCACAAACAAGGGTAGCGCTGCTCTTGATAAGAACACAAATGTAGACGCTTCCACAACCAGAAAGGGTAATCCCAACAGCACTTACATTGAGTATGCTAACAACTATTCAACAGGTGGTGGAGATGGTACAGGTGAAGATACCGTTAACACATTTGTTGGTAAGATCGTTATTGGTAAGTTTAATAACGATGGTACAACAAGACTTTCTGGTTCAAAGTTCATGCTCACAAAGGATGTTAGTGGTACAGCAACAAATGTAACCAATGCGAAGATTACTGCTGGTGTTGTTCAGCCTACAGATTCAGGTGACCTCGATCTTGGATACCTTGCTCCCGGAACCTATACACTGACTGAAACAGAAGCTCCCGCAGGTTATAAGGTTGTAGCGCCCTTTACATTTACCGTAACCGGTGCAAACACAACTGCTTATGACACATTTGTTTATGATGTTACACCTGTAACTAATGTAGATGTAACAGGTGATCTTACAGGTAATGCAGTAATTAAAGTAAATGATCCCGAAGCTGACAAGCTCCCCGGCACAGGCGGAATGGGTACAGTACTGTTCACAGTAGGCGGCGCTGCAATCGTTCTGCTGGCTGGCGCAATGTTCGTAGTTTACATGAGAAAGAGAAAGGTTGAGGAATAATCCTTTACCGTATGACTTCTGATCAAAACTGAATATGTCCTGCTCTCCGCCGTGAGAGCAGGCTTTTCAAAGGGCTTGCCCTATGCACCATAGACCCCGGTGCCCCGGGGCAAGCCTTTTGAAAAGCTATTACAGGATAAAAACCGAAATATCAACAAAACAGATAACAGCGAGGTGTGTCCTTTGAAAAATTCAATTATAAAACGTGCAGCGGCAGCGCTCCTGTCGGTGGTGATTGGTGTGTCTGCCTTTTCTATGACGGCAGCAGCTGTTGATAACGGCATGAGCTCCATCGTAAAATCCAATAAAGTTGCCCTTCACGCCGTGAGAGGTGCGGACGGTAAGCTGATTTCAGTCGCTAATGGTGATGCAGATAATGTAACCATCTATCAGGTTGCGACCTGTGACGCAGACGGTACATGGCGCTGGCTGGGCGATTTTGCCACCAACCCGCCGGAGATTGTGATCGGTAAAAATGGTGCTCAGGATATTACTGCTAAGGTGGTATTCAATATCGTTCAGAAGAGTGACTATGTCAATGGTCAGGACGACTTTATAGATCATAATGTCATGAAGACCAGCGGCGGAAACACGGTCAGAAAAAACAATGAGGAATTAGAATCCATTCCAAACAAGCAGATTCTTATTACCGATCTGGTGAATGAAGACCTGTTGACTACATATGCGAGTGTTCTGCCTACCACACCGGTTATTCAGCTGTCACAGGTACTGCGTGACCGTGCAGCAACTACTGCTTTAAGCTCGCTGACCCAGTCAGAAGTGAAAGCCACCGGCAAAACGGCTGCGGTAGATACAGCTACCGATGAAGAAACAGCTCTGCGCACGATTACGCTCCCGAATTACAAGGAGGATCAGGAGTCCACTTCTCATAATGACGAGTCAACGGTAGGTTATTATCTGATTGTTACCAATGCCAACGGTGTAGAGGTGCAGCCCACTCTGGAAGCGTATGATGTATCGGTTGCCCAGACAGATTATATTGTACCGAAATCCAGCGTTGTTCCCTTGACGAAAACGATTACCAGCGTTACGAAACGGGTTGAAAATCAGACTACGCACCAATATAACACGGTTACGACAGGCGCAGTGGATACAGTCGATCAGCATACGTCCATTGCCTCTGCCGAAAGTACGGTCGAATATAAGATTACGACCCGTACCCCCAAGTATTCGCCGGAGCTGTTTACTGGTACAGACAGTACAACCCTGACGTCTGCGAACTTTGCCAGCAATTTCTCCTTTGATCCGAGTAAGTTCCAGGATTATACCATTATAGATGACCTTTCCGATGGTCTGGAGCTGGATCAGAATTCCATTACCGTGACGATTAAAGGTCTTGGTATCAATAAGGAAGACATGGTACTGATCGAAAACAGTCAGGCAGTGAAAAATGGGGAAACACAGTCGAGTTTCTATAGTGTAGACTATGACCTGGATACGGACAACTACGGTTTTGTGATAACATTTGATAAGCTCTGGTTGTTTGCGGGTGCGCCGGATTATTACTACCAGGATAAGGAAGTAGAGGTTACCTTCAAAGCAACGCTGAAAAGTGTATACGGTGGTGTTGTGCTGGGCAACAGTGTTGGCGCGACAGACAGCAATATTAAAACCTACAGTGTATTTAATAAAACCAAATCCGCCCAGCCGGTTTCCTTCCATACATCTGTTCCGGGTAACCCGAACACGGCGCAGACGCTCTTTGCAAACGATTATTCTACAGCAACCGGTGTCGGAGAAAAGCATGATACCGTTACCACGTATGTGGGACAGGTCGATCTGCTTAAATTCGGCGATTCTCAGTCTATGGATAATCTGAAAGACAATGTTGAGTTTACTCTGACCAAGAAAAATAATTCAAATGAATATGTAGCTTATACCAACGAGGAAACAGACAGTTCCGGTAAGGTTTCAACAGACTTTGAAGGCAAAATTCATTTTGGTTACCTTGCGCCGGGTGATTACAAATTGCATGAAGAGGCGGCACCCTCGGGTTTTGAGGCAGTGAGTGATATATATTTCACAGTTTCTGCCGATACAAATTCCGATAACAAGTATGACGGCTATGCACTGGCAGCGACCACAGGTCAGACACTGGATGCCGGTGTAACGCTTCTTATTAATACAAAAGCCGGTTATGAATACAATACCGAACAGTGTTATTATGAATGGAAAGCGACCACTCAAAACGGCTATCATACCATCAAAGTAATTGATCCGTCCAGTGCTCCGGTACTTCTTCCCGGAACGGGTGCTGTCGGTACGGTCGTAATTGTTCTGACAGGCGGCGCGGCTTGCATGCTGGCAGTATTGGGTTATTTTGTGCTGTTAAAAAAGAGAAAATCATAATGAACTTCGCTCCCCTGCGATGGGGAGCGGGTTTTCCAAAATGCCCGGCGCTTTTCCGGACATTTTGGAAAACGGTTTGTATCTCTGAAAGAAAGGATTGTTCCTTTGAAGAATAAAATAAAAGCAAAGCATATTTTTATATTTATAGCAATTGGCATTCTGTATTTTGCAGGTATATCCGCTATGCTGTATCCCACGGCCAGCAATGTTCTTTCGTTGCTGTCCTCTCATTCTGTAATCCAGAATTACGAGCGGAAGGTTGCCGAAATGGATACCTCCGATATTGACGCCATTTTCCATAAGGCTGATCAGTATAACCAGGATGTACACCGCCATATTTATCATGACGGTCTGGAGCGCTGTCTTTGCAACGAAGAAGGGCTGATGTGCTATGTGGATATTCCGGCTATTCGTGTCTATCTTCCGGTATACTACGGCACAACGAACGAGGTGCTGCAGAAGGGCTGTGGATTTATTGAGAATACGTCCCTTCCTGTCGGCGGCAAATCGACCCATTCTGTAATCTCCGGTCATACGGGTCTTCCCTCGGCAGAAATGTTTACCAAGCTGGATATGCTGAAAGAAGACGATGTATTCTATATCCACGTACTCAACCGGGTGCTTGCCTATAAGGTGGACAAAATAAAGGTTGTCTATCCCGATGTGGTCAGCGATCTGTCCATTGTCAATAACATGGATTATTGCACATTGCTCACCTGTACACCATATGGTATAAATGATAAGCGTCTGCTCGTCAGGGGGATACGGATTCCCTATGATCAGCAGTCTACTTCCGTGGAAACCATTGCTGAACAGACGAATGATCCTGTAGATGAATCCCTGCAGTCGGAAATTAACCAGTCCCTCAATGTGATTATTGCAATTGCAGCGGGTGCAGTGCTTTTATATCTGATTGCTTTGATATGGCTTCTGGCTTCTATCAAAAAGCTCCCGGCACAACAGAAGGAACAGGCGGAGGAAAATCATGGCAACGCTGAAAAAACAAATTAAACGCCGATTGCCGCTGGTGTTTATCTTTCTGGTTCTGTTGTTGGGAATTGGGCTGTTTATGTACCCAATCGTCAGTAACTGGTATGGCGAGTATACGGCTCATACGTCCATCGAAAGCTATGACCAGGCAATTCAGGATGCCGGTAACGAGGCAATTGAAAAAATGCAGAGGGCTGCGGAGGAATATAATGCTGCGCTTTCCAAGCATGATGAAAAAAAGGTATCGGCGATGCATTATGCCCAGCTCCTTGCTGTAGCGGAAAGCATCGGCTATATTGAAATACCCAGAATTAACGTCTATCTGCCGATTTACCATGGTATGTCAGACGAGGTTCTGCAAAAGGGAATCGGTCACATGGAAGGAACTTCTCTTCCTGTGGGGGGCAGCAGTACCCATTGTGTACTGGCAGGTCATACAGGTCTGCCGTCCGCCAATTTGTTTACCGATCTGGACCAGCTCAAAAACGGTGATATGTTTTATATTCATACGCTGGACAAGGTACTGGCATATCAGATTGATCAGACAAAGGTTGTGCTTCCTCATGAAACCAACGATATCCAGATTGCAGAAACCGAGGATTATGTGACACTGGTTACCTGTACGCCCTACGGCATCAACAGCCACCGCCTTCTGGTACGCGGCACCCGTGTTCCGTATAAGACCCAGACGATGGCGGAAACCCATCCGTGGCCGGTTGTCCATAAAGGAGAAGAGGAACAGAAAATCCCGCTGCGTACAATTGTATGGTATGCGGCATTGACGGTTATTTCGATTGTAACATTTGTAATACTGTTGATTCTGTTTGTACCGGTTTTTCATCGGCGCAAACGGAAAAATGAACAAGAAACGAAACCCGACAGCTCTGCCTGATCAGGGGTGAGGAGGAATGAGTGATGATAAAATCTCAGTGGAAAAAAATACTGGCAGTGATGGCAAGTTTGTGTATGCTGTTGACAATTATTGTGCTGCCTGCTTCGGTAAACGCAGCCGAGGAGGAAGAAAAAGGCTCAATTGAAGTTGTCGCCAAGCCGCATTATGCCGGTCTGCCGCTCTACCTGGTTACTATCGGAGAGTTTAAAAACGGTGATATCAGCCTGTATGATGATTTTAAACAGTTTGATATTCAGCTTTCGGATTTTTCCAGCAGCTCCGTACTGGCTGAAAAGCTGTACCGTGTCAAAGATTATGTAGTCGAGAATGATGTTGACGGTATTGTCCGGTACATTGGTGTGGATGGAAATACAACCTTCTCTGATCTGGATACGGGAAAGCTGTACGTTGTAATGCAGCCCGTTGTTAGCCGGGTAGTGGATATTGCTCCTGCACTGGCGTTTATTCCCGCCAGGGACGAAAGCGGCGAACTGAGTTACCACCTTCGTATACAGGTCAAACCCAGTGAACCGGCTGAGCATGAAAACCTGGGCGGCATGATTCTGCATAAAAAAGACGATAAAAATCGTCCTTTGGAGGGTGCGGAATTCTCTGTCTGGAGAAAGAATTTCTATACAGATGAGAGTGATCTTCCTGAGCAGCTTACAGAGGATTACGAGCTGGGCGAGGATGCAGCGGGTAAGTATTACTGGTACCGTCTGCCCGAATATACGTTGATTACGGATGTGAATGGTCAGGCATTTGCAGACGAGCTGTTTGTGGATTACCAGTACAGGTTGATTGAGGAAAAAGCGCCGGAAGGGTATATTCTGGATAAGACGCCCCATGAGTTCTATATAGATGACCATTGCCGGATTGAATTGGAAAATGGCATAGCTGTGGTCAAGGATGGTACGGCACAGCCAGTAGAAGTAACCAATATGCCGTATGTAGAGGAATCGGATGCATCTATAATTGACGAGAGCTCTAAGCCTGGACAGCAGTCCCAGTCCTCAAAAGCCTCTTCTCCGACACCCTCATACCCGACACCGAGCAGGTCAACGACCGTTACAGCGGCCGTTCCGACTACGCCGGATATTGGCAAGGTGATTGTAGAAATTACAGGTGATGATCTGGTAAAATATATTGTTATTCCTGTAGTTGTAGGGGTATCTCTGCTGCTTGTCATTCTGCTGTTCGTGCTGGGCGGTAAAAAGAAAAATAAGGATGAAGAAGAATAAACAATAAATATACGGGCGGTACATTTCAGCGTGTACCGCCTGATTTTTTGTCGATAAATAACAATTTTTAAATATTTTTGAAATATGTTTGTTTTATTTATTACTTGATTTATGGGTCATAAAATATTATTATATAAATTGGGAAAAACTATAAGAAAAATGGAAAAGGGAATTGTGCCGGCAATAAACCGACACAACCAATTGTTAATGATGAGGTTTAGCTATGAGTAATCCTGAAAATAATCTGGCTCCGGATAAGGCGCCGGCAAAACAACGATTCTTCCGGCTTCCTTCGGTATTGAAGATTGATTATAATAAGCCCGCATCGTTTAAAAAACAGCTTGCTGTCATGGTGACTTTTCTTTTACTGAGCTGTGCCGTACTGGTTGGTATCTATGTTTTTCATGTCATGAGCGGGAAAATTACATGGAGCGGCGAACCTATACTGCCCGAGGTATCAAAAGCCGTGCCCGCAGTCAGCAAACCGTCTGATTCTGCATCCAAGGCTCCCGCAAAGCCGGAAAAGAAAATCACAAAGGTGCTTACCGCTAACCAGGCGGTTCTGAAAAATATGACTACAGTTGAAAAAACGCAGGAGGACGTGTATAAGGGACCGCTGATTCTGGTGAATAAAGATTATCCCTGCCGCCTGAACGGTGAAAATATCAAGGATGTTTTTGACTATATTACAGATGACTATACGTTAGCAGACCTGACCGTAGGCTTTGACGAGGAAATGATTGAACCGTTTAATACCATGATGGCGGATTTTACAACCTTGTATGGCAGAACGAATATTCTGGTTGCCTGCGGGTACCGAAGCCTTGAAACGCAGCAGCAGATCATGCTGGAGGAAGAAGAAATCAAACAAAGGAATCAATTACTGTACGAGGATTCCGATGACCCGCAGAAGGAAGCGGAACAGTGGGTAGCTCCTCCCGGCTACAGTGAGCATCAAACAGGTCTTGCCTTTGATTTTGACCTGATGGTGACAGAGGGCGGAAATATCGGTATTACGTATGACGGAGAAGGTAATTATGAGTGGTTCGGTAAGAACTGCGGAAATTACGGCTTTACCCTGCGTTATCGGCAGAACAAAGAGGAAATTACAGGCTATTTGTATGAGCCGTGGCACTTCCGGTATGTAGGGCTGCCCCACGCACAGTATATTGAGGATCATGACCTGACCTTTGAAGAGTATATGGACTTTCTGCATAAGCATACGACAGAAAATGCTATAGTCATGGAAGATCATGAAAGCATTAAATGGTGTATTTATTATGTTCCTGCCAGCGAGGACGGAGTAACCAATGTTCCGGTGCCGAAGGATTATGAATACTCTGTTTCCGGTGATAATATGGTGAATGAGCAGACGGAAGGCTATGGCGGGTATATTGTAACTGTCCGTCTTGGTCTTGTAGAACTGTCCTCGATTGCTGCGCAGGAAAAGAGCAGTACGTCTGGAAAGGGTTCATCTGAAAAGCCCTCCTCTGACAAGCCTTCCGGTACCGCATCCAAAGCAGAGTCGGAGAAGAAAGCATCTGACGAAGATAGTGAAAAAACATCCGGAACGAATGAACCGGAAATATCATCAGAGAGCACCGAAGACGAAACGGATAGTCAGCAGACAGAATATGATGAGGAATATCCATACGATGACGACATGGAATAGTATAAAAAGAAACCCGTGTTCCGGATAAAGGAGCACGGGTATCAGCATCGTAAGATGGATTATGAATGGGTGCGGCTTTCAGTTTGGCTGACGGCATGAGGGGATAATGTACGTTTTATGCCGGATTTATCCAGCGATACGCCCAATGCAGCAAACAAAACGGTACTGCCGACTACCTGAATAAGATTGGTAGGAACGTCTGCCAAAGAGGCGACCAGAGCGCCTGTCAGCGGTGTGCCGGAAAGGACTGCCAGCAGGGTTCCGGCAATGTAGTAGCCCCCTACACAGATCACACCGGCAGGAATCACTGCCAGCAGATTGCGTTTATTAACGATAGTTGGCTTTTTATGGGTAAATACCATGGCAGTCAGCGCTTTGATAATGGCAGTTGGCAGAACCCATACGGCATATCCTGACAGATAATCAGACAGACCTGCACCGATGGCGGCTGCTCCGATTGCATATGGTGTCGGCAGAAGGGCAGCAGCCAGATAAATGATACCGTCACCGATATGCACATAGCCCTGATGGGTGGGAATATGAACAAAGGCCGTCATGACATAGACCATTGCTGCAAACAAGGCTGCAAGCACCATATTTTTAATATGTTCCTGATATTGCTTTCTGTTCATGGTAAATCAACTCCCGAAAATAAAATACCTATATAACACATAGTTTATAAGGTGTTAATAATTATAACACATTCTTGCCCGCCTGTCAAGCTGTTTTATAAAATAATCCCGGTCAGACACACCGAGAGAAAACCTTCCTAAAACAAATTTTGTTGAGGTATGGTTTCAATTTTAGAATCAGTCTTTTCGCATCTGCCACACAACGGAGTTTCAGAGCCGGCAGGCGCAGAATTCAACTGAGAGTGTGCGCTGCGGCTCGAGTTAGTGTAAATTATAGTTGGCATACAGAGTGACTGTGAGGCAAAATAAGCTGCGGAAAATCCGTGGGCGGCTAATTGTATTCCGCGGGTGTGAATCTGTTTAAGCCATAACTAGAGCGCAGTGACTATCGCGTATAGGGTGCAGCGTCACGCTGCTGCCGGCTCGGCGCAGTGCAAAAAAAGGATGAAGCGGTGATGGATTTGAAGATCAACAGACAAAAAAGGATAGCGGCGATCAATGATTTTTCAGGCTTTGGTCGATGCTCGCTTACAGTATCTATACCGATTATATCGGCAATGGGAATACAGTGCTGTGCAGTACCGACAGCTGTGCTGTCCAACCATACGGGATATGAGGATTATTTTTTTGATGACTATACGGATAAAATGCCGTATTACTATTCCAAATGGGAGAAGCTGCACCTGGAGTTTGACGGGATTTACACGGGATTTCTCGGTTCAGAACGACAGGTGGATATTGTATCCGATTTTATCAGCCGCTTTGCAGACGCCGGAACCAGAGTCATCGTTGACCCGGCTATGGGAGATGACGGCAGAACCTATGCGACTATGACGCCGGGACTGTGCAAAAGTATTACCCGGCTCGTCAGACATAGCGATATTCTCACCCCTAACCTGACAGAGGCCTGTATTCTGACCGGAATGCCCTACAGTGAAGCTCTGACAGATACCGGTTCACTGCTCACAATCTGTCATAAACTGGCGGCACTGGGCGGAAAGGATATTGTCATTACCGGAATTCACCTGGGAAAGGATATCGGGAATTTTATCTATAACCGTGATGGCAGCTGTCAGATGTATACAACCCCGCTGCTCGGCTCCCGGCGGGCAGGAACCGGCGATGTATTTGCTTCGGTGATCGCAGCAGATGCCGTTAATCATGTTCCCTTTGCCGATTCCGTTAAGGCGGCAGCCTTGTTCGTTTCAAAGTCCATTGAAGCCTCCGATGCATTGCAGATTCCGTCAGAGGACGGCATTTGTTTCGAGCTTTTTCTGAACGACCTGACGACGCATTTTGTTGATGGGGAAAAATAATCTTTCCTGTAGTGTATTACCAGAAGACAATGAACTTGGGTGAAATAAACATTATTTTTCAAAAAAACATGGGTTTTGTTGTCAAAACCAAAAAATATTAATAATGTATTGTAATATCATGTCGATTTATGATATTATGTAATGTGTGGGATTGTAAAACGGGCAGAAGCCTGCCTTTTTTGCAAAAATATAAAAGGCTATGCCGATGAAATGTCAGCATAATTTTTTCCGAAAGGATGAAATGAAATTTTTATGAGCATACGAAAGATATTAAGATGCTCCGCTGCCGTAATTGTTTTTGCAGCAGTGTCGGCAGGAGCGCTAAAGTTGACGGTCGCTGCACAAGGGTTCGGCGATACTTACGAAACCTTTACAGAAGAAGAAAATGGTACAGTACAGTATATTCCGCCTGATGATGATGATGAGTTTGAATTCTTTGATGATTACCACAACGATGCGGAGGAATACTATTACGGTGAAAGCAGTCTGGAATCCTCTGTTTTTGTAGCCTCTCAGCCGTCCGGGCAATCGTCTCAGGAGTCGTCTGAGGAATCAACCGAGTCGTCAGAGGAAGAATCGTCTGGTTTTGCAAATGAATCAGAGCTGCTGGATCAGGATTCGGTGGATACCAATGAGCTGACATCCAAGGATTGGGAATCTATCCAGAAATCCCTCAAGGATCAGGCAGTGGAGGAGCACCAGAATCCGGCAGCACCAGACAGACAGACAAGCACCTCTGGCGGAGAGGATTTCTCTGAGCTGAAGGAAACCAACACCCAGGAAAATGATACATGGAAGTATCTCGCGGCGGGTATTGCGTTGCTGGCAGTGGGGCTGGTGATTGTGATTGCCGTCATTGTAGTAAATTATAAGGCTCATAAAAGGATAATGGCAAAAAGACAAGCGGCAAAGGCTGCGGAGGATCCGCTCAGCGTTTCTCTCAGGGAACAGCAAAGCGGCAGCGGTCAGGATGCAGCTGATAAGCCGAAGCGCCCGGTGTTTGGTGCAAAGCATAAGGCAGGAAAGGATCAGACTGCGGATGAACCATTGGAGGACGATCTGGTAGACGCTCTGGATGAGCCGTCAGAAGATGATCTGTCAGACGCTGGGGATGAGCCGTCAGAAAATGATCCGGCAGACGCAGCGGATGAGCTGTCAGAAAATGATCCGGCAGATACTACGGATAAACCGTCAGAAGATGAACCAGCAGACACTGCGGATGATGAGGTTTGACGGTCAGCGTGTGGTGGAAAGTAATCAGATACGGCTGTATCAGTGTTTGCCGGTCTGAATCAGATGATGCATTACAGCGGGGTATCCGGTGTGAGGGCGCTGCTGCTGTAAAATAAAAGGTATCTTTGAAGTGATTCAAAGGCAGCCAAAAAGAATCGGAGGAACAGGAACAGAATGGATAAGTCAGAACTCTTAGAACTGAAGAAGACAGCCTGCCAGGTAAGACTGTGGACAGTAGAGGGCGTATTTAACGCAAAGTCAGGACATCCGGGCGGATCACTTTCCGCAGCCGATATCATGACCTATCTCTACTTCAAAGCAATGAATGTTAACCCGAAGGATCCGAAAAATCCCGACAGGGATCGTTTTGTGTTGTCAAAGGGTCATTGCTGCCCGGCACTGTATGCAGCGCTGGCACTCAAGGGATATTTCCCGACAGAGGAGATCAAGATACTGCGTCACATTGGCGCAATGCTGCAGGGACACCCTGACATGAAGGGAACACCCGGCGTGGATATGAGCTCCGGTTCGCTGGGACAGGGTATTTCCGCTGCCTGCGGTATGGCACTTGCCGGAAAATTAAGCGGTAAGGATTATCGTGTGTATGCAATGCTCGGCGATGGTGAATGTGAGGAAGGTCAGGTATGGGAGGCAGCTATGTTTGCTGCTCATAACCAGCTGGATAACCTGACAGTTTTTGTTGACTTCAACGGTTTGCAGATTGACGGCAACGTAGCAGATGTAGCCGGACTTTCGGAGCTGGATAAGAAGTTTGCCTCCTTTGGTTTTGAAGTAATAACGATTGACGGCCATGACTTTGAGCAGATCGAAGCGGCTGTGAACCAGGCAAAGGCTGTCAAAGGCAAGCCTACCGTTATTATTGCCAATACGATTAAGGGTAAAGGCGTTTCTTATATGGAAAACCAAGTCGGCTGGCACGGTAAGGCACCGAACGCAGAACAGTATCAGGCGGCTATGGACGAACTGAACGAACAGCTTAAAGCATTGGAGGCATAATAAGATGGCAGAAAGTAAGAAAATCGCAACAAGAGAGAGCTTCGGTCAGGCACTTTGTGAACTGGCAAAGGAGCATGATAATATAGTGGTTCTTGATGCAGACCTTGCGGCTGCCACCAAGACAGACATTTTCAAGAAAGCATACCCGGATCGTTTTTTTGACTGCGGTATTGCAGAGGGAAACATGATCGGCGTAGCAGCAGGACTGGCAGCAGCAGGCATGGTACCGTTTGCAGCATCCTTTGCTATGTTTGCTACAGGCAGAGCTTATGAGCAGATCAGAAATTCCGTTGGCTATCCTCACCTGAATGTCAAGATAGCTGGCTCCCATGCCGGTATTTCTGTAGGCGAGGACGGCGCTACCCACCAGTGCTGTGAGGATCTGGCATTGATGAGAACGATCCCTGGTATGGTGATTCTGAATCCGGCTGATCATTATGAAATGATCGAAGCAACGAAGGCAGCATATGCATATGAGGGTCCGGTATATATTCGTCTGGGACGTCTGGCAATTGATACCTTTAATGATCCTGACAATTACAGCTTTGAGATTGGTAAGGGTATTACGCTGGAGGAAGGCAGTGACGTGACGGTAATTGCAACCGGTCTGGTTGTATACGAGGCACTGAAGGCTGTCAGAGCGCTGAAGGCGCAGGGAAAGAGTGTTCGTCTGATCAATATGCACACCATTAAGCCCATTGATAAGGATATTATTATCAAGGCAGCAAAGGAAACTGGTAAGATTATTACGGTTGAGGAACACAATATTGTAGGCGGTCTTGGCGAAGCAGTAGCCGCAGTTACAGCAGAAAACTGTCCGGTTCCTGTTTACCGTGTTGGCGTAGAGGATATATTCGGTCATAGCGGTCCTGCAGTAGGTCTGCTGGCAGAATTTGGTCTGGACGCAGCAGGTCTGGAAAAGAAGATTGCAGAATTAATGGAAAAGTAATAAACGAAAAACGGCTGTCGGATGGATTTCCGGCAGCCAGATATTTTTTTCAGGCATTTGTTGTTCATATGGTGCACAGTTATTGCGGCAGACCAACCGCCGTCCGGCAGCGCTGGTGAGAGAGGATGAAATCTATAAAAGGCTGCCTGGGCAGGGGCTTGGAGTAGTAGTAACCCTGGATGTATTCACATTCCAGATCAGAGAAGGTTTTGACCAGTTCTTTGGTTTCGATGCCCTCCACAACGATTTTCATATTGAGTGCCTTGATCATTTTGATGACATTTTCGAGAACGATTACAAGGTTGGGATTATTTTCGATATCAGTAAAGGTTTTGTCGAGTTTGATGATATGGAAGGGGATAGACGCAATACGGGTCATGTTGGAATAGCCCGTTCCGAAGTCATCCAGAGAAAGGCTGATACCGGCATCGTGCAGTGTTGTGATATTGTCCATGACAATATCCTGAATTTTGCCGGAAGCAGTTTCTGTAATTTCAAGGTTCAGCTGCTGCGGAAGTACATGATGGTCATTCATGATGCGGATAATATTTTTTGCAAGATTATTCTCCATGCATTGTGCAGGGGACAGGTTGATTTCGATATATTCCAGTTCAAGCTGTTGATATTCCTTGCTGCCGATAAAGCGGCATACCTCGTCCATGACGAATAAGCCGATTTTGTGGATCATGCCGTTTTTCTCTGCCACAGGAATAAACAGCTCCGGAGAAATATAGCCGTATTGCTTTGTATGCAGACGCAGCAATGCTTCGGCAGAATGAAAACGCTGTTCCTTGACGGAGTAGATGGGCTGGTAATATACCTCAAATCCGTTATTGGCAAGGGCGTCCTCCAGAATACGCTCCATATCATGCATCATGTTGTAGCGCACACGGGTGTTAATTCTGGATGCATAGAGTACATTGCCGGAATATTTATGCTTCAGATCGTTGCTGAGAGCGATCATTGCTTCGGGTGTATCAATATCGGTCGGTATCCTGGCAATGCAGACGCAGACAATCAGATTGAGCTGCATTTCCTTGTATTTCAACGGTATTTTGTACAGGGTATTGATGCGTTCGGCGAGGGCGGCAGCTTTTTCTTCTTGCTTGCCCTCTAATTTAATACGGTAATTACCCGATTCGGTATAGTAGACGTCACCATGCACGTGCAGCTCCTTCATCAGCTGCAGGATGCTTGATGCAATCGTTCTTTTGACGCACACCGTATCACGATAGCCCAGCATCTCACGGATAACAGTAAAATTTATCATGCGTATCATGATAATGGTTTCAGGCTTTTTGTTTTGCAGGCTGCGTCCCAGCTCCTTGTCATAGGCGCTGAGTTTGAGCAGACCGGTTTCACTGTCAGTGATTTCTTCAGGACGCTGAATCATCATGAACAGGAACAGCAGACCTGTTGCATTGGCGAACATATCAATAAGTACATCCGGCATCAGGAACTGTATAGCAGCTGCCCCCATCATCAGCAGCGAACCGGTATAAATGGAGAAGATTTTTGTCAGGCTCAGCATTTTCCGGTACATAAAAACCTTGATGAAGCCATAGACAGCATAATAGCCGTTGATGATGTAGAGAATCAGGAACAGCGGCCCACGCACATAGACGCCGTCATGATTAATAGAGAAGATGTGGTTGGTAAAAACGTTGATAATCATCGCAGCGGTTACGATAGCCATCGGCAGAAACAGCATCAGCTTTTTCCAGCGGTTGTTGGAAGCCTTGAACCAGGTATCTGTCAGCATAATGACATAGCATAAACAGAAGAAGGAGGTGTAAGCCCGCAGCAGCAGATACATAGAGTGATAGATCATTTTTTCCGTGAGAAACACGCCGCCGAGCTTGTCATAGGACACGGCGATAATATCCACAGCATTGGTCAGAATTGCCATGGATACCAGCAGGATAAAGGCACGGTTCATTTTCCCGTTGGTCATTTTTCGCAGCAGCATACAGCCGAGCAGAACGATCCCGATGACCATTGCTGCATAATCAAAGTATAAAACTTTTCCCATAGGTTACCTCTTTGTCAGTAAACCGATTAACGTACAGCAGCTATAACACCCCGG
>CACZSU010000086.1 GCA_902783855.1 uncultured Ruminococcus sp.
CGAAATTTTTTAAGAGTGTGGTGTATTTATGAAAACAGTAGCTACAGTACTGCAGATCACACGAGGTCTGCTTATTCTTACCCCTGCTGAGTATGATAAGCCCGAAGGTGGATTCGCAGGTAAAAACAAACGTTCGTCCAGCCCTACTAATTTCAGTGTGCCTCAGATTTTTGAATTGAATGATTCCCTCAAGGATCATCCGTTTGAAAAGGCAGAGGAACTGGCAGCCTATGTAAAGCGCTGTGCAGAAAGTGTAAGCATGGAGCTGGGTGACGTCTTTGTATGTATCGAGGACGAAGATGTTCTGATTACCAAGGAGTATAAGCACGCTCCCGCCAAGGAAAAGCTGCTCCCGACCTTTGCGCGCGTTGAGGCTGAAAACGTATTGCATCAGGAAGTTGACAAGTATACGATTCTGAATTTCGAGTACGGTCAGCAGTACGGTAAACAGAGCAAGTCAGAAGAAATCTCTGCATCCCTGTTTGCAATGAACACGGGAATCCTGACAGATATCAGGGCTGCTTTTGAAAAAGAAGGCATCCGTCTGGTAAAGGTAACACCGCCTATCGCGGGTATGCTGTATACCTGTAAGGAGGATGTAAACTCTGCTACCAGAGCAATTGCTGTTATCAGTATGGACTTTGCGGCAACCAGACTGGTTGTATTACATAATGGTGCGCCTGTATTCCAGCAGGCTTTCTCCAGCGTACTGGAGGATATCGCAGAGCTGTTCTCACTGGAATTCGGTATGAGTAAGATGGGCGCTATCGACCTGATCCGTCAGGAAGGTCTGGGCGTTTGTAATAAGTGTAAGTCCGCTTCTACCCGTAAGCAGACAATGACCATGCTGGATAATGCGGCAGGTGAAATTCTCAGAAACCTCAGAATGGTTATCTCTACCAAGCGTCTGGATATTGATGAGATCGTATTGATCGACGCACTGGCTAAGCTGCCGAATATCGCTAACTATTGCCGTCAGGTTGGTCTGACCGCTCCGATGGAAAATATCACCAGACTGTTCTCCGGCGGCGCACAGCCTCCTGTTGCAGTAGCAAGCGCTTCTGAAAAGGGTTATGATACCACATCCTTCATTACGCTCAACGGCGTTCTGACAATGCCCCCCGCAGAGGCTAACCTGCTGATGGGTGAAACCAATGTACTGTCCGCTATGGCCGATGCAGGCGGCTCCAAGCTGGGCAAGGCAGTTACTGCCGGTATCGGTGTGGTTGCTGCACTCTGGATTGTAGGTACCCTCGGTTATTGGGGTATGCTGGAGATGCAGAAGCGTAATGATACCGATAAGCTCAACAGCAAGGATTATGTTTCCGCTAAGGAACTGATTACGAGAGAGCAGACGGTAAAGAAACAGTATGACAGTATTGAAAGCAATATGGCAATGCTGCCTTCCTCTGACCTTCAGTCAGCGGATGTGGTAGCACAGCTGTTTGATCAGATTTACTCCAAGGTAAGATCCTGCTCCGGCTTTAATGTCAATATGACCACATATGTAGTAGATACCTCTCTGCAGGTTCAGGACATGAACCAGTACACGAAGCTCAAGGATGATGTTAACAACAACGAATACTTCAAGGTTGACGGTGCTGCTAGCTTCAGTAATGAAGTGAACCTCAAAGAAGGCGGCGCAAATCCGATTCAGATGCTGAATGCAACCATTCAATTGAAGGTTACCGAGAAAACCCTGGCTGAGGCTAAGGAAAAGGCTGAGCAGGATGCAAAGACAAAAGAGCAGAATGCTGTCAGCAAAGCAAATCTCGGTTCCGAAGATGACGAAAATGAAAAGAAAGCATCCTGATGATACGGACGGAACGATTTTACGGAGGTAAACTATAATGGATAAGAAACAACAAGTTGCATTGCCTAAATTTATATGGGCGCTTGCCGCTATTCTGGTAATTTGTATTATCTTCCTGGTGGCAGTACAGATTCCGTTTGGACAGAAAATTGAAACATACAATTCGGAGCACGCAGCAGCAGAGTCCCAGGTTTCCGAGTATATGTACTACCTGAAGAATGCTGATACCATTAAGGCAGCAGTTGACCAAATGGAATCAGAGGCTTCGGAGAAAAATGCCAAGCTGACAGTTGACCCCAATAAAACAGTAGACGATATCAGAGATCTGCTTGCAAAGCATCAGATGGATCTGACAACCCTTTCCATTACTGCCGGTGTTGCTGACCAGGCAGGCGGCGTGTCTGCATCAGGCGATCCGCTGTATGTGTCAACACTGAAGTATAACTTTATATCTACTCAGCAGAAGATCGTAGAAACACTGGGCTATTTTGAAAATGAGTCACAGGGTGCGTATATTATCAGCGGCATTTCTATTGAAGAAGAAGAACTGGATAAGACGGTAACCTCCGGTGAGGATTCCTCCAAGGTTTCCGCTCCCTCCGCTCAGCAGCTGTTCAATACCACACTGACGATTAAACTCTATTACTTCGATATGTCTAAGAATACAGGTGCTTCTATGACATCAACAGCAGAATCAAGCGCAGCATAATGATCGGAGAGAATATGCATGCAGCCATTTGATTATCTGAACACAACAACAGGATTAATCTGGACTGTGATATGTATACCGTCGGGATTTCTGCTGACAGCTCTCGGATACCTGCTTCTGAACCGCATACCAGCCACCTGGCTGTGCGATTATAATGAAACACCCTCCGAGGAGCTGCTCAGCGGAAAACGGTTCCGTTATCTGCGCGGCTGGGGTATACCGATATCAATTGTTATGTCGGTATGCCTTGTGCTGTGCAGGCTACAGTTCAACAAAGGATATACGATTTATTTTATACTCCTTTCGCTGATTATTTTTACAGGTATATTGATTGCTATATCGGATTTCAAGTACCAGATTATTCCTGACCAATTTACGATTGCGATCGGTATTCTGGCACTTGCTGTCAGTGTCTACGATCTGGTCAGAGGATTTCATATCCTGCACAGCGCATGGTGGAGTCCGCTTGCCGGTGCCGGTATCGGTGCGGCTGTGATGATACTCATTGACCTGATCGGTATGCTTGTATACCATCGGGAGGGTATGGGCTTCGGTGATGTGAAGCTGTTTTTTGCAGTAGGTATACTGACAGGCTTTCCCGGAACGATATATGCCTTTATTATCTCGATTCTGACGGCAACCGTTTGCTTTGTTCTTGTGATTGCAGTTTCAAAAATTCTGCATAGAAATGATGAAGCACAGACCGATGAGGCTGTGCCAGCATCGGAAACGCCGGAAGATGAGCCGGCTCCGGAACAGCAGACCCAGCCGGAGGACAAAAAGGACGATGAAGCCGCTGAGGATACAGAGCAGGCTTCGGAGGAACCGGATGAAAAGGGTGTTGGGTTTACCAGCTATCTGGCATTCGGCCCGTATATTGCAATCGCTATTTGCGCGTATTGTGCATTGTTTGACGCAATCCAATATTTAGCAGGCTTGTACCTGCACTTATTTAACTAGAAACAGGAGCTGAAGAAATGAGAGCAAGTAACTTGAGAATCGGACAGATCCTCATTAATTCAGGAGATATTACCGAGGACCAGCTCGACGAGGTGCTTACCAAACAGAAAACCAGCGGCGGTAATAAGCGTGTAGCTGATATCCTAATCGAGGACGGAATAGTTACCGAACAACAGGTTTGCAAAGCACTCGAAAAGCAGCTTTTTATTCCTTATGTGGATCTGGATACGATTGCGATCCCGGAAGATCTGGGCGGTGTGATCCCTGAGGATCTGGCACAGCAGCATAAGGTTGTACCCATCGAGCAGGAGGGTCGGTTCCTGACGGTGGCAATAGCAGACCCGCTGAACTATCAGGGTCTGAAGGATATCTCCATTGCAACGAAGATGAAGATCAAGCCCGTTATCGGCGAGGCTACCAAGATCACCACTAAGCTGCGTGAATTGTATGCAGCCCAGAAGGCTATTGACGATGCAAAGGAATTCCTGGAGTCCAAAAGCGGTAAATCCAAGGCACAGCAGGAGGCTGAGGAAGCCGCAGCACAGGATGCATCGGCAAATGATCAGCCGATTATCCGTTTTGTTAATAACATGATTGAGGAAGCAATTTTCACAAAGACTTCCGATATTCATATCGAACCGATGGAAAAGTGTCTGCGTATCCGTTTCCGTATTGACGGTAAGCTGACCACTTACATGGAAACGGCGCCCGAGCTTATTCCTTCGGTAACGTCCCGTATCAAGTTTATCGGCAACATGAATATCGCCGAAAAACGTATCCCGCAGGACGGTCGTATCAAATATCACCTTGCCGGCAAGGATATCGACTTCCGTATTTCCGTACTGCCGAGTATCTTCGGTGAAAAGATCGTAATGCGTATTACAACCTCTCTGGGCATGGAACTGAAAAAGGAGAACATCGGTTTCCTTCCGGAGAATCTGAAGAAATTTGACCATCTCGTAAAGAGTAACCGTGGTATCATTCTGGTAACAGGTGCTACAGGTTCCGGTAAATCCACCACCTTGTATACGGCGCTGCACGAGGTAATGGGTGAGGATATCAACATCATCACTGTTGAAGACCCTGTCGAGCAGATTCAGCCTGGTATTACTCAGGTACAAACCAATGAATAAGCAGGTCTGACCTTCGCATCGGCACTGAGAAGTATTCTTCGTCAGGACCCCGACATTATCATGATCGGTGAGATTCGTGACGGTGAGACTGCCGGTATTGCGGTACAGGCGGCTATCACAAGACACTTGGTGCTTTCAACACTGCATACCTACGATGCGCCCAGCTCGGTTGCGCGTCTGGTAGATATGGGTATTGAGCCATACATGGTATCCTCTGCTTTGCTGGGCATTATAGCGCAGAAGCTGGCAAGAAGACTTTGCGTCAGCTGCAAAGAAGCGTATGTGCCTGACGAAAATGAAAGGATTGGTCTGAACCTGGATCCCAACGAGGATATTACACTTTACAGAAAATGCGGCTGTGAGAAGTGCGGTAAGAAAGGCTATAAAGGCCGTATTGCGGTGCACGAGGTCATGCTGCTGACAACCACGCTGAAAAGAGCCATTACAGCTGGAAAGAGTACGGATGAAATCAGAGATATTGCCATCGAGGAAGGTATGATTCCGATGAAGGAAAATGTCCGTATTGACGTGCTGCAGGGCCTGACATCTTACGAGGAATACATTGAAATGACGATCTCGAACGACTAAACGGGATCTGCATATATAATACTGTAGTATTACAGCTTTAAATTTTAAAACAGATTGGGGTAGATCAATAATGGATTTTTACAGCCTTGTAAAAGAAGCCGTTACAAAAGGCGCATCCGATATTCATATCGCTTCCGGTAACCATCCGGCTTACCGACTGCACGGTAATATATTCTTTACGAATGATCCCGCGCTGAATGAAGCAGAGGTAACCGCTATTATCAAAGCAGTTCTGAATCAGTCAAGATTTGAAACCTTCCTTCAGACCGGTGAAGCCGATGCGGCTGTAGAGATCGGCGAATGCGGACGTTTCAGAGCAAACGCTTTCAGACAGCGTAACGGTACATCACTGGTACTGCGTGTTATTAACAGCGTTGTTCCGGAGCTTTCCACCTTGAGCCTGCCGAATTCAATCCGAAAGACGTTGGATCTGAATTCAGGTCTGGTACTGATGTGCGGACCTACCGGTTCCGGTAAGTCGACTACGCTGGCAGCGCTGATCAATGAGATCAACAAATTCAAGAGCAAACACATTGTAACGATTGAGGACCCTGTTGAGTTCCTGCATACACCGAAGCGCTGCGTTATCAACCAGAGAGAAATTGGTCTGGACAGCCGCAGCTACCCGATGGCACTGAGAGCTGCCATGCGTGAAGACCCTGACGTAATTCTCGTAGGTGAGATGCGTGACCGTGAGTCTATTCAGATCGCTCTGACCGCAACAGAAACAGGTCACTTGGTATTCTCA
>CACZSU010000087.1 GCA_902783855.1 uncultured Ruminococcus sp.
GAACAAAATAGTCATGTCCGGTTGCTTCTATTATACACGATTTATTTGCAGTTTTCAATATATTCATTAAATAAAGCGGGCGCCGAGCCGGCGCTCCCTATACACGTCAGTCGCTGCGCTTACGCTTCGCTCTGGTTATAGTCTGAACATATTCACACCCGCGGAATACATTTAGCGGCACACGACTTCTACTCAAGTTTACACTTTGCGGCGAAACTCCGCAAACCAAAACCTGCTTCGGGTAAAATTATATGCAGATCGCAGGCAAGGACAGATTGATTTAATTGATGCCATAAAAAATGCGGTTAATGAATAACCGCAAAAAATGTCATGAACATCAGACGAATGTCATAAAAGAAATTGAATTTTCGTATATAAGCGAGATTATAAGCCATTTTCTGAGGAAGAACCGTCTGAACATAAACCTCGTCCGGGTCAGCGGCACCGTCAAGGAGCTTTTCTTCGTCTTTAAAGCGGATGCTGGCAAGTGAGGTGATTCCTGCCGGCATAAGCAGCGTTGCCATCATTTCATCCGTATAACGTTCAACATAGCGCTCCACTTCGGGTCGAGTTCCCACAAAGCTCATATCTCCCTTGAGAACGTTGAATAGCTGCGGCAGCTCGTCCAGCCGGCATTTCCGGAGGAATCTTCCGGCATTTGTCACACGGCTGTCATGGCTGACAGTAACCTGTGTTCCCCGTTTTTCAGCATCTGATACCATCGTCCGGAATTTATAGATCATAAAAACCCTGCCATAGGTTGTCACACGCCGCTGCCTGAAAAAAACCGTTCCCTTTGAGTCCAGTTTAATCCACACCGCAATGATCAGCATAAACGGAAGTGCAATCACTGTAATAATCAGCGCCGTAAAAATATCAAATACCCGCTTGACAATCAGGCTTACCTTTCTTTTCTCCAGAATCTCATAGTATTCCTTGACCGCTTCGTTTCTGAACCGCTCCGGCATCTTTTCCCATTTCATCATTTCTCCACAATCCTTTCTTTGTTGAGGCTCCGGATTTTGTTCGCCACATTTTTCAGCAGCTAAGATTAGCTGCACTGGGAGAACCCCCTTTCTGAAAAACGAATTATTTATTTTACAATGGTAGCGGGATGCATACAATAGTCCGTCAATTCATAGCTGAACCGCCATAAACCAAAACCAGACTTAGCGAACAAACTTCCCCGTGTTACTGTAAAGTACCCTCTGAAATGAGGTAAGCGAGGATGCCCCGGCGCTATGGCGCCGGGACACCGCAGCGTGACCGGGTGCGCCGGCTCGGTGCCCCTCTTGTGGTTTTCCTCTTTGGTCTACCAAGCAGCGGCTGTCATCAAAGCACTCCGGCGAATGCCGATACAACAGCTGCGGGGTTGTTGCGTAAACTTCTCTTAGTCACTTAAACGCTCTTTGCTGAAATCCATTCCACATTCCACTTTCCACAATCCACATTCCCAAAAGCTCTCCAGCTGTTGTGAACCTTTTCTTTGCTCAGAAGTTCCGCTTTTTGAGATCACTTACTAATTGAACATAGAATTCCCGGACGTCAAAATCAGGCTTGTCATGCCGCATCAGATCAATGACATCCCCGTGGGAAATGCCGTCAGGACAGTCTGACTGTAGTACCATAAACCGCTCTCCCCATTTTGCTGATTCCAGGGAAACTAAACCGTCATTCGGTCCGTCAAAGTATTTGGCAATGACATTGGAAAAATTCAGGGGGAAAATATTTGTCATGACTGTATTTATTTTACTCCCCGTACTCTGATAATATACAGACGGCATATCCGGCACTTCTTCATTGAAACTGCGGCATTTTTCTGCCGTCAGGTCAGCCACAGAACCCAGAAAATCAGGCGCAGTATCGCCTAATTTTAAAAAAGTACGGTTATATTGATTGGCAATCCCGCCCGTTACACTGCCCGGCGTGTGATGCAGCAGCCACTCCGCATAAATACAGCCCCTGTGCGGTGTATTGATTGTCGTCAGCGATGCTACGTAGGGTGCCATCCCCAGACAGGAAATGGCATAGCGGCTGTCCAGACCGCCTTTGGAATGGGCAATGATATTTACCTTTTCGCAGCCGGTTTCCGCAAGGATTTCCATGATTCTGTCAGCAATTTCCTTTCCGGAATCCCGCACATTAATGGAGGATTGCTGGTTCCCATAAAACAGAACCGCTCCGTTTTTTTCTAATTCCTCCGGAATTCTGCCCCAGTAATTGAAACGATCCATATCACGGAAGAAGATGCCGTGTACCAGCAGAATCGGATATCGTGTCCGGCAGACAGCCAGATTTTTGCGGCTCTCATTTGCCTGTATACGAGCGTCCTCACGCTGTACCTCGGCAGCAGCTATCCGGATAATATGCAGCAGTACAATGATGTTTGCTATGGGAATCATGCCGCAAAGTATGCCGATAATCCGCCAGTTCGTTCCCAGCATGGAGGAAGTAAGATAAATGCGGGTGATGCCGTTCCAGAACAGTACCAGTTCTGTACCAAATATCAGTACCGCTTCTATCCAGAAAACGGGACTGAACCAGCCATATACCCATACAATACCAGCTATGAAAGCCGCAATATCCGCAAACAGCAGAAACAGAAACGCACATAGCAGCAATATACCGCCCTGCTCCACCTTCAGCCTCGCAGGCAGTCTGCACAGCGGGTCGGGCAGAATATTAGCAAACAGAAACACTGCCGCAGCTGCAATATGCAGCCATGCAGGTAAATGGAATGCCGCTGTGATGCCCGAAAGCATCGTGGCGGCAAATAATACAATTGAATGGATGATGATTTTCGTACGCAGCCTCATAAGCTCACCCTTCAGTGTTGTTTTTGTTCATTTGTTCTCTGGCAACTGCCAGCATCAGCTTGATACGGTTTTCCTGATTGACCTTGGGTGCGCCCGGGTCATAGTCAATGGCAACAATGTTGGCTCTCTGATCCAGCATTTTGATGGGACGGATCATGCCTTTGCCGTTAATGTGATTCGGCAGACAGCCAAAGGGCTGGGTGCAGACAATGTTTTCAAAGCCTGTTTCGATCAGCTCCAGCATTTCACCGGTCAGCAGCCAGCCTTCGCCCATTTTGCTGCCATAGCCCACCATTCCCTTGACCAGTTCTTTGGTATGGGCATAGCTGCCATTGGGACGGAACCCGTATTTTTTCTGGCTGTTGATAATCAGTTCCTCCAGTCCTGTCAGGTAATCGAAAAATTTTTTGACCACCAGATACTTGGCCTTGCTGCCGCCATAGAGCTTGATATCCTCCATACGGTTGTCTGTTTTGAACAGTGCAAATCCCAGAATACCCGGCAGATTGACCTCACAGTCCTGCTCATATAAAAATTGCTCCAGATTATTGTTTCCCAGTCCCGAATATTTGACATAGATTTCGCCGACAACGCCGACCTTTACCTTCGGGGTTTTATGGATCTTCACTTTGGCAAAATCATTGGCGATACTGTCCAGATTATCTGCGATTTCCTTTTTCGTAAAGCCATGACCATCCGCCATGATTTCCGTCAGCTTGTCTACCCATTGATTGACAAGTGCCTGACTGTCGCCCTTGTTGATTTCGTAGGGCTTTGTCTGATTATCCAGTGCCATGATCATATCGCCGTAAATCAGACCAGCTGCTACCCGGCGGATCATGGGGATCGTAAAGCTGAACCCGCTGTTTTTTTCCAGTCCCGACAGATTCAGCGAAATGACCGGAACATTCTCAAATCCGGCCTTGACCAGTGCTTTGCGCAGCAGATGAATGTAATTGGACGCACGGCAGCCGCCGCCCGTCTGGGTAATCATCAGCGCTGTCTTATTAACGTCATATTTTCCGCTTTGCAGTGCATGGATCAGCTGCCCGATGACCAGCAATGCGGGATAGCAGGTATCATTGTGGACGTATTTCAGTCCCACCTGAGCAATTTCAGGACCTTCGTTTTCCAGCAAAACGGCATGATAGCCGTAATGAATGAATACGTTTTTCATAATGCTGAAATGAATCTTTGCCATCATCGGTATCAGAATGGTATAGTTTTCCTTTTTCATTTCCTTGGTAAATACCAGTCTGCCTGTTTTATCATAAACTAATTTTGCCATGCTTTCACGCCCTTTCCTTTGAAGCACCTGACTTTTTGCCGGACGTATTGCGTTCCCTGGTAGCCAGCAGACTCCTCAGACGGATCTTGATTGCGCCGAGGTTGGTGATTTCGTCAATTTTAAGCTGTGTATAGATTTTTCCGTGCCGCTCCAGAATAGACCGTACCTCGTCTGTTGTAATGGCATCTACGCCGCAGCCGAAGGATACCAGCTGTACCAGCTCCATATCGTCATAGTGGCTGACATATTCAGCGGCAGCGTACATTCTGGAATGGTAGGTCCATTGATTAAGAACAGTGGTTTTTACCTTTTTGGCTTCCTTGTTGCTGACAATATCCTCTGATACCAGTGCAACACCGAAGCTGGTAATCAGCTTGTCAATACCGTGATTGATCTCCGGATCGACATGATAGGGTCTGCCAGCCAGAACAATAATGGATCTACCTTGTTCACGGGCTTGCTGCATAATGGCATTGCCCTTTTCACGGATTTTTTTCATATAGTTCTCATATTCCGCATAGGCAGCCTTGGAGGCTTCCTTTACCTCTTTGAGAGAAATATCACCAAAATATCTGACCAGCTCTGCGTGTATTTTCTTGGGAAAATCCTTGGGGCGGTGTATGCCCACAAATTCGTGGAAGAATTTAATATTATCTATTCCCCGTACATTGGCATGAATAACCTCCGGATAATAGGCAACCACCGGACAGTTATAGTGGTTATCGCCCAGATGCTCGTCAAAATTGTAGGACATACAGGGGTAGAAAATCTGGCGGATATCGTTATCCAGCAGCCACTGTACATGACCGTGCATCAGCTTGGCAGGGAAGCAGACTGTATCGGATGGGATGGTCTGCTGACCATGCAGGTACAGCTTGCGGTTGGAGAAGGGGGACACGACTACCTCAAAGTCCAGCTTTGTCAGGAAGGTATGCCAGAAGGGCAGCAGCTCCAGCATATTCAGACCCAGCGGAATGCCGATTTTTCCACGTCTGGCGCCTTCCTTGGGCTGGTAGCTCCTGAGAAGACTGAGCTTATACTGATAGATATTCAGGCTGTCGTCAGGTGATTTTTTGGTGACAGGCTTTTCACAGCGGTTGCCGGCAATAAAGCGGCGTCCGTCGCTGAAGGTGTTGATCGTCAGACGGCAGTTGTTGCTGCAGCCGCCGCAGTTGACGGCTTTGATGGTATGCTGGAAATCCGCCAGCTGAGCCGTATTCAGCAAAGTGGACTTATAGCTTTTGGTGACCTTGCTCTGTGCATAGAGGGCAGCGCCGTATGCACCCATCAGTCCGGAAATATCGGGGCGGATAACGTCTACGCCCATTTCCTGTTCAAATGCTCGCAGAACTGCGTCGTTCAGGAAGGTGCCTCCCTGTACCACAATCTTTTTGCCAAGTTCTCTGGGGCTGGAAACACGGATAACCTTGTAAAGGGCATTTTTTACAACACTGAGGCAAAGTCCGGAGGAGATATCCTCAATCGTAGCGCCGTCTTTCTGTGCCTGCTTGACAGAGGAATTCATAAATACCGTACATCTGGAACCCAGGTCAACGGGATGCTTTGCCAGCAGACCAATTTGTGAAAATTCCTCGGCACTGTAGCCCAGTGCATTGGCAAAGGTTTGCAGGAAGGAACCGCAGCCGGAGGAGCAGGCTTCATTCAGAAAGATATTGTCAATGGTACCGTTGCGTATTTTAAAGCATTTGATATCCTGACCGCCGATATCAATAATGAATTCCACATCCGGCATAAATCTTTGCGCAGCTGTCATATGGGCAATGGTTTCCACTATGCCGAAGTCAACGCCAAAGGCATTTTTGATGATTTCCTCACCATAGCCGGTAACTGCCGAGCCGGCAATGCGGATATCAGGGGACAGCGCATAGATATTTTCCAGAAAGCGCTTGACAATCGGAACCGGATTGCCGCTGTTGGACAGATATTCTGAATACAGCAGTGTTCCCTTGTCATCGGTTACAACACCCTTGACAGTGGTAGAACCGGCGTCAATGCCGATAAAGGCTTTGCCCCTGTAGCCCTTGAGCGTACCGGTTCTCACCTTTGCCTTTGCATGGCGTTCACGGAAGGCTTTCAGCTCCTGTTCATTATTAAAAAGAGGCTTATTGAAGGCAAAATTGCCAGTGCCTCTGTATTGTTCGATTTTCTTTTCAGTTTCTTCAAAGTCAATGGATTTTTCTGCACAGAGGGCAGCGCCCAGGGATACGTAGTACAGGGAATTGTCCGGGCAGATACCGGTTGTATGCAGCGCCTTGTCAAAGCCCAGGCGCAGCTGCGGGATAAAGGTCAGCGGACCGCCCAGATAGACGATTTTTCCGGTGATTTCTCTGCCCTGCGCCAGACCGGCGATGGTCTGGTTGACCACTGCCATAAAAATACTGGCGGCAACATCTTCTTTTTTGGCTCCCTGGTTCAGCAGCGGCTGTATATCCGTTTTGGCGAATACGCCGCAGCGGGAGGCAATGGTATAGGTTTTCTCATGCTTTTCGGCAAGGGTGTTCAGGTCTTCAATCGGCACATTCAGAAGTGTCGCCATCTGGTCAATAAACGCACCTGTACCCCCGGCGCAGGAACCGTTCATACGTACCTCCATGCCGCCTGACAGGAACAGAATCTTTGCATCCTCGCCGCCCAGTTCAATCACAACATCTGTACCGGGGATAAAGGTATTGGCAGCCACTCTGGTTGCGTATACCTCCTGTACAAAATCAATGCCGCAGGCTTCGGCAACACCCATACCGGCAGAACCGGACATGGCAATAACAGCCTCCTGCCCGTGCGGAATCTTATCTTTTACGGTTTTCAGCAGATCAGCAATTTTCCCCGTAATCTGGGAATAGTGCCTCTCGTAAGTTTGAAATAATATGGTGTTGTTATCGTCAAGTACAACACATTTGACAGTGGTTGATCCGATATCCAGACCTATTCTGACCATTCCTTCCAACCCCATTCCTTTTTGCTTTTTATGATGATTTGCAGCCGGGTTTACTGCTTATTGTAAGGAAAATTCCGGCTTGCCGACAAAATGCGACTTCAATTCAAATTAATATTATATATCAAACTGCCTGTTGTATTATTCTATTATAGAATAATAATCGCCAAAATACAAGCAATTTCTGCCTTTTGTCGCATGATTCGCTGTATAAAATCTCTGAAATCTTCATATACTATTGTAATTTAAGAAAAAAAGATATATAATGTATCTGTATATGAGAAAAAACTGCCCCGGGGAAACTGTATCCGGCGGCGGGCTTTGAATATTAATGGAGAATGATTAACGGTATGTTAAAGATATATAATGCAATAGGAAAGCATCGCCGGACGATTCTGTTTGTCTGCGATTTTTTACTGTGGAATCTTTCCTACTATATGGCTTATGGAATCAATAAAAACAATCTCCTGCTCAGCGGTGACCTGACGGTTTTTTTGTGGGGCGCATTGATTGAAAACATCTGTTTTGTGCTGGTGTTTCTGCTGTTCCGTCTGTATGACAAGCTGTGGCGGTATGCGGATATTGAGGATTTCTTTTTTGCGGCGATTGCATCGCTGACGGCGAATCTGTCGTTTATGATCGCAACGATGCTGCTGGGTATTTTTATTCCCGATTTTAATCTGGGAACAAGGGTGTACATCACATTTGCGCTGATGTCGTCTTTTTTTGTGATGATGTTCCGCATTGTGTACCGTCTGAATAAGATTCTGGAACGCCGGGAGCTGGCACAGAAACCGAAAAAGCGGTTGCTGATCATTGGCGCAGGTGAAGGCTCCTTGTCTGTACTGAGTGAGCTTTCCAAAACCCCCGGCAATGAATATATTCCCGTTTGTATTGCAGATGATGACAAGGAAAAGCTGCACCGGCGCATATCAGGCGTCAAGGTGGTTGGAACTACTTATGAGATACCGGAAATTTGTGAGGAGTACGGCATAGAAGTCATTCTGTTCACGATTTCTCAGATCAGTGTGGCGGATAAAAAGCGGATTCTGGATGCCTGTACCAAAACCCATCTGGAGGTCAAGATCATCCCGAACATTTATAACCTGATGACCTCCGGTGTGCCGATTACCTCGTCTATCCGTCAGGTGGAGGTAGAAGATCTGCTGGGGCGGGAGCCAGTGGTCTTTGATACCAAAAAATATGGTAAATATCTGATAGGTCAGACGGTACTGGTAACGGGCGGCGGCGGGTCGATCGGCTCGGAGCTGTGCCGCCAGATTGCAAGACTAAGACCGAAGCATCTGATTATTCTGGATATATACGAAAATAATGCCTATGAGATACAGCAGGAGCTGATCCGCAAGCATGGCAGTGACCTGTCCTTTGAGGTACAGATTGCCTCTGTACGGGACAGAAAGAAGCTGGAGCATATTTTCAGTACCCGCCAGATAGATGTGGTGTTCCATGCGGCTGCGCATAAGCACGTGCCGCTGATGGAAACCAATCCGGAAGAAGCGGTGAAAAATAATGTATTCGGTACCCTGAAACTGGTTGAAACAGCTGATAAATATCATGTCAGGAACTTTGTTCAGATTTCGACGGATAAGGCGGTTAATCCTACCAGCGTAATGGGAGCGTCAAAGCGTATCTGCGAAATGATTATCCAGATGATGGACAGGCGCAGCAAAACCAATTTTGTAGCCGTTCGGTTCGGCAATGTGCTTGGCTCCAATGGCTCGGTGATTCCGTTGTTCAAGGAGCAGATTCGTACAGGCGGTCCGGTGACGGTGACCCATCCCGATATCATCCGGTATTTTATGACCATACCGGAGGCGGTTTCGCTGGTGCTGACAGCGGGCAGTCTGGCAAAGGGCGGAGAAATCTTTATACTGGATATGGGCGAACCGGTCAAGATCAAGGTACTGGCGGAAAATCTGATCCGTTTGTCGGGCTTCAAGCCACATGAGGATATCAAGATCGAATATACAGGTCTTCGCCCCGGTGAAAAGCTGTATGAAGAACTGCTGCTCAACGAGGAAGGTATTACTAAAACGGATAATAAGAAAATTTATATTGGCAAGCCTATTGAATTCAGTAACGATGCCTTTTTCCGGCATCTGACCCATCTGTACTATGCGGCAATGAAAAACCGCAAGGAGGAGGTCGAGGAAATTATTGCAGAGGTCGTGCCGACCTACCATCACGAAAAAGTGGGAACGGAGTCACTGCCTGAGGAAATAGATGATTCCGATGAGTAAAACAATGGTAACCCGGAGTGCTGACAAGAAAGCACTTCGGGTTTTTTGCGTCCGATTCTTCGGGCTGGAAATCAGAACCAGATAAAATCGCATGAATCAGGTATTTTTGCCCAAAAAACATTGTCGTATTTTGTCGGAAATTTTAGTGATTGTTTATCTCTGTTCCTGAAAAGTATCCATGTTTGTGATACAATAGTAACAGGTGACGAATTATGGTATACAAACACAGAACAATAAGTAAACTATTCATTTGTCTGCTGATGACAGTATGGATTCTGAGAATAGCTGCTGTAGCCGGTAGTGCAGAGAGCGTCCGGTATTTGCGGAATACACAGTATTTTCCTGATGCAGCCGGCGGGTTTTACATGGTTACATATGATTCAGACTATTATACCTTGTATACGGTTCGGTCTGACGGGTCGGTTCATGAGGAGCTGCGGGAAAGCACGCAGATAGAAGCGGTTGCAGCAGATAACGGCTGGCTGACAATGGCTGCTGCTATCGGTGTGGGCAAGGGCATCATCCGGTACTGCGCTGACGGAAGCATGAAGAATGTAATGATGGTACAATGGTCTGACGGAGCTGTTGCGTCAGTTTGCGCAGACAGCAGAAACCATATCTGGATGGCAGATGCGGATCATGCACTGGTGCGGGAATATGACAGCGGCGGACAGGAACTGAAATGTTACCGCACAGGTACGGCGGTTACGGCCTTGCTGACGGATGCAGCGGGCAGTCATGTATATGCTGCTGAGGAAAACGGTACGCTGCGGGAGCTGAACGGGAACAGGGTATGGACGGATATACCGTGTGAGAACGGCTTTGAACAAAACGGAAATTACCTTTGCTGCCATGGAGTTGTCTATACACTGGATACGGAAGCGGGGCTGACAGAGATTTTTTCCTCGGATTATCCTTTGATCTGCCGGACGAACCGGTGGGTATATGCTTCAGATGGACATATTGTCTATCGCCTGTCAGAGGACGGCAGCGTAGATGCGGTGTGCGATACGGGTACAGCTATACAGCGGCTGACGGCAAGCGGAGATACGGCAGCTTATGTATCGGCAGAAGGGATAACTGTCATTACGCCTTCTATGATGAAACGGCAGGAACAAAGCAGTCATCCGATGCTGTCAGCTGTTATGGAACCTGATGTTCCGCCTGATCTGTCAGCGCTGGAAATGGTGGATGAAACAACGGTAGAGGTGATACAGGGAACCACCGTGGCTGCCCTCAAAAAGCAGATGCACTATCCCGGATGGAGCCTGACGGTAAGGAATCATCAAGGCAGTATGGTGTCTTCCGGGACGATCGGTACCGGCTGGGAGCTGTTTTTCAGCAAAAACGGGCAGGAGCAGTGTTATGCCACTCTGGTAATGGGTGATCTGACGGGAGAGGGCAACGTGAATGCCAGGGACAGCACCATGCTGGCGGATTATCTGGTGGAAGGGACGGAACTGGAACAGCCCTACCTGACGGCAGCGGATATGAACAGGAACGGTTGTATAGACTTCAATGATTTTGTGATGCTGTATGGCGGCTGATAAAATGGCAAAACAGATGGATGCCGGAGGTAAGTAAGTGTAGAATATAGTTGGCAAGTAGAGTAACGATCAATTTGAATGAGCTGCGTAAAAGCCATGTGTAACTAAATGTATTCCGCGGGTGTGAATGTGTCTAAGCTATAACCAGAGCGGAACGTAGGGAAGCGACTATCGCGAATTGGGGCGCCGGCTTGGCGCCGAGCCGCCCGGAGGAAAAAAATTGCAGAAAGCTATTGTAAATGCTGCTGTAAATATGGTAATATATATATTGGTTTTGTAACTGAATCTACCAATAAATCAGATGCCCCCGTCGGATCTGATATTTCGTTTGCGGAGGGATATCATGCTGAAATTCAAACATATTGTCAGCTGTATACTGGCAGCAGCAATGCTGATAGGAGGAAATGCAATGTCAACACAGGCAGTGGAGAATAAAAAGCAAGAGGTGAAGTATGCTCATAAGCTGGATGCACAGGCTTATGACGGCGATGATCTCGGTGCAACCTATACGGAATCGGCTACGACCTTCAAGGTATGGGCGCCTACTGCGAAAAGAATGGCAGTAAAGCTTTACGCTACAGGCAGTCCGGATGAGGAAGGCTCCAAGGATATTTCAACCACCTCGATGACTAAGGGCGAAAACGGCGTCTGGACTGCAAAGGTTAAGGGAGATCATAAAAATCAGTACTATACCTATCTGGTAACGATCAATGGCGTGACTGTAGAAACAACGGATGTGTATTCCAAGGGCGTCGGCGTTAACGGTAACCGCAGCATGATTGTAGACCTGCCATCCACCAATCCGGAGGGATGGGACGAGGATCAGCATATCCTGTATGATGATCCTACCGATGCGGTTGTATGGGAGGTACACGTAAGGGACTTTTCCATCAGCAGTGTGTCAGGCGTTTCGGACGAGCATAAGGGCAAGTACCTTGCTTTTGCTGAGAAGGGGACGACACTGGACGGAAAGGGTCAGGTTTCTACCTGTGTGGATTATCTGAAAAAGTTGGGCGTTACCCACGTGCAGCTGATGCCGGTCTATGACTTTGCTACGGTGGATGAGTCCAATCCCGATTCTGAAGAGTATAACTGGGGCTATGATCCTAAAAACTACAATGTGCCGGAAGGCTCCTATTCCACCAATCCGTATGACGGCAGCGTCCGTATCAATGAATTCAAACAGATGGTCAAGGCACTTCATGACGCAGGTATTGGTGTAATTATGGATGTGGTATATAACCATACTTATTCTGCCAAGGGCAGCTGCTTTGAAAATACTGTGCCCGGCTACTACTTCCGTCTGAAGGATGACGGGTCACTGTCAGACGGCTCCGGCTGCGGCAATGAAACAGCCAGCGACCACCTGATGTACAGAAAATATATGATTGATTCGGTGCTGTACTGGGCGAATGAATACCATATAGATGGATTCCGTTTTGACCTGATGGGTGTGCATGACGTGGAAACCATGAACGCTATCCGCAAGGCACTGGATACGCAGGTAAAGGATGGTAAAAAGCTGATTATGTACGGCGAGCCGTGGACAGGCGGCGCAACCTCCACCGATGCCAAAACAGCCGTTAAGGATAACATCAAGCAGCTGGACAATCGTATTGGTGCGTTCAATGATAATTTCCGTGATGCAGTGAAGGGTCATGTATTCAATGCGCAGGAGGGCGGATATGTACAGAAGGGAACAGGCGCAGGAGCTGTCAGGAGTGCGATTGAAGGCGCTTCATGGATGAATCAGCCGTCCCAGTCTGTTACGTATATTTCGGCGCATGATAACTATACGCTGTATGATAAGCTGGTTATGTCTACCAAGAATGACGGCAGCTTTGATACAAGAGATGAAAATCTGGTAAAAATGAATAAGCTGGCGGCAGCGATTACGCTGACTTCTCAGGGTATTACCTTTATGCAGGCGGGCGAGGATTTTGCCAGAACCAAATACGGCGATGAAAACAGCTATATTTCCCCGGACAGCGTGAATATGCTGGATTGGAACTGTCTGACAAAGTACGCAGACCTCAGCGGCTATTATCAGGGCTTGATTGAGATCCGCCGGAATTTCAAGCCTTTCCGAGATGCGACCAGAACCTCTGCGGATAAGCTCGCTTTTTCCGATACCAAGGAAGAAGGCGTGATTGCCTATACACTGGAAAACAGCCTGACGGCTGATAAGGAGTGGGCATATGCGGCTGTATGCTTCAACGCTACAGGCAGTGAAAAGCAGGTGACGCTCAAGCAGAGCGGCAGTAAGGCATTACCAGCAAAGTGGGAAATGATTGCGGACGGCAATCAGGCTGGTCTGAAAGGATTGGGAACGGTTGATGGAAATACCGTTACTATCGCACCAAACAGCGCGCTGATTATGGTAGACAAGGCAAGCTTTGATAAGCTGAAAAAGCAGTCCACTGTATGCAGTGTGCAGATTCAGTACAAGGACGATACAGAAGGCACGATTCTGGAAACCCAGGTGCTCAAGGGTACAAAAGGAGAAGGCTTCCAGGCAGTCAGATCGGCTGACTTTGATATTGACTATGATTATGTCAGTACAGAAGGTAATGAAAGCGGTAAATTTACCGAAAAGGAGCAGACGATTACCTATCACTATACAAAGTATACAGGAAAGATTTATAACCTGACCGTCAATTATCTGCGCAAGGGAGATGCAGATTTCAATACAGGCGACAGCGAGCTGGCAAAGGCAGTTGTTACCAGAGTGCGTGAGGGTGACCAGTATATGGCACAGGTACGCATGATTGACGGTATGAAAATTGATATGAACCAGTTCCCGGCAAATGCAGTCGGTTTTGCCAGCGGTGATATCAAGGTGGATTACTATTATGTACAGGAGCCGGTGACGGATCTGGTGATTCATTACTATAATGACCAGAATTGGGAAAAGGTATGTGCATATGTGTATACGGAAAATGATGATAAAAAAGAAGAATACAATGGCAAACAGCCCGGCAAGGAAATGAAGGCAGACGGTTCTCTTGGCGAGGGCTGGTACACGCTGACGCTGCAGGGCAAGGGCTCTGCAGAGGGCATAAAAGCAGTATTCAGTGACGGCAGTGATAAAAACACGGATGATGCTGAATACACTGTCAGAAAAGAAGTCTGGATCCAGAATGGTTCAGTGAAGCTGAATGGAGAGGTCAATGTTATTTATCTGGATTACAGCGGCAAGATTCTGGACAGTCAGGTGGTAAGCGGAAAAGAAGGTACAGCCTATACAACGGAGCAGAAGGTGTTTGACGGATGCGAGTTTTACAACTCCACGTCCAATACAAGCGGAAAGATTTCAAGAACACCATCCTATGTATTCTATACCTACAAGGAAAGCGGCGAGCCTGATCCGCAGCCGGAGCAGGACGATAACAGCGGCACCATAAAAGTAGTAGCGATTATACTGGGTGCATCTGTACTGACTTTTCTGGCAGCCGGAATTGTCGGAACAATATACAATAAGCGCAAGAAGCGCTGGTATCTTGACAAGTAAATAAATGAAATGAGCAGTCCCCCGATATGCATACAGATGTGTTGTCGGGGGGCTTTTGCAGCAGTGGGAATGTTTCTGACAGTGCCGCAGCTTTTATATTGGCATTGGATGGTTGGCAGACCAAAGGGGACGGAACTAGTGAATAGTGAATAGGGAGCGCCGGCTCGGCGCCCAAAGTGCAAAATAATAGTTGGCAAATAGAGTAACTGCCGATTTGAATGAGCTGCGTAAAGGTCGTGTGTAATTAAATGCATTCCGCGGGTGCAAATATGTTCAGGCTATAACCAGAGCGAAACGTAGTGCAGCGACTGACGCGTTCAGGGAGCGCCGGCTCGGCGCAGTTTTACAGTGCATTTTTAAGTTGACAAACTGAGGAATACGGTATACAATATAGAGGTATATAATGCTATGATAGGGTCGCTATGTGATACTGTAGAAGGCAGTGTGATTGGGATAAAATAGCGGACAATAACGATACTGAAGTGGGGATAATGCGTATGAAACATAAGCATGATACACCAAGGCTGTGTCTGGTGTCGTCATCGGGGGGACACTGGGAACAGCTGAAACGGCTGCAGCCGTTGATTGATAAATATGACGGATTTTATGTTACAGAAAAGACCCGCTTTGAAAGCAGTGCAAAGTACATGATGATACAAACTGATCTGAAGGACAAGCTGATGATCTTCAAAATGATGGTCAATTCTTGCAGGGCGCTGCGGATATGGCTCAAGGAAAAGCCGGATTTTGTGATTACGACAGGTACAATGGTAGCGTATCCGTTCTATTTGTTGTGCCGACTGACAAGAAAGAAGTTTGTGTTTATAGAAACCTTTGGTCGGGCGGATATGCCTACTGTAGCGGGAAAAATGATGGAAAAACATTCCGATTTGTTTATCGTGCAGTGGAAATCACAGCTGAAGCATTACAAAAAGGCAGTCTATGGAGGTTGCCTTTACTGAGTGAAAATTAGGAAGAAAAAGGTTGCGGAGGAATAGAGATGATTTTTGTGACGGTAGGATCTAGGAATTATCCGTTTGACAGGCTGTTTAAAAAACTGGATGAATTATACGAAAGCGGCGTGTTGACGGAACCGATGTTTGCCCAGACCGGAACCTCCTCCTATATTCCGAAGCATTTTGCCTGTAAAGACTTTATAACACAGGAGGAATTTCTCGAAAAGGTCAGACAGGCGGATATTGTAGTCAGTCATGGTGCCTCCGGATCTATCATGAAGGCACTCAATGAAGGTAAAAAGGTAATTGCGGTGACCAGACTGGCAAAATACGGCGAGCATATCAATGACCATCAGATACAGAATAATAAGGCATTCAGCGATAACCATTATGTACTGATGGCTGATCTTGAACTGAAAGATTTAGGGGAATGTTTTCAGAAATTTTACAGCGGAACAGACGGAACAGTACCGTGGGAAAATAAGGATCCTATGAGCATTGTGAATATGATAGATGATTTTATTCGGGAGAATTGGTGAATATGGGCTTTTTGGAAATTGAAAATGCGGGTAAACGGGCACTGGAACAGTTTCCGGCAGTGAAACGTTCCTGTAAAAGAATGTACCAGCTTGCAAGCGTTGCAGCATCCGGTGAAAGAATCCGTTCGGAAGGAGAGGTAATACGTATTTCGCCTGAGGATGGATATGAATATTTTTACGGCTATTATGATAAATCCCCCTGGGATGCCAGCGATCGCTTTATGATCACTGTAAAAGTGAAGCAGGCATATAAATCTGTAGCGCCAAAGGAACCTGGCATTGTCGGGGTAATTGATACGGAAAATGACAACCGCTTCTATGAAGTGGGCATTACACACGCATGGAATGTACAGCAAAGCTGTATGGCACAGTGGATGGGCCCTGATTTCGGAACCAGGCTCATTTATAATGACTGCCGTGACGGACACTATTGCTCCGTTATCTATAATTTCAAAGAGAAGAAAGAGGAAAGGGTACTGCCCTTGCCTGTATATGATGTAGCAAGAGACGGCAGCTTTGCGCTATCTCTTGATTTTTCGCGTCTGCACAGAATGCGGCCGGGTTACGGTTATTCCAATCTGCCGGAGGATACAAAAGGGGAGCTTTGCCCTGACAAGACCTGTATCTGGAAAATGGATATCCCCAGCGGTAAGGTAACGTCCTTGTTCCATTATACCGATATGGCAGCGTTTGAACCCGACGAAAGCATGGAGGGTGCGGAGCATAAGGTCAATCATCTGATGATCAGCCCTGATGGGAAACGCTTTATGGTGCTGCACCGCTGGTTTCAGAAGGGAAGAAAGCATACCCGTCTGGTGACGGTGAATGTGGACAAAACAGAAATGTACAATCTCAGTGACGATGTGTTTGTATCCCATTGTTACTGGAAAAATAATGAGGAGATTCTGTCATTCCTGCGAAAAAAGGAAACAGGAGATCATTACTATCTGATGAAGGACAAAACCCAGGAATACCGGATGTTCTGGCCTGAACTCAAAACAGACGGACATTGCAGCTACTCTCCTGATGGTACCATGATTATTACCGATACCTATCCCAACAGGAAACGGATTGCGTCTGTCTATCTTTGTACGGAAGAAGACAACCGTTCCAGAAAAATCGCAAGGGTGTATGCACCGTTCCGGTATGATAATGACTGCCGCTGTGATCTGCATCCCCGCTGGAACCGCAGAGGCGACAAGGTTTGTATAGATTCGGTACATGAAGGCAGGCGGGCATTATATGTCATTCCGATTGAGCCGCTTGATACAAAGCGGTATGAACGTACCGCACAGAAGGAGCATACGGTTACGGTTCTGATGGCGACCTACAACGGAGAAGCCTATCTGAAGGAACAGCTGGACAGCCTGCTGGCACAAAAGGGCGTCAGGGTGCAGATTCTGGTAAGAGATGATGGCTCTGCGGACAGGACAACGCACATTCTGGAGGATTATCAGGACAGAGGTCTGCTGACATGGTACACAGGAGCACATCTGAATGTACAGAAGGGATATCTGGATTTGTTGAAGCACGCACCAAAGGCGGATTACTATGCATTCAGCGACCAGGATGACGTGTGGGATGAGGATAAGCTGCTGATTGCAGTGACGGAACTGGATGAGCTGGATGCTGCCAGACCGGCAATGTATTACTGCGGGCAGCGGTTGGTGGATGAACATCTGAAGCTGTTGTCTGTACACGCAATTTCAGCGGACAGAAGTCCGCATACGAATTTTCTGATCAGCAATGTAGCAGGTTGTACAGCCGTATTCAATCAGGAACTGGTGGATGCAGTGAACAGTGCAGATCCGGAATTTATTCTGATGCATGACAGCTGGCTGTTCAAAGTATGTCTGGCACTGGGCGGCAGCTATTATGCCGACAGCACGGCACATATACAATACCGCCAGCATGGCGATAATGTAGCAGGGCTGAACAGCGGCATGAAAGGAAAGCTGCGGCAGGTAAAGCGGTATCTGGATGTATTTGAGATACAAAAGCAATGCGAAAATCTGCTGCTTTGCTATGGCGACAGAATGACACCGGAATATAAAGCACTGACGGAGGAAATCTGCAGCTATGATCAGTCTGTCGGAAACTGGATGAAGCTGCTGGGAAGTAAGGATTTTGATTTCAGAAGCACCAGTCTGAACGGGGTCGTAAAGCTGAAAATTTTCCTGAAAAAAATGTAAAGCTGATTTTGTCTTACAAAAGAATTCAACCTATCGCGGTCAACCAGAAATAGTAGTGAGCGGATTCAGGGCGGGAAACCCTGACGGATTCCAAAGGGGAAAAATATGAAGGTAGTGTATGTGGCGAATAAGAATGAAAAGGGCGGGGCATTTTACTCGTTGATGGAGATGGTGCTGACGCTCAGAGAACAGCATGGGGTAGAGCCGGTTGTATTGACGCAGGGGGAAGAAAAGCTGACGGAATTCTGCCGGCAGAACGGAATAGAAACCTACGCTATCGGACACGACCCGTTTATGCTGTATAAAGGCAGTACATTGCCGAGAAAGGCAGCAAAATGGATGCTGCGCCCGTATTACCGCATCAGAAGAAAAAAACGGCTGCAATCTGCGCTGGAGCAGGCGCAAAGCTGCATTGATTTTTCTACGGTTGACCTGATTCATACCAACGTAAACCGGGATGATATCGGACAGGAGCTGAGCCGGAAGTATCATATTCCTCATGTGTGGCATATCCGTGAATTCAGTGATACGGATTACGATTGTGCTTATCTCAGAAAGCAGCCGATGGAATATATGAATAGCCTGAACGGGTATTTTATTGCTATTTCACAGGCTGTCAGGGATGCCTGGATCAAAAAAGGACTGGATGGCGAAAAGATACGGCTCATTTATAACGGATTGGATCTGGCAAAATTCGGAGTAATAAAAGAACACGATTTTAACAAGGAAACCCTGCACTTTGTCTTTACAGGAGCCATCTGTGCCACCAAGGGACAGGAACAGGTCATACGGGCGCTGTCTGCTTTGCCGGAGGATATCAGGCAGCATATCTGTGTGGACTTTTACGGCAGCGGCGTCAGTAACTATATTTTATCGCTGAAAGCGCTTGCAAGGTCGGGCGGCGTGGAAAAGCAGATACGCTTCTGCGGGTACAGTCATGCATTGCAGGACGTTTTGCCCCAGTATGACGGGGCTTTCGTCTGTTCGGAGGCAGAGGCATTCGGCAGAGTGACTGTAGAGCATATGTGCTGCGGTCTGCCGGTGATCGCATCGGACTCGGGCGCCAATCCGGAGCTGATCGAGGACGGGCGGGATGGTTTTCTGTACCGTGCGGGCGATATCCATGCATTGCGGGATGCTGTTGTAAGGGTATACCAGAGCAGGGGACAGCTGGCAGATGTCAGTAAAAGAGCAAGAGAAAAAGCATTGCAGCGGTTTGACCGCCGTATTAACGCAGAAAATATCTATCATTTGTACGAAGAAGTGACTGAGAAATATGGAAAGAAAGAAAATTGATCTGGCTGTCGTTATTCTGCATTATCTGGCAACGGACGATACCATAGAATGTGTCAGCTCAATGGAACAGCAGCTGGACACAGAACGGATGCATATTATTATTGTTGATAATGCTTCGCCTGATGGCTCGGGAAAGCAGCTGACGGAACACTACCGGCATACACCCTATGTTACGGTGATATGCAATGAAAGCAATCTGGGCTTTGCCAATGGAAACAATGTGGGATTCCGCTATGCAAAGGAACATTTTGACTGCCGTTACATTGTGCTGAGCAATAATGATATTGTTCTGTTTCAGAAGGATATGCTGCAAAAGCTGGACCAGGAATTTGAGGAAAGCCATTTTGCCGTATGGGGTCCTATGGTACTGACCAGGGATGGGAGATACAGTTCCAGTCCGAGCCGGATGCAGATGCGCACCAAAAACGAAACGGAGGATGTTCTCCGGGATTACCGTAATTTTATGCGCTTCCATAAGCTGCATCTGCGGTGGATATATGTTCTGTACCGTAAGCTCTTTCTGGGAAAGGTCAGAAAGCCGGGCATCTGTGATCATTACAAAAAACACTATCAGATTATGCTGCATGGATGTTTTATGGTATTTTCGCAGGAATATATCAGCCGTTTTGACGGTCTTTGCGATAAAACCTTTATGTACGGCGAGGAGGATATTCTGTATCTGACCTTGCTGCAAAACCAGCTGACCAGTGTATATGATCCTTCTTATGCCATTTATCATAAAGAGGATGTTTCAACAGATAATGTATATAAAAGCAGCAGGAAAAAGCTGGAATTCTATTATTCCAATCTGATTCGTTCAACCGAGGTGCTGCTGACAATGTATGACTGACGGCACACGGAAGGGGGAAAACAATGAAGAAGATAACGGTGGGTGTGATGGGACTTGCCTTCCATTCAAGCAATCTGGGATGCGCGGCATTGTCCTATTCGTTTATGTGTATGCTGGATGAAATAGCGGAGCAGTACGGGCTGCAATTTGATGTAAGAATCATTTTTCAATCAGATGACAAAACGCCTCTGAAAATGTCCTTCCGGTATATTGATTATTCCTTTGTGCGGCTGGGACTGAAAAACAAAGCCCATAAGCAGCAGACAAATGCTGCTATCCGGGAATGTGCAGTTGTGTTTGATTTTACGATGGGCGACAGCTTTACCGATATTTACGGCATGGAACGCTTTATCAAGCGTACCATATTCAAGCAGATGGTACTCCGGCAGAAAACGCCGTTGGTACTGGGCAGCCAGACCTACGGACCTTACCGGCATTGGTTAAGCCGGCTGTGGGCGGCAGATGTAATCCGCAAAAGCAGCGAGGTATTTGCAAGAGATGAACAATCCCTTGCATTGGCGGCAAAGCTGGGGAAAAGAAAGCCGAAGCTGACCACGGATGTTGCTTTTTTTCTGCCGTATGAACGACAGGAACAGGAGGCACAGAAAACACATATCGGCATGAATGTATCAGGACTGCTATGGAACGGCGGTTATACCCGCAGTAACCAGTTCGGACTGACGGTGGATTACCGTACCTATATCCGGACATTGCTGGAACAGTATCAGCAGGATGATTCTTGTGTGGTGCATCTGATTCCCCATGTGGTTTATCAGAATGAACTGGACGCACCCGACACAGACTGGCATATCAGCACCGAGCTTGCAAAACAGTATCCGAAGGTAAGAATGGCGCCGTTTTTTGAAACGCCGATGCAGGCAAAATCCTATATAGCAGGGATGGATGTTTTTGTCGGCGCCCGTATGCACGCAACCATTGCGGCTTATTCTGCCGGTGTGCCCACTATACCGTTTTCCTACAGCAGAAAATTTGAGGGACTTTTTGACAGCCTGTCCTACCCGTATGTGGTATCGGGAACCAGAGAGGAAACGCAGGCAGCTATTCAGAAAACGCAGGATTATATTTCCGGAAGGGAACAGCTTCTGGCTGCGATTACCGGTTATCAGGGAACGTTGGATGAGAAGAAAAAACAAATGCTTGGGGATTATGCCGGTGTGCTGCCGGATGTACAGGCGCAGCAGCATGAATGAATGTTCTGCCCTGTTAAACAGCAGACAGAACAGCGGGGGAATGGGAAATGAAAGAAGAACAGTATTATCATGATTATTGCACGGGCTGCGGATTGTGCTGCGAGGTGACGGGAAAGTCCGTGATGCGGATGGAAAAGGATGGGTTTTATTACCCCGATGCCTATCCACAGGAAACTCTGGAGGTCTGCCGCCGTGTCTGCCCGGTCAATGGCAGAGAACTGGCAGATATGAGCAGTGATGAAATATGGGGGAGTTATGAAAAGAAATATCTTGGCTGGAGTACAGACAGCGGTATTCGCTATCGTGCGTCCAGCGGAGGCGTGTTGACTGCCTTATGTAAATATGTATTGGAACACAAAGCGGCAGACGGTATTCTGCAGTTTGCCGAAAGCAGCGAAAATGTTACCCTGGGAAAGGTCTATTGTACAATAAATCCGGATGAACTGATCGGGAGATGTGGATCAAGGTATTGCTCATCGATGCCATTTGTAGGATTGCTGCCTTATCTGAAGGATGACAAGCGGTATGTTTTTGTCGGTAAGCCGTGTGATGTGCGGGTACTGCATAATTATCTGAAGGATCATCCGCAGCTGAAGGAGAAGTTTGTCTATACGCTGTCATTTTTCTGTGCAGGAGCACCCAGCGAACACGCCAATCTGCGTTTGCTGCAAAAGCTGAATTGCCCGGATAAGGCACAATGTACCAGACTGCAGTACCGCGGCAGCGGCTGGCCGGGATATGCAACGGCATGGTCAGCAGAGGGCGAAACCGGACGGCTGGATTACCGTTCATCATGGCGGGATACGTTGGGACGGGATATCCGCAAAATCTGCCGTTTTTGTGCAGACGGTGTGGGAGAACTGGCAGATGTATCCTGTGGGGATGCATGGTATTTGCTGGAAAACGGCGAACCTGATTGCAGCGAGCATGAGGGAAGAAATTTTATCTTTGCCAGAAGCAGCCGTGGAGCAGCGCTGGTGAAGGCAGCGCATGAGGCTGGCTATTTGTATCTGAATGAGAATGCTTCACTGGAAAAGCTGCGGCAGGCACAGAAGTATCAGTTTATACGCAAGGCAGCTATGAACAGCCGTTTATCCGGAATAAGAGCCGCCTTCCGTAAGGCGCCGTCCTACCCGAAGTCCTTTTTCAGAAAATTCGGCAGGCAGGTCAGCATGAATCAGAAGCTGCATATTTTCTACGGAACCTTGAAGCGTGTGTTACAGGGCAGAATCTGACAAAGAATGGAGGATACTATGGCATTTAAACTGAGAACAGATGATATAATGATCTGGCTTCTTCTGATGATGCAGCTTGGATTTCATACCAATACCGGATATGACGATGTCGTGTCGCTCGGGGTATCTGTATTGATCTTTTTATATTTTATAGTAGTGGGCGGAAAGACAGGATTTGTCAGACTGACGCAAAGGGGAAAGGAATATTTTATCTGGTATTCAGCAGTAACATTTATATGCAGTATTTCTGCTTTGTGGGCGACGCATTCAAATATGTCCAGTATCCTGAGTCTGATTGTGGATACGTATATTCCGATTGTGATTTCCCTGATGTGTGTAGCGGAATATCTGAAACGGGGAAATACGGGATTGGGAATGATGACAGCCCTTGTTATGGCAGAGGTCGCAGTGGCAATCCGTGCCCTGCTGAATACAGAATTTACCAGTCTGCTGTCGGAATACAATACCAGATTATACGGCAGAGGGCTGGGAGTGAATTATAACCATTTTACTACCCAGTTTGCGTTGGTACTGTGTGTCGTATTGTTTCTGGCATATTATGTTCATAAGGCTTTTTACATTCCGGCTTTGTTTATTATTGCCAATATTATTATTTCGGGAAGCCGTAAGGTACTGCTGGTGTCCGTATTTGTGTTTGTCTTTTTGTACCTGACATCTTCCGGCAGTTCACTCTGGAAGAAGCTGCTGCGGCTGCTGGTTGTAGTGGCAGTGCTGGGGGCAGCACTATGGATTATTTCGACAAACAGCTTTCTGAATCAGCTGATCGGCAAGAAAACCATGCTGGTTGTCCGTGAAGTTATCAGCATGGATGTGGATCGAAGCTCCGATTTCAGTGCTTACCAGAGATCTGAGCTGATCAAAAAGGCAGGCGAGGTATTTTTCAGTCACCCGATACTTGGTGTGGGGTATTATTGCTTCAGAAATTATAACGAGTGGAATCTGTACGCCCATAACAACTATATGGAATTGCTGGCGGATATGGGTATTGTAGGCTTTCTTACCTATTATAGTATGTATATTCGCTGCTTCCTGGAGTATATCCATATGCATATCCGTCTGCAGGGCGGAAAGCTCCGGCTGAATCACAGAAAAGAACCATCCAAATGGAATAAACTGGGCGTACTGTTTATATTATCGCTGCTGTTTATTGAATACGGTCAGGTGACATTTTTCCGTCCGTATGTGCTGATACCGATTATGGTAACAGTTCTTGGTATTGAAAATATGAAAAACGGGGAAGCATGGAAAAGGAGAGCTTAAAGTATGTTATACTGCGATGAATCTGTACGTCAGATTTATATTCAATATATGGATACGGTCAAACAGCTGGTAAAGGAAAAAAGAGAAATCCTGACAAGCCGCAGTTACCTGTCGGGGAAACGTATAGAAAACCGTAGGCGCAAAAGCTTCGGCAAGAGGCTCATGGATATGAAAAAACGTCTTTCCGGTCACCGGAGTGTAGTAGCAAACTGCCCTGATCTGCCTACCGCTGTCAACGACAGGAGCGATACCAATTATTTCAGTGATGAACGGATTGCTGTATATACCTGCATTACCGGCAGATATGATTCCCTGCGGGAACCGTTGGTGCATCCGGATAATATAGATTATTATGCCATTACGGATTTTGAACTGCCTGCAGGCAGCAGCTGGAAAAGAATAGATGTGGCAGATTATGAGGATGTAAAGGAATTTTCACCGGCGCTGAAAAACCGTTATTTCAAGATCAATCCGCATAAGGTGTTTCCGCAGTACCGGTACTCGATTTATCTGGACGGGAATATCCGTATTTGTTCTGATCTGACCGAGCATATCAATCGTATGTCCCCATACGGACTCAGCCATTTCCGTCATTCCAAACGCACCTGTGCCTATCAGGAGGCGGAGGTCTGCCGGTTGCTGGGGAAGGAAAGCAGTGAGAACATTGATAAGTATATTGCCCGTCTGAAGGAACAGGGATTTCCGCAGGATTATGGATTGGTTGCCTGTGATTTCATGGTACGGGAGCATAACCGTCCGGAATGTATCCGGGTAATGGAGCAATGGTTTGACGAATTCCGGACATACCTCAAAAGGGATCAGGTTTCGCTGCCCTTTGTTCTGTACCGCAACGGCATACGGGTAGAGGATGTGGCAACGCTGGGCGGAGATGTGCATAAGGAATATTCGTTTGAAATTGAACGGCACCTGTAAAAGGAGAAAAAATGTGAAGGTTTGTATTGTAACAGTATATAATAGTACGAACTGCGGCAGTTATCTGCAGGCATATGCCCTGCGGTATACGCTGCGGCAGATGGGACATGAGGTCTGCTTTCTGAAAACAGGCGTAAAGCATAACCGGCGTATTTTTTTTCGCAAAGCAATCCGCAGTCTGAAAAAGGGCAAGTTCGGACAGGTCAGGTTTGATCACCGGAAATTAAGGAATTTTGAAAAGGCACTGCGGGACTTCCCGTTGTGTGCGATGCAGGCACACTCACTGTCACAGCAGGATGTGTTTGTGCTGGGCAGTGACGAGATATGGAACCTGTCACGGGAGGATATGCGGCAGGCGCCTGTGTTCTGGGGCTGCGGGCTGGCGCCGGCAGCAGTTATTTCCTATGCGCCATCGGTCAATACGACAGTACAGGCGGATGTAGAAAAGGTGGATTATGTCCGACAGGCGCTGGCAGATATGCGGGCAATTTCCGTCAGGGACAGCTATTCAAAGGCATTGCTGTCGCATTATACAGATAAGGAGATCCAGGTGTTGTGCGATCCGACCTTTTTGCTGCCTATGGAGCAATACCGGGAGATGGCGGGTACGTGTCCGTATGACGATTTTATTCTGATTTATTCGGCAGGAGCAAAATTCACTGCGGAGGATCAGCAGGCTATCCGGGCATTTGCCGGAAAGAAGCAGAAAAAGCTGGTAGCTTTCCCGCATAATCTGGCATGGTGTGATGAGCAGGCACCGGCTGACCCGCTGGATGCGGTTGCCTATTTCAGCAAGGCAGATTATGTGATTACAGATACTTTTCATGGAGCAGCATTGTCGCTGATATTCGGCAAGGATTTTCTGGCGCTGCCCAGGGGCAATACAAAGGTGACAGAGCTGCTGGAATATTTTGATGTGTCGCAGCTGATGCGGGAAAATGCTGAAGAAACAGCGGCGTATTTTGATGGTATATATTATGATAAACAAGCATTGACCGTGCGTATCGGTCAGGAAAGAGAAAAGGCGGTTGCCTATCTGCAGAAGGCTTTGGGCAATGCAGCGTCAGAGTGACGGAACGCCAGGGAGAAGTGAGAGCAACGTGCGAAGTAAAAAGGCATTATTGAATACAGTTACAGGGCTTGCCTATGAAGCTGTATCGGTTATCTGCGGTCTGGTGCTGCCGTTTCTGATACTGGGAAGCTATGGTTCCAGAACGAATGGTATTACACAGGCGATTGCCCAGTTTTTGTCCTGTATTGCACTGATGAAGGCGGGCATCGGCGGTGTCACAAGAGCAGCATTGTATAAGGCTCTTGCTAAAAATGATATCCGGAAAATCAGCGCCATCGTCCGGGCCACCAGTGATTTTATGAAAAAAATTGCGATGGTTTTTGTGGTACTGATGGTGGTGTTCGCAGTAGGATTCGGCATTTATATGCAGTATTTTGTAGAGGAACAGGATCGGTTTGATTTCTGGTATACGGTGTCGCTGGTGGGAATTATCAGTATCGGAACCTTCGGCGAATATTTTTTTGGATTTACGTATGAAATGCTGCTGAATGCTGATCAGCGGCAGTGTGTCTTTTCAATCATCCGTATTTTTACAACGATTTTGAATACGGTTGTAGCAGTCATTCTGATCAACAGCGGATGTGGAATCCATTGGATCAAACTGGGAAGTGCGCTGGTGTTTCTGATCAATCCCATTGTGATTAATCTGTATGCCAAGCGAAAGTACAAGCTGATCAAAAACATCGAGCCGGATAAATCCGCTCTCAGACAAAGGTGGGATGCACTGGGACACGAGGTGGCAAATTTTGTCAATACAAATACAGACATAATGGTGCTGACCTTTTGTGCGCCGGTTGAGCGTATCGGACTGGTATCGGTGTATACGGTTTATAATATGATCATTCTGGGCATGAGGAAGCTGATCAATACATTTATAAATGGTTTCGGAGCCGCTTTCGGTAATATGTACGCGAGGAAAGAATATGAACTGATGGAAAAGAACTTTCGTATCTATGAGCTGATTGTTTTTTCTCTTGTGTCAGTGTTGTATTCCGTCATGACGGTCATGTTTGTGTCGTTTGCCATGCTGTATGCCGAGCATGATAAGGCAAAGCTGGTAGAACTGTACAACCAGCCTGTTTTTGCCATGATTATCAGCCTTGCAGGAGCATTCAGCTGCATCCGTATTCCTTACCAGAATATTGTTACCGTAGCAGGTCACTTCAAACAGACCCGCAACGGTGCATTTATGGAGGCTATCCTGAATATTGTCATTTCGGTAGTATGTGTGTTCATTTTTGGCCTGGTGGGCGTTGCCATCGGTACACTGGCGGCAAATCTGTTCCGTACCATACAGTATGTACTGTATATGTCCCGCAACGTTCTCAAGCGTTCCATCAAGCCCTTTATCAGTCACACGTTGGTGTTTGTTGCCATTCTGGTGCTCACTAATGTAATAGCGCGTCTGTGCTTCAATGTCAATGCCCAGGACGTGCTTTCCTGGGTTATCGCATCCATTGAAACGGTCATTGTGGCAGTCGTACTGACACTTGCCGCAGATATTCTGCTGTACAACGATGATCTCAAGCGTCTTCTGACAAAAGTAAAACGTATGATGAAAACCATCGGCAAAAAATCTGCCTGAGGCTGCACATGCATAATCTCAATCACCTGTGTGTGGGTTTGGTTTGTATTAGTTCCCTTTGTTTCCAGACAAAGGTTTTCCCCAGTACAGCTAACTAGTGCTGCTGATTCGTTCAGGGAGCGCCGGCTCGGCGCCGATGGAGTAAAGTTTAAATTGACAATGGTGGGGTTATGGAGTAAAATAGAAGGTAATCAATATAAATGTCAGTGAGGCTTTGGTATGGTTGATTTTCTGAGAAGGACCTGGGCACAGGTAGATATTGATGCAATAAAACATAATTTTAAAGAGATTCGCAAAACAGTCGGCGATCAAACGGAAATAATGTGCGTAATCAAGGCGGACGGCTACGGACATGGAGCTGTATTTCTTGGTCAGTACTATGAAAAACTGGGCGCCGACCGGTTTGCAGTATCCAATATTGAAGAGGCTATGCAGCTGAGAGAAAACGGAATCACTAAACCGATTCTGATACTGGGTTTTACTCCCGCAGAGATGGCTGGAGAACTGGCAGAGCATCAGATTACACAAGCAGTATTGTCGGCAGACTATGCAAAGGAATTGTCAGAGTGTGCGGTTAAAAACGGCGTAGAGGTCAGTGTGCATATCAAGCTGGATACCGGTATGAGCAGGATTGGCTTTATGTATCAGGATATACAGCGGGACAGCAGTTCTCTGCAGCAGATAGAGGAGGTGTGTCGGCTGCCCGGGCTGAATGTGGAAGGGATTTTTACCCATTTTGCTGTATCAGATGAGGCAGAAGACGGGAAAGAGGCTACCGGTCACCAGTTGGAGTGTTTCCGCAACGCAGTGGTGCATCTCCAGGCAAGAGGTATTCAATTCCGCACCGTTCACTGCGCCAACAGCGGTGCTATCATAGATTATCCGCTGGCAAAATTTGACTGCGTAAGAGCAGGTATTATTTTATATGGACTATCACCCTCCGGAAAGCTGAAAGGAAAAATGGATCTTCAGCAGGCAATGCAGATCAAAAGTGTGATTGCCCAGATCAAAACGGTCGAGCCGCAGACAGCGGTCAGTTACGGCAGAACCTATATAACAGATCAGCCTACGAGAATTGCCACTGTACCCATCGGGTATGCAGACGGCTACACCAGAAGTCTTTCTGGAAAAGCCTATATGACAGTAAACGGCAAAAAAGCGCCTGTTATCGGCAGAGTATGCATGGATCAGGTGATGATTGATATTACAAACATAGACGGCGTAAAGACGGGCGATGAAGTGACGGTTATCGGAAACGGCGAGAATAATACCATTTCTTTTGATGAAATTGCAGAGATGACCGGTACCATTAATTATGAGCTGGTTTGTCTGGTCGGAAAACGTGTGCCAAGGGTGTATATGCGGCATGGTAAAAATGTCGGCATTATGGATTGTATCCGCTCCTCCTCCGAAGACTGACGAATTCCGGAAGTGTGGAGTGTGAGGCGTGGAGAGTGAGGAGTAAAGTTGAAGGATTTTCTGGTGGCTTTGGTGATGATGTTTGTGCTGGGTGTGTTGTCGGTTGCCTTTATGGCAGCAGCATTGGGAGCTATGCTCCGCTACACCAAGGACAGAAATAAGAAGCATAACAAGGTACTGACCGTATTATTTCCGCTTTTGTCAGTGGTAATGGGAACATATGCTGTTTTTGTCTTATTCGGGACAGGTGCTGCTGTTGTGTGCGGTGTGATACTGCTGATTCTGAGCCTGTTTATCTGGGCTGCCTATCTGGTGATCGGTAAAAGCAGAAAAACACACAAAACTGTTTTTACAAAATACAGATAATAGATTTGATTCAAGGGGGAAAATGAATGAAGTTACTGGTACTGGACGGAAACAGTATTCTGAACCGTGCTTATTACGGTATCAAGCTGCTGACAACAAAGGACGGATATTATACAAATGCGATTTTCGGCTTTCTGACAACCTTCCGCAGATTGCTGGATGAAAGCCACCCCGATGCAGTAGCAGTAGCTTTTGATCTGAAAGCACCGACTTTCCGCCATAAAGCATATGACGGGTACAAGGCAAACCGCAAGGGTATGCCTCAGGAACTGGCGCAGCAGCTGCAGCCGCTGAAGGATCTGATTGCAGCACTGGGATACCGGATCGTGACCTGTGAGGGCTATGAAGCAGATGATATTCTGGGAACATTGGCAAAAACCTGTACAGATCAGGGATTTGAATGTATGATTGCAACAGGTGACAGGGATAGTCTGCAATTGGTATCCCCTACCGTCAGTGTCAGAATTGCTACCACAAAATTTGGAAAACCAGAGGTTACCCTGTATGATGAAGATAAAATCATGGAGGTATATGGTGTCAGCCCCGGACAGCTTATTGATATCAAGGCTATTCAGGGTGATACCTCTGACTGTATTCCTGGTGTTGCCGGTATCGGTGAAAAGGGTGCAAAGGATCTGATTTCCCGCTTTCATAGTCTGGACGAGATTTATGAAAATATTGATACAATAGATGTCAAACCCGGTATCAGGAATAAACTGATTGCTGGAAAGGACAGCGCATATCTGAGCTATATGCTGGGTACGATCTGCACATCTGCGCCCATAGATACGGATATTCAGGGTTATGTTCCGCAGGAATGTGATAAGACAAAAGCAGCCGGACTGATGGCAAAGTATGAATTGTTTTCATTGATGGAAAAATGGGGACTCAGCGGAGAGGATATCGCCCATGCTGCTGCTGTCCTTCCGGCTGCAAAGGATGACCGGGTGTTGGTAACGACAGATCAGCCGCTGATGGAATTATTGGAGCAGCTCAGGGGCAAAACGGTTGATTTTCTGTATGAAGGTGATGGCGAAAGCCTGACAGGGCTGACAGTCTGTGATGGTACAAGGGTCGTACAGGCAAATGCTTTCAGCAGCGATTTTCAGGCATTTCTGGAGGGTTTTCTGCAGGATGGCAGCATCCATAAGCGTACCCATGACTGCAAACCGGTATTTGCCGCGGCTGACAGGTGCGGACTGTCTTTTGAAGGCTTGGTGTTTGATACGCTGCTGGCGGCTTATCTGCTCAATCCTAATGCGTCTGACTACAGTCTGGAAAGACTGTACGGAGAATACCGCATCAAACCGCTGCAAATCGACTGTGCCTGCGGTATAGAAGGCTATGTGCCGCTGGCGGATGTACTGACGGCAGAGCTGGAAGATAAACAGCAGATGAAGCTGCTGACAGAAATAGAATTACCCTTTGCAGGTGTGCTTGCATCTATGGAGAATATCGGATTCGCTGTAGACCGTCAGGGTATCTATGATTACGGCGAAAGCATGAAGGATGATATTGAACGTCTGCGAAAAAGTATCTGTGAACAGGTGGGGTACGAATTCAATATCAACTCACCAAAGCAACTGGGCACCGCTTTATTTGAAAAGCTCATGCTGCCCGCAAAAAAGAAAACCAAAAGCGGCTATTCCACCAATGCTGAGGTATTGGAGGAGCTGCGCCATGTACATCCGGTGATCGGTGAAATACTGGAATACCGGACATTAACAAAGCTGAAATCTACCTATTGTGATGGTTTGCTCAAGGTGATCCGGGAGGATGGCAGAATCCATTCCAGCTTTAACCAGACTGAAACCAGAACCGGCAGAATCAGCTCAACAGAACCCAATTTGCAGAATATCCCTGTCCGGACAGAACGAGGAAAGGAATTAAGACGCTTTTTTGCAGCTAAAGAGGGCTGTAAGCTGGTGGATGCAGACTATTCTCAGATTGAACTGAGGGTGCTGGCACATATTTCGCATGATGCCCATATGATCGAGGCATTCCGGGAGGAAAAGGATATCCATACGGCAACCGCAGCTAAGGTGTTCCAGCTACCCGAGGAAATGATTACGCCTGCACTGCGCAGCCGTGCCAAGGCAGTTAATTTTGGCATAGTATACGGCATAAGCGCATTTTCGCTGTCGAAGGACATTGGTGTGTCCCGTAAGGAGGCAGATACCTATATCAAGGATTATCTGCGGCTTTACAGCGGCATTGACCAGTATATGCAGCACACGGTAGAACAGGCAAAAGCAGACGGTTATGTAACTACCATGTTCGGAAGAAGGCGCTATCTGCCCGAGCTGGCATCGTCTAATCATAACCTGCGTTCATTTGGAGAACGTGTGGCGAGAAATATGCCGATACAGGGAACTGCAGCCGATATTATTAAAATTGCAATGATACGAGTATTCAACCGGTTGAGGGAAGAAGGTATGCGTTCCCGTCTGATACTGCAGGTGCATGACGAACTGATTGTAGAAGCGCCCGTAGAAGAGGCAGACAAGGCAGCTGCTCTGCTCAGTGAAGAAATGCAGAATGCTGTACAGCTTGCTGTACCGCTGACAGCAGATGCCGGAATCGGAAAAACCTGGTATGATGCCAAGGCATAATTGATCAGCAGAGTGTTGGGAGGATGTAAAGAGATGCTGCATATATTGTTTATCTGCACAGGAAATACCTGCCGCAGTCCCATGGCAAAGGCTATATATGCAAAACGTTCGGCAGAACTGGGGATAGAGAGCATTTTCAGCAGTGCTGCGCTCGGATTCTGTGATGATACGCACGTTTCACCGAATGCAGTAACGGTCTGTAATGAGATAAATATTGATATCAGCTTTCATAAGCCGAGAATTATCCGGGAGCATGATCTGGATGTAACAGACATTTATGTCGTCATGACGCAGAGCCATGCGCTGACGCTGCGCTCTATCGGAGTTCCGCAGGAAAAAATCTATGTGCTGGGCGGGGGAATTCCCGACCCGTATGGTTCCGATCTGGTAACGTACAGGCGCTGCCGGAAGGCGATTGAAGCTGCCATAGAGGATTTCTGCCGTATGCTGCTGAGAAAATATACGGAGTAAGCGTATGGAAGGATTTACAATTACAAAAATGACAAAAGAGCATATTCCTGCACTGGCAGAGCTGGAACGGATATGTTTTTCCACCCCATGGAGTGCGGATAGCCTGACAGAGGAGCTGGATAACAGAACTGCACATTTTCTGACGGCTGTGACAGATGATGGAAAGGTGATGGGATATATAGGAACTTTTGTTGTATGCGAGAGCTGCTATATATCGAATATTGCAGTTTTTCCGGACTACCGGCGTCGTGGAGCCGCAAGTGCTTTGCTTGCGGCTGCATCGGAAAATTCGGTAAAAGAAGGGGCACAGTCTATTTCTTTGGAGGTTCGTCCGTCCAATACGGCAGCCATTGCGCTGTACCGGGGTGTTGGATTTGAGGAGGTCGGACTGAGGAAGAATTTCTACCGGTATCCGCAGGAGGATGCACTGATCCTGACGAAAACATTCAGCTGTCATGAGGTAGGAGGAACAGAATGAGAATATTAGCAATCGAAAGCTCCTGTGATGAAACAGCGGCGGCAGTGATAGAGGACGGAAGGAAGATTGTTTCTTCCGTTGTTGCAACGCAGGTAGAGGAACATAAACTGTACGGCGGGGTTGTGCCCGAAATTGCATCCCGCCGGCATTGTGAGGCAATCAATGGTGTTGTCAAAGAAGCATTGGCGCAGGCAGAGATAGGGCTGTCACAGCTGGATGCACTGGCAGTGACCTATGCGCCGGGACTGATCGGTGCGCTGCTGGTGGGAGTGAATTTTGCAAAGGGGCTGTCCCTGGCGAGCGGATTGCCGCTGATTCCGGTGCATCATCTGCGGGGGCATATTGCGGCAAATTATTTAGCGCATGAGCAGCTAAAACCGCCGTTTCTTTGTCTGGTTGTTTCAGGCGGACACAGTCATATTGTAGAGGTAAAGGATTATACGGATATGCGTGTAATCGGCAAGACAAGAGATGACGCTGCCGGAGAGGCGTTTGATAAGGCAGCCAGAACGATGGGAATGCCCTATCCGGGCGGCATTCACCTGGACAAGGCGGCGCAGTCGGGCAATCCGGATGCTTTTGCTCTGCCGACGCCGAAGGTCAGCGGCAATCCGTATGACTACAGCTTTTCCGGTTTAAAGACCGCGGTGATTAATCTGATTCACAATGCAGGTCAGAAGGGCACAGAATTATCGGTGAATGATCTGTCCGCATCCTTCCGGCGGGTAGTTGTAGAAAGTCTGTTAAAGAATTTTACAGCAGCAGCAAAGGAATATGGCTATGACAAGCTGGTGCTTGCCGGAGGCGTATCGGCAAATTCCCTTCTTCGTCAAAGAACGCAGGAAGTATGCGACCGCAATGGCTGGCAATGTTATTATCCCCCGTTAGCATTATGCGGGGACAATGCTGCTATGATCGGTGCGCAGGCATATTATGAATATCTGGCAGGGCATACTGCTGACGCACATCTGAACGCAGCAGCCACTATGGACATTGCCACTCTTGCATAAACCTTTAACCAGTTCATTTTGTGGCTAAGGGGAGTTATCCTGGGGGAAACCTTTTGTTGGGAACAAAAGGTTTCCCCCAGCGTAGCTTCACTGAGTTGTTAGCAGCTTGGCTTAGCTGAGCGATAAAATGTAAAATAATAGTTAGCAAATAGAGTAACTGTCAATTTGAACGAGCTGCGTAAAAGCAGCGTGGTGTTAAAGATATTCCGCGAGTGTAAACAAATACACGCTTTAACCAGAGCGGAACGTAGTGTAGCGACTGACGCGTTCAGGGGGCGCCGGCTCGGCGCAAAGTGTAAAATAATAGTTGCCAAATAGAGTAACTGTCAATTTGAACGAGCTGCGTAAAAGTAGCGTGGTGTTAAAGATATTCCGCGGGTGTAAACAAATACACGCTTTAACCAGAGCGGAACGTAGTGTAGCGACTGACGCGTTCAGGGGGCGCCGGCTCGGC
>CACZSU010000088.1 GCA_902783855.1 uncultured Ruminococcus sp.
GATTTCACCTTGCGCTCCCAGTCGGACAGGTCACGGCGGTATTGCTCGACGATCTCGGTTGCTTTTTTGAAAGCGGCGATAAACACCTTTGCGTCGGGGTAGCCGTCGCCTTGTAACATCGTCGGAATTGCGTTCAGCTTGGCGGCGATTGTTTTCTCCGTCTGTTGAATCTTCTGCTCCAATGCCTTGCGCTCCTTGCCCTTGAATAGACCATAAGCTGCATAGAGCTCTGTTACATTGCGCCTTTTAAGCTCAGTAACAATATCCGATACCGTTTTTTCTATGGAAATGAAATCTCCCGGCTTGCCGTCATGCCCATCTGCCGATACAGCATAGACATGATATTCCTTCCCGAGTGCTTCCGCCTGTTTTTGAAACGCCCAATAAGGCTCCAGTGCAGCGGTGGCGATGAACAACATACTTTTATCGTTTTCTGTTCCGTATTCATAGATTGTCATTTGAAAATACTCCTATCCAAGTCCCACATCAAGAGCCATCATCAGCGTGAAGCCTACCGCAAACATAATTACACGGAGAAATCAATTACTTCTTCACAGCAAAGCGGAACATATCTGCTCCGAGAATTCTGACTCCGGTTGCATCCGCTGCCGATTCAAGCATCCTGATTTCTGCAGCTGAAAGTTTCTCACTCACAGAGGCTGCAAGCTCCTCCACCTGATATGGTTTTCTGCATCCGCAAATCGGTACAAGTCCTTTTGAGGATACATAACACATGGCAACCTGCGGAATCTTTAGTCCATGATTTCGTCCTATGGTTGCCATAACTTTATAAAGGGAATATAGTTTCCTGCGTTTCCGGGAAAAAATCAGCTTCATAATAGATTTCTTTTCATCTTTTTCGGGAGGAACAAGCATACCTTCCTCAAGGACTGCCCATGCCCAGAAAGAAATGTTGTTTTCTCTGCACCAATCAATCAGCCCTTCCTTCTCCCATTTGCGGTCAAGCAGGCTATAATGATTCTGCACACCGTAAAGCGGAATTCCGGCTTTGTCAAGAATTGCTTTTGCCTGTCTACATTCCTTCAGATTAAAGTTTGAAATCCCGATATTCTTTATTTTTCCTTCACAGTAAAGCCCGGTCATTTCGTGCAGATTTTTGTCGATAGTATTCGGCAGATGCAGCCAGTAAACATCCACGAAACTTCTTCCGAAATCTTTCAGATCTTTTTCAAATGATGCTTTTACCTGTCCTTTTTTGTATTTTCCGGAGGGTGTGTATTTTGCAGAAATGAATGTATCATCACCGCACAGCCTTCCGACGATAGGCTGACCCTTGCCAAGACCGTAATCCCTCGCAGTATCAAAAAAGGGGATATCCAAACGAACAGCGGTTTTTACAGCCACAAGCATTGTATCTTCTGAAACATGACTTCCCCTCAGCATTTTTCCGTACAAAGCATCTCCCCATGCGTTCGTCCCTATAACAGCACGAGGTGTAAGCGTAATATCTGATTTTTTGCTGATACTTTCCTTCATTTCTCTTTTCTCCCCACTGGTGAAACCGACCCGTTTTTTGTAATCAGATTCCATGGATTTACTCCTTCACTTTCAGATTGATAATTTCATCATAACAGCAGCTTCCGTCCGTTAAATCACTGTGACGGATAAATTCTACTTTTCTGTGCATCACCTGTATACATAGATCGTTGTTACAAAATACCTTGCAAAATTCCTTGATGCCGTATCTTTCAAACAGTTCTATGTATGCACATCGGGTGATCTTGTATTGCAGCTTCTCATCTGTATATTCAAGAAGCCCATAGGTCAGGCAGTTTTCATTGATTCTTTTCTGAGCATCATCATAAAGCCAACCGGAAACTATCTTATATCCGTTTGGCAGAATATCTGTTACCCTGCACACTGTCCGAAAGATCCTGCGAATGTTTTTCGCCGTATATTTTTCCCAGATATCCCTTGCTTCGTCAAGAGAAATACCTTTATCCTGACACAGCTTTGCGTGAGTAATTGCCGCATAGACCTTATCAATTCCCATTGTTTTGTATTTAGAAAACTCCTCGTATTCAGCAGAGCCTGTCAGATCAAGATACAGATTACTGTATTCATCGTAAAGTGACGGTGTATATCTTCCGGCTTTTTTCATAGAGCCGCAAAACATTTTCGCATATTTTCGGACAAGCTTTTCATTATTCGTCATTATGTCTGCCCCTCTCGTTTTTCTCCGCTGATGATAAATCCGTATCCGTGCCGTGTTCTTTCATATTTGCCGGCAAAAGGGTTCTGATCTGCCATAATGCAGAAGCTGCCTCTTTATATACTTTTGCTTCGTTCCCAACCATCTCCGGCATCTGTATCGTGGCGGACAAAATGAAAATCGCATATATCTCCGCCCTGGCAAAGGGTTTTTGTGCGGATAAAATCGGTATACGGCAGAGAACCATAATTGATGATATCCGCATGGCAGCACATACTTCCGAGCTTCATAAGGTTACGCTTAGCGAGAATTTTGGCATAAATACATTCATTGCACTCGAAATGAAACTCATTTTTCGGATCATCCTTATGCCATGTATATCGCCAGCCGAAGCCCGAACCCTTCTTGAAGCCAAAGGGAACGATCTTTTTCATCAACGGCAGGAAGAAGCTCCTTTTTGCGAGCTTCTGCATACCCGAAGGATCAAGGATTTTCCACATTTCTTCTGATACAGCCCGATAAGCCTCCTGCTCACTCTGACCATGCCTTTGAAGCACCTCGTAAATGGCAATGGATGTCAGTATCTGTGCCATGTGTTTGTAGTTTCCTTTGTCACAGTATTCCTGCTCCTCAATTATGAGTTCATCCATCCTTTTCAGAATATCCTGTTGTATGTCGGGTAGCAGAGTGGGAAAATAATTCTGATAGCGGCTGACAGCTACCATTTTTTTCGGGTCGTACTTCATTTTAAAAGCCTCTTTCAGGGTTAGATTTAATTAACCTAATTATAATACGCTGCCGGAAAAATTTCAATAAGTATCGTTGAAACTGACGAGAAAATGTGTTAATGTAGTTAAATTGATCTGACTTATCGGGTGGGTTTTACTGAAAGATCATACATGACAGCGTTTGAGATTAAATATAAGACGATGCAAATCGGTTGTCAAGCCTAAAATTAAAAAAAAATCAAATTTTTGTAGCAAATTGCGACAAATTTTTTCATGCAATTTTAACTACCTTTCAGGGTAAATTTTTCTGAATAATTGGTTGTTATA
>CACZSU010000089.1 GCA_902783855.1 uncultured Ruminococcus sp.
AAACCGGAAACAGTTTTCACTGCTTCCGGTTTTTCAGTCTGTCGAAAAAGTCCGGCGAAGGCTGGGCTTTTTCGCATTTTTATGGTATAATATTAAGTAGAGAGGAGCTGAGTAGAAATGCTGAGAGAAAACAAAGCCGAACGGAATCAAATGGAATTTTTCTGCATCGACAGTTTTGTGCCGCAGGATCATCTTCTGCGTAAAATTGAGGATGCAGTGGATTTCAGCATGCTTTATGAAATCGTAGGTGAACTGTATTGCCATAACAACGGCAGACCGAGCGTCGATCCGGTCGTGCTGTTCAAGATCGTTTTCATTCAGCATCTGTATGGCATTCCCTCGCTGCGCCGTACCTGCGAAGAAATCAAGATGAATGTGGCATATCGCTGGTTCCTCGGTTATCTGATGAACGAACAGCTTCCTCATTTCTCTACTGTCAGTCATAACTTTAAGCATCGTTTTACTGAAGAAACGATCAACAAGGTTTTCGAATGGATCCTGCGTGAAGTCGAAAAGCACGGCTATCTCTCTCCGGAAGCAGTTTTTGTGGACGGAACACATATCAAAGCAAATGCTAATATGCACAAAGCGGTCAAAAGAGCAATTCCGGATGCCGCAAAAGAATACGAAAAGCAGCTGATGGAAGAGATCAATGCCGACCGGGAAGCACACGGTAAAAAGCCGCTGAAAACGCATGATGACGATGATCAGAACGGCAGCAACCAGCCCGTTGCCGAGAAAATCATAACAGAATCTACGACCGATCCGGATTGCGGAGTGTTCCATAAAGGTGAACATAAAAAGTGCTTTGCATATGAAGCACATACTGCCTGTGACAAGTACGGCTATGTCATGGATGTTGAAGTAACAGCCGGAAATATCCACGACAGCGTTGCTTTTCCTGCATTATACCGCAAACTCCTGAAACGTTTTCCCGGCATTGAAAAGATCGTTGCAGACGCCGGCTATAAAGTTCCTTATCTTGCAAAACTGATCATTGACAGCGGCAGAATCCCTGTATTTCCGTATAAGCGCCCAATGGGCAAAGACGGATTTTTCAGACCCTATGAGTATATTTTTGACGAGTATTATGACTGCATTCTTTGTCCGGAAGACCATGTTCTGAACTACTCTACAACAAACCGTAACGGTTACCGGGAATACAAAAGCAATCCCTGCATCTGTGAAAACTGTCCGTCAATAGGAAAATGCACCCATAGCAGAAACTATCAGAAAGTCGTGACGTGGCACATCTGGTCGGACTACATGGAACTGGTCGAGGATTATCGGCACACACCTGAATACAAGGAGTTGTATACGCACCGCAAGGAAACGATTGAACGTGTATTTGCGGACGCCAAAGAAAAGCATGGCATGCGGTATACTCCGTACAGAGGCTTGGCTCAAGTCACAAAATGGGTCAGGCTTAAATTTGCTGCCCTGAATTTGAAAAAACTGGCAATCCACCTCAGGAAGGATTGTCAGTCTCCGCTGATTTATGCAGTTTTTATCCGATTCTGGGTTCCTGAACTCATTTTTGCCTGAGAATACGCCTGAAAAGCCCCTCTGCAGCCAGCGCAGAGGGGCTTTTTGGACAGGCTGATACTATAACAGAGGGTTATAGTGTGTGCCTTTGAGAAAAGGAGTACGCTATGGCAACTGCAAAAAAGACACCGTCCGGGAAGTGGCGGGTTCAGATTTTTCTCGGCTACAATGAGGACGGGAAAAAAACAAAGAAATCCATTACTGCATCTACCAAAAGGGAAGCTGAGAGACTTGCGGCAGAATACATCTACCGGATGGAACAGGCAGAGGCGGAAAAACAGATAACCACTGTGAGGCAGGCTGTTCTCAACTATATCGACATCAAGAGAAATGTTTTGTCGCCTACTACGATCCACGGGTATGAGACCATCCTCAATAATCGTCTGCAAAGCGTGATGAAGATCGACATCTACAAGCTGGACAGCATTGCGATGCAGCGAGCGATCAATGAAGATGCAGCTGTAAGAAGCCCGAAATCCATTCGCGAGGCGAGAAATTTGATCGTCACTGCATTGAAGATGCACGGTGTCAAACTTGATCTGAATGTCACGCTGCCTGCGAAAGTGCCGAAAATGAAAGACCTGCCGACAGCTGCGCAGGTGATTCATATGATTCGGGGTACGGATATCGAGCTGCCGTGTATGCTGGCACTCTGGCTTTCTTTGAGA
>CACZSU010000090.1 GCA_902783855.1 uncultured Ruminococcus sp.
AATTGTAAGAAGAATCGACGACCTCGGTCGTGTTGTTATACCGAAGGAAATAAGAAGAACCCTCAGGATAAGAGAGGGCGACCCTCTTGAAATTTACACAGACGCAGGCGGCGAAGTCATTTTCAAAAAATACTCGCCTATGGGTGAAATGCTGACCTTTGCCGAGCAATACGCAGAGGTACTGAACCGTGTCACCAGGCATCCCGTACTGATTACCGACCGGGATCACGTGGTAGCAGTTGCAGGTGTTTCCAAAAAAGAATACCTGGAACGACGGGCATCCCCCGCTCTGGAAACGGTTATGGAAAAGCGCAGTCCCTACACTGCCGACAGAATTTCTGCCGGAAGGTTTATTCCGGTAGAGGGAACCGACCGTCCTGCCGCAGTCGCTTATCCGATTCTTTCCTCCGGGGATATAACCGGAGCCGTTGTATTTTTAGCAGAAGCCCCCTCCCTTCTTCCTACAGAAAGCGACTGCAAGCTGGCTCAGGCAGCAGCAGACTTTCTGGGAAGACAAAACGAGGATTGATCTGATATTTTACAAAGATTCTTTCTGACTATCGTTACTGTTTATGTAAAAATGAATCAGAAGTAAAAGCATCCGATCTATGCGTTTCCCTCCGATCAGCCAACGTTCCTCTGGCACTGGTTGATCGGAGGGATTTCTATATTCCACAGATGTGAAGAAATACAGGCTGACCCATTACGAATTCAGCATGATTGTGCATCATTTACATATATGAGATGGAAAATCATGTGAATATTTCTATTGTTGAAAAGGGTAAAAAATGCTATAATGGATACGTATGGGATACTCTTGATATCACAAAGCGTTTTTCATTCACCAGTTGTACAAGGATATCTGGTTTTCAGATTATTGATACCCTTTGATAAACTGAAAAAAAAATTAAGGAGGATTACAAATGGCGGATTTTAAATCGTCAACACTGAGAAAAATACTTGCCGGCTCTCTTGCCGTACTCATGCTTACCTCATCCTATGCTGCCCTTCCAATGCTGTCATCGGGAGAATTGGCTTCTATCACAGTCAACGCGGCAGATACTACTTTTACTGTTGGCAGTCTGCAGTATACAATATTGTCGGATACACAGGAAAATGAGGTCAGCGTGTATAATGTTGTAAAGGACGATGAGGGCAATTATCCAACGTCTGTTACCGTTCCCGCAACAGTAGAAAATGAGGGGACTACATACACGGTAACAACAATAGGAAGTAATGCTTTCAGCTCTGCTCCTTCCTATTATACTCTGGGCAAGCCTGACTTCAAACCCGAAAACATCGTTTTACCCGATACACTGAAAACTATCAAAAGCAACGCTTTTCGTTTTACCACTGTTCCCAGTCTTGTTGTACCGGCATCCGTGACCAGCATCGAGGGCACGGTCTTCGGAGATTCAAAAACCTCTGTCATAGAAATCAAAGGTGACCTTACCTTCCTTGGAACGTCTGCATTTTCCAGTTCAGAGGTTACAGAAGTGATATTTGACGGTTCTGTCCCCAAAATTGATCAGAATACATTCCACAGCTGTAAACAGCTGAAAAGCATTGTGATTCCGGAAGGCTGTACCTCTATTGAATACAATGCATTTAAATACTGTACTGCACTGGAATCCGTAGTTATGCCCTCTACTATGCGGTTTATTTATAACAGAACCAGTGCTCCTGACAGAGCCTTCGAGGGGTGTGACAATCTTCTTGTTACAGAAAACGGCGGCGTCTATGCCGGTAATGCCCTCATCAGGACAGACGACAACACACTCCCGGAAAACGGAGTACTGACAATCAAAGAGGGTACCGTTGTTATCGCACAGGGTGCGCTCAGCAGTTCAAAAATTAAAGAGGTCGTGTTCCCTGCCTCTTATACCGCTCTTTCACACGCACCATTCGGCAGCCTTACAATGGACAGACTGGTGATACCATCAACCCTGATACCAGAAGGCTCCACTACATATGACAGGGCAAATCTGTACGGACTTTCAGGTGTGAACGAGCTTGTCGTTCAGTCTGCTATTGAGGAATTGAAGCCTTATTCCATCAGCTTTTTCCAGGGTAAAAGGCTTGTTCTTCCGGAAACACTCAAAACGATTGACGGACTGGCAATGTATGGTGTACGTTCCGATTTTGTACAATTCCCCGCTTCTCTGAAAACGATCGGAAGCTCTGATAATTCAAGCTCAAGAAATACGTTCCGGTCACTCAGTCTTCCCGCTGGTCTGGAAAGCATAGGCACCTATTTCTACAACTATAAGGACAGCAACAATCAGGTAGTCACTGATTCCATTGTTATGCCCTTGTCCCTTTACAATGCAAAGCCTGAAATCGACGATAATGCCTTTTCTGACACCCAGAACACGCCTCTTTTCATCACCGGAACCGGCACTATCGACAATAATACGGAATACTATACTTCAAAGAAGTTAGGAAATAAGTATCTCTTTATTCAAGAGGGAATAAACACAGCCGCTCTGGACAATGCTAATATCGGATATGCTGTATTCAGAAAAAATGATACAAACAAAACGATTGAGATTATCTCTGTCGCCAATGGTGCTGACATATGCTCCTTTAAGGATCAGAATGATTTTGCCTTTGATAAGGATTATTATACCATTTCCTATGTTAACGAAGCAGCTTATACCTATGAGATCGTGGATGATTCCTATGTGCGTATCAATAAATACAACAATGCCATCGCCGGTGAAACCGTTAATGTTCCTTCCACACTTGGCGGAAAGCCCGTCCAGGCAATCGGTACGTCTGCATTCCTGCAAAACCCGGCAGCAGACATCGTTTTACCGGCTACAGTTACTGCCATCGGCGACAGCGCATTCAAGCAGTGTACAGCAATCACAGCATTTACTGCTCCGTCAGAACTGACAAGCATCGGAACCGAGGCATTCAGTGGATGTACAGCTCTTGCAAGCGTTACGTTCAATGACGCTCTGAAAGTTATCAACGAATCTGCCTTTTCTGGTTGTACAGCACTTACGGATGTCAGCTGGAATCAGATAAACAACGCCGCTCTGACCGATATCGGCTGCTTTGCATTCAACGGTTGTTCCGGTCTGACATACCTGAACATTCCCTCATCGCTTACATCAGCGGGCGCTATACTCGGAACCAGTTCCCTGCCCAGCGGCTTTCTGAATCTTGTTATCTATGACAATATGGCTGACGTAGCTTCTAAATCAAAGGCATATTCGCACTGGACGCCCAATACCGGAACCTATGAAACTTACACGGAATATCAGCCGGTACACAGCTCTGCTTCTCCCAAGGCAATCGTTGTTCTGAAATCGGATGTTCAGGGAGCTGTCCTCGGGGCAAAGCCCTTTGGTGATTACAGCGGCTTCTATATGATCGAAGAGGGTGTTGCACTGAGTGAAGATTTCAAGAAAAACAACAACTACTTCTATGTAACAAAAGATGATCAGAACAAAACGCTTAAAATGGATCTTACCAAGCCGCACGGTCATTCTGTTTCAAGCATCAATACAGATACATCTCCGGATTGTGTGATCATTGACGAAACTGTCTATCGGATCGAGCATACTTTCTATAAGGCGGACACAATTTCCTCTACCTGTACAGTGAAGGGCTGCGAGGAGCATTATGAGGATGAATTCGGAAAAGCCTACTATTATGAAGACGAACAGTATACTGCCATGAATCCGATTGACGTTGCCCAGATTACGCTTCCGCTGGATTATAGTGTCCATAATTTTGACAGCACAACTGGCGAATGTGTGGACTGTCATAAGAAATTCTCCAATAATATCGGCGCCATAACCGGAAATTCTCTCAATCTTGACGCAACCATCGGATTGAATTTCTATGTCACCTTTGATACGGATTTTTATGGTGAGAACAGCTCTACCTGGACGGATGACGAAACCGGTACGGAATACAAGGAGTGCTTTATGCGCTTCACCTTTGATAACGGAAAAATCATTGAACAGCCCCTTAGTTATGCCACATCCATCGGTTCAACCGATGGAAGCATCCAGTATAAATTCCAGTGTCCTGTTGACGCAAAGAATATGCAAACAGGTATCAAGGCTGAATTGTGCTACGGTGACGGTACGCCGACAGGTGTTGAACAGCAGTATTCTGTTGCAAGCTACTGCAACTACATTTTAAGCGAACCGGAAAACTGGGGTGAAACACTTGTAGCACTGGCAGATGCCATGATTAATTACGGCAGCTATGCCCAGCAGTATTTCGGTGTGGACACTGATAAGACCTATACACCGGGCGCTGCTCTGAAAACGTATCTTGACGGCATCAAGGCAGAGTACACCGAAGATTACGGTTATGAACCAGAGGCGTATTTCGGATCTCCTTTCCTGACAGCACAGGAAAAGATGGCATATGTCACTCCGAAAAATCTTCCCGTTGAATATACTGATACGGAGAATGTAAAATTTGTAGGCGCTAACCTTTCGCTTACATCAGAAACTGTATTAAGGCTGTATTTTGAAATTGCGGATACGACCGGTTTTTATTACAAGGAAAACGGTTCATATGCAAGCTACACCGAATTCGGTAAAGCCGGAAAATACTATTACATAGAGGTACCGCTTTCACCGAAAAATGTTCTGGATACATCCACATATCTGATTTATACAGATGCAGATGGTGACAATATGGCAACGGTTTCCTACAGTGTTACCACTTATATTGACCAGGTAATTTCAAGACCGGAAACGGCTACCAGAACGCCTGCACTCAAGTCACTTATGAAGGCACTGTATGTATATTCCAGTGCTGCGCAAAGGTACTTTGTTGAATTTAATCCGGAACCGATCTATGTTTATCCGTGATACAGAAATCTTCGGCATCATCCTGTCAGAGCGGTCGTCCGCTCGAGATAAAGGTTTGTACCGCATCCCTCTCTCACGGAATGCACGATAATCAATTTTTGCCAGCACTTCACTTGGGGAAACCCTTTGTTTAAAAACAAAGGGTTATCCCCCTTCTCGCCTGCCGGCTCGGTCGGTGCTTCTGCCTGCGGCAGAGATGTCCACCGGACA
>CACZSU010000091.1 GCA_902783855.1 uncultured Ruminococcus sp.
AATACATTATGATCTGATTTTCTTTCATTTCAGATATAATAAAGACAACGAAAAATCAGAAAGGAGAAAAAATATGTCCAATCAGTGAGATGACAAAGCATCTGACTTGTTCCCCTTCAACCACTGCTTTTTGTATTGCTCACAAGGTCCGCCTTGATATATTTTTTTTGCAATATACATAAAACAGAAATAAAACAGGGAGGTATTGCTGCCCCCCTGTTTTTTACCCTGTGCGGGTGTTATCTGATCCACTTATCAGCCGGCGTCAGATTCCTGCCGCTGCTGAAAAATCTCATTTTGACCGGGATCTTTTTTTTCGCCGCTTTGATGATACCATATACCCGATCATAAACAATCCTATCAGAACAAAAATTCCGCCGAAAACAGAATAAACTACCTGATCGTTGGTATTGCGGTAAGCGATATCCTTTGGATTGTCCGGATTATAGGATATAGTGATGGTGTTTCCTTCACGAAATCCTCTTTGGTAGTCATTCAGGTACTCACGGTATCTGACACCCTCTACTTCATACGACACAGTGACAGAATAGTTGGTATGCTTGCCTTGCTTGGTCTTTGTAATAGATTCAATTCTGGCAGGGGTTTCCGGGTAGGCTGTCGTTTTGTAATAATTTTCAATGCTCGTCCAGAGCATCAGGATTCCCACAAGCAAAACGATGACTACAGCGATCACATTGCTAATTATGCGTATAGAAAAACCCCGGGAAAACGAATAGTTATTCATTGGCATTAGCTCCTGTTATGATTTCTTGATTTTTGTACGAAATACGTCCGATTATCATTATACCATTCAAATGAAGAAATGAAAATGGATAATGGAAAAAAATTTCGTTTTTTTACAATAATAGTAGCACTGTCATTAATGGATGTGTTATAATCATAAGCAGAAAATCACGGAAGAAAATGAGAGTGCCGGCGAATGTCTTCATTGATCATAATCGTGTAACAGAAAGGATGGTTTAAATGGCATCAAGCAGAGCATACCTGGATTATGTGCTGGAGCAGCTGTCCGGACTGGAGGATATATCCTACAGATCTATGATGGGGGAGTATATCCTGTATATTCAGGGAAAAAACATCGGCGGAATCTATGATGACAGGCTGTTGGTCAAGCCTGTGAAATCTGCCCTGGAACGAATGCCGGATGCACCTTATGAGCTGCCTTACGAGGGGGCTAGGGAGATGCTGCTGGTGGAGGATGTGGATGACCGGGCATTTTTGCAGGATTTAGTGATTGCTATGGCAAATGAATTGCCCAGACCTGAAAAAAGAAGATAACAAGTGAAATATACGATTTTTTTATTTGTCGGAGGTGATGACGATGATCACACAGGCTTTTCATGAAGAAATAGAATCCCTGTTTACACCTGAGGCTTACCTGGGTGACCGGCAATATCTTTGTGATGTTGCTATCGGGACCTTTTCCTGCGAAATACGTGATGCTGTTATTGAACAGTATCCGTATGAGGTGGTCGCCCATACGGGTTCGGCTAACGGGCACCGATCTATCTATATGCTGAATGTTGACGGCAGGAGGATTATTTTTTATATGTCTTCCATCGGTTCCGCTCTTGCCGGGAATGATATCATCGAAGTGCAGTGGCAGACCGGTATTCAGAAACTGATCCTGTTCGGTTCGGCTGGCTCGCTGGATCAGCAGGCAACAACGGGGAAATATGTAATCCCTACACAGGCATATCGTGATGAGGGGATGTCTTATCATTATGCTCCGCCTTCGGATTATATTGCCGTCAGCAACAGCGGCGTTCTTACGGCTGTTTTTGAAAAGCTCCATTTGCCGTATGTGAACGGCAGGGTCTGGACAACGGACGCACCCTACAGAGAAACCCGGACGGCTGTCCGGAGAAGAAAGGACGAGGGGTGTATTGCTGTTGAAATGGAACTGGCAGGTGTTCAGGCAGTTTGCAGCTTCTATGGAATAGAACTGTATGACTTTCTGGTGACGGGCGATATTCTTGACGGCGAGGTCTATGATTCCCGGGGATTGCGGGATGCCAACCATTCCCTTGATAAATTCTATGTGGCACTGAAGATTGCAGAAGAATTATGCAAAGCGTTTTTGCACACGCAGGATGAAAGTATCAGAAAGGATGTTTGAGGATGTCAGAACTGGAATTATTCTTTCAAGACGAACCAACGGAAAAAATCTGGTATTTTGAAAACAAGAGTTTTGAACCGTGGTTTAAGTATCTGAAAACTGAGTATAATGTAGAGATTACCTGTGAAAAATTTGGTTATATCAACCACTCTGGGAAGCCGCCCTGTTTTATTGTAAATCAGAGAAAATACAAGGGCAAGGATTCCTTCCTCATGATGCAGGTGTCTGAACCCATAGAAGCCGAGGAATTTAACGGCTGCATAGTTACCGTATATAAGGATGTTTATGGCAATAACGTTCTTGAATTGGCAAGACATGATGTTCCGTGTTTTGATTCGTATGACAGGATGTATGACGGGGATCGGTATCTGTTCTTTTTCCATAACGGGGAAAAGATTTCCGCCATGAAATGCTTCGAGGGTTATCAGCTGGGAAGCCTGGATGTTTATGAAAATATCCTGACGATAAGTGACAACGTCAGGCAATATCTGGAAAAATGGGATTTCCCTGTCATATGATGGTTAAAAGGCTGTTTGTAGATTGTTTGAACAGGATGATGGAATGAAAACGATACGTGAACCATTTGAAAGGGTTATTGCTGCTAACCGCAGAAAAACATTGGATCCGGCACAGACCTACAGGCTTTCTTTATATCTGCATTTCTGCGTCCATGCGGGGGTTCGGCTGGTGCTGAATACCTTTACAGGAGAAATCGTCCGGCTTTCACCGCAGGAATATGATGCACTGATGTACATACAGCAGCATGGGGCAGAGCTGGGGTTTCTGGAACAAAGCGGTCTTTCGGAACTGGCAAAGCGCCGGTTTATTGTTGAACCGGACTATGATGAGCCGGGTGAATATCTCAAAACACTGGAACTGATCAGACTGATGTCCCGCCGGAAGCCTGGGCTGAAAACCTATACCATTCTTCCTACCACCGGCTGCAATGCCCGCTGCGTCTATTGCTATGAACAAAACTATGCTGTCAGAACCATGACCGGGGAAACAGCCCGCCAACTGGTGGATTTTATCTGCGAAACGAGGCATGATGATCAGATTACCCTTTCATGGTTCGGCGGAGAACCATTGATTGGTCATAAAACCATTTCGTATATCTGCCGCAGGCTTACAGAGAGGGGAGTTCCGTTCCGTTCAGGTATGGTTACCAATGCCAGCCTTTTTACCAAGGAGCTTGTGCATGAAGCAAAAAAGTGTTGGAATCTGGAAAAGGTACAGGTTTCGCTGGATGGGGACAGACATGATTATATGGAAAGAAAGCAGTACATGGATCCTGTTCGTCATAATTATGATGTGGTAATGGGTGCTATACGTGACCTGTCGGATGAGGGAATCAGGGCTACGCTGCGTGTGAATTATGATAAAGAGAACATTTCCCGACTGCGCCCTTTTCTGGACGAAATAAAAGCAGAATTCGGTCGCGACCATCATGTTACATTGTATTTGTCTGCGTTATATCAGGAAAACAACAAGCCGTATTATGTAGAACTGGAGCGTGAAATGTTCGCTCTTAAACGATATATGGATGAATCCGGTATCAACCAGTATGCTGGCAGAGAGATATGGAATGCATCCTTCCGGGTCAATTACTGTATGGCAGACGGGTTGGATAAGTCTATCGTGATTGACCGGACGGGCGCTTCTTTGACTGCGAGCATATGCCGGAGGGTCGTTCCTGGGGCAATATTTTTGACGGAATAACGGACAGGAAGCTGTTTGATAAACTTTCTGCGCCTGCCGTGCCGGCTGAAAAATGCCGTGAATGCCCCTATCTGCCCCAGTGTACCCCCTTCTACAGAAAGGGCTGTCCCGGATGGTATACATATTGCCGTGAGTACAGGATGCTTTACAATCATTATGAGCTGGAATGTCTGGCAAAGCGTGAATAGCATCTGCATTTTGTCAAGATACCTTTGCCGGACTTTTGGTGAAAATTTGTGACGGAATAAAGTTATGCT
>CACZSU010000092.1 GCA_902783855.1 uncultured Ruminococcus sp.
AGCCCACAAAGTGGAGCCGGACAGTATGAAGGGTCAAAAGATTCGACCGAGAGCATCGGGAGCGCCGGCTCGGCGCCCTCTTGTGGTTTTCCTCTTTGGTCTACCAACCAACGACTGTCATAATAGCATGACCGGCGAATGCCGATACAGAAGCTGCGATGCCTCTTCCAAATATCTTCCACGACTCTGCGAAGCAGAGGTCAATCAATGTATACTTGCAAAAAAGCGCTTGGGAAACTCAGTAGGTGTCATGTGAAAAATTATTACTTGATAATTTTTTGTTATCTGCACAAAAACACCGTTTTATATCGTATTATAAGTGAAAGGAGGTAATCGGATGGAAAACGAGTCCGAAAACAAAACAGATTTCCAGGATAAAGACCGCAGCGAAATTATAGAAAATACAATCAGACAATATGCCGATATGATATACAGAATAGCTTATCAAAATACAGGTAATTTTCATGATGCCGAGGATATTTTGCAGGAAGTGTCCATTACACTTGTTACCGCCGATGCACCAATCACGGAACCGGTACATATAAAACCCTGGCTGATAAGAGTTACAATCAATAAATGCCGTGATCTGTGCAGACGGAAAAAAAGGACGAAAACCGAATCCCTTGAGGATCACCTTGATATTTCTGTCGAAGAAAAACCTGCAATAATAGAGGAGCTTTTACAGCTTCCCGAACTGTACAGGAATATTTTGTACCTTTATTATTACGAAAATCTCAATATCAGGGAAATATCCGAAGCACTTCATAAAAATATTAATACGATACGTTCAGGATTGCAGCGGGGAAGGAAAAAACTGAAAGAAATACTTATCAGGGAGGCGCAGGGATAATGAATGAACATATAGAAAAAATGAAGCAGTTTGACAGTATCAAAGCACCAAAAACTGCCGTTGACAAAGCAGTAAAGGCTGCTCTTGATGCTGAAAAAAACGGAAAGGAGTACACCATGAAACCACAGAAGAAAATTTCAGGATTATTAAAGGTGACCGCTGCCGCTGCCTGTATTGTTCTTGCAGCAGGAATTGGTACAAGCATATTCTTTATCGGAGATGACAAACAAACCTCTGAAAAAACTCAGATCAGCGAAAAGCAACCTGTAAAAAACAGCTTTTTCCTGACAGTAAACGCCGCCGAGCTTTCCGAAAGTGAAACAGTCAATTTTGTTGATTTCGATACATCCGAACCGGGAAAGCTTTTTAATATGGCTGTCAGCGCTATCAAATCTGATGAGATATTAAACAGTGATGGAAGTGATATGGATTTAATCTTTTACCCCCAATTGGTGTTTCCTATCGGGTGCTATGGAGATAATATAAAAAGCGTAAAATATGAGATTAATAATGCATTTTATAAAATTTTTACCGATTCAAAGCCTGACCAGAACGGTCTATACGGCGGTCTGGATTATACTCATCCGGGTTTAATAGAAAAGGGTAAAAAGTTAAGTACCTCTGAGCTTGAAACACTTCTGTATAATGGTAATATACCAAAAGGAATTATAGAAGAAGATTCGTATCCGGCTAAAAAAAGTGATAATTATTCATACAGTTCATTTACTGTCAACTATGATCAGACAGATCTTTCCGTAGAAGAAATCAACGATCTGATCATGCAGGAGCATGAAGGTTATAGTATCATGATAAAAACGAGAACAAATCGTGCCTTACTGGATTCGGACGATCCCCAAGTGCGTGAAGCAGCAAATTATCTGACGCATATGAGGGGATATCCTCAGGAAAAAGAATTTCTTAATGAAAAAGATGACCTGAGAAAAGCTATTCTTGAGGGAATGATCAAAGGAATCACAATTGAGATAACAGTTACCTTCAAGAATGGCGAAACAGAAAAACGTACCATAGTACTTGAACCCGGAGAATTGGTAACCCCAGTGAGAGATTCTCATGGGCATTTAGGAAATTTAGCCATCAATGTAAAAGCACGGCTTTTATCCCCCCGAAACAGCACAGAACACTCCTCTGACAAGGAACAAAGTCCTGCAAACGGCGACATAGAAACCAGCCGTTGAACCAAGGTTTACAGGAGCCTATAAAGGCTCATTATGAACGCTGACCCTCGAAGCGGGCTGAAATAGCCCTGCATTTGTTTTTCATTCATAGCAAGGGCTGTCACCCTGCGTTACTTTTACGCTTGTGTGACAGCCCCTTTTCATTGCACAGAAAAGAACGTCCCCGTAGTATGAGAACGTTCTGAAAATGGTATTTTTTTGTGTCAGATGGTTCAGAGAGCAATACACACAATCAGCAGAATCAGCACTTCTGCCACAAAGGCAACCGGCAGTCCGATCTTGAATTTTTTGTTTGCCCACAGTTCTGTGTGATGGGTCACTAAGATGGTCACCATCATACCGATACCTCCGCTGAGGATCCCCAGCGCCATCAGCAGCTGTTCCGATACCTCATTCTGGCTGCGATGATTTACCACTGCAACTTTATCCCTGACTGTGACGATAATTGCTACGATATTCGCAATCAAATAATAAAAAAACACACCCCATAACAAAGGTCCCATGACTATCTCCACGCTTTCTATCTAAGATTCTGAACTATTCGTTGTTCAGTATTTCATTTTGTTCCAATGACTCACTCAGCTCATCCAGCTTATTCTCTGTATATTCCCTGAGCCGCTGCAGAAATTCATCCGCCAGTACACGAAGAACCTTTTCAAACAGATCATCCCCTACCAGTTTCTGTAACAGCTGATAGGCTTCATCTCCTAATTTCTGGAAAAAGCTTTCATCCTTACTCAGCTTTTCATAAATCTGCTGATACCGGTCAATATCACGGTAATAAGCATCATAATTCTTGATTTTAAAGCTGTCTGCCTTCATGGAATCAAGATGAAAACGCTCCTGCAGCGCCTTCTGATCCAGCGCATACAGCTGACCGTCCCTGCGGGAAACAGCGAGCATTTCTTTGACTTCGATTTTATTTGTATGTTTCCAGTACAAAAAAGCATCCGTCTGGTCGCCGTCCAGATTGCACATGAACGGTACCGATTCTTCCCAGTCATCAGGAATTGAGGCAAGCTCGGGCGACTGGTAGAGCTTTTCCTTCACCTGGGCAAATTCCATATTCATCCTCCTTTTTATCTGATAATATGGGTCGTGATATTACACGGACGTCCCATCATAGCCGATACCAGACGCTTGGCTGAAATCGCCTTCATCACACCCATGCCAGTATCGTTATACACAAATGTCTGACCATCCTCCGTCACGCTGATAAGAGAAATCGCATGACCGCCATGCTGACCATTCTGCCACAGTCTGGCAACATCCACACTGACAATAACCCCATGTCCTTTTATAATCAATTTCCGCAGCTCGTTCAGTGTTTCCCATTTGTTATAACGCATCGGCAGCAGATAGGTTTCCAGCCCCATGGACTGCAGTATCTGACGTCTGCCCTCACTGGTCGTACCGCCCCGGTTATATGCGTATGGGTCGAACAGCTCCAGACAATCCACCACATCCGGCGAGCCGTTGATAGCCGCAGAAATAGCTGTTTCCTCACAGGCTGCCGGATCACCAGCCAGCGTCAACAGATTTGCACACTGACACAGACCGCAGGTTCCCTCCATGGAATAGATACTCTCACCCTGCATACGAATGAGTCTGCTGTTGGTTTTGACTGGGCTGCCATACAGCATCATGGAAACACCCTCGATTTTATCTTTTTCAAAACCACATTTTGTTTCCGGCAGTGAACGCAGCTTCACCGGCTTTTTGAAAAAAGGCTTTTTTGCACACATGGTATAAATCTGCTGATATACCTTTGCATTCATCTCCGGCAGCTTGTATGCTTCGCCGTTCAGGTTACGCAGCAGCTCTGCTTCCCACAGCCGCATCTGGGCGCTGACAATGCGATCTACGACCACTGCTTCACTCATGCCCTGATCCATCAGCTCCTGACGAAGCGTCTTGCCTTTTTTACGTATTTCACTCAGCCGGGTACGGAACTCCTGCGTCAGCTTCTGAACGTCCGCTCCCGCTGCTGCCTTTTCGCCGCCTTTTGGATTGGCTCTTTCCAGCGCATCGTCACCAAGGGTCTGATGCGCTGCCTTCACCACCGCCAGATTCAACTCTTTCAGTTCAGCATAACCGGAAAAGGATTTGCCGTTCTTTTCGGACGTATGGGGGCACATCTGCATCTTATCCGTATCAGGGTGAACCATTCCCGCTCTGTCAAAACACAGGTCGGTAAAAACACCGTATGTATAATAACCAAAATCGTCTTTTGTCTTATCAGATGAGGTAAGCACAGATACACGCTCGATCACATATACCAGATTATGCGGCTGCGCTGACTTTTCAGCCGGACAGAACAGACGCACCTGCTGCATTTCAATTTTAATGGTTTTCAGCTGATGCTTTTCTGCATCTGACAGAATGCTTTCATTTAACTTGCCAGCCATAGCGGTTACGGCATCATCCGTCAGATCATCGGCAGTCGTCAGATAATCCGGTAATCTGGTATAATGCGGGTCATTGGCAATATTAACCATCTGACCAATCACATCATTTTTATGCCTGAGTTTATTCTTTCTGGAGTATTCCTCTGCATAGGAATCCTGGTTACAGAACATTGTCAGATTCTTACAATTCCAGAAAGCACCTGAACCGATTTCCTTTACCGAATCCGACACCAGCGCACTGATCAGATTGATACATCCCTTGAAAGCAAAGGAAGCAATTATGCGCACTGCCTCGGGAATCACCACGTGCAGCAGCGATCCGCAGTTTTCAAATGCCTTCAGTCCGATTTCCGTCAGAATCTTCCCGCCGATCATCGCCGGAATCAACACAGTGGAATCGGTGCCTTTGTAGCGTGTCAGCACAGCGGTATCGCCTTTTACTTCATATTCAAAATCATCCTCATTGACATCATCCTGCACAGACGACACCTTATCTGACGGATGCTCTGCCGGCACTGACGTCTGTAAAGCGCGCTCCAGCAGCGCCCGGTTGTCCGTATGTCCGGTCGAACCCGCAATCATCATTTTTCCGTTGGCATTCATGCCCACGGAAAAATCACCATATGCCTGCAGCAGAACGATATCCTCCCACTGCTCTACATCACACTGAGAAAAGCGATTGTCGCCAAAAGACACAACCGTTCCATCCTTTTTTAATCCGACCACATGATTCAGACCGCTGCATATTTTCACTACCGACTGCCATTTTGCAGCATCTGCTTCTGAAAACACCCGGTCACCCTGCACGGTCACCTGTCCGGACGCATCGAGCGTCATTTCAAAATCCTGACAATAACAATGATTCGGACAAACCAGTGAAACTTTTTCGTGTGTCTGTTCTTTCATTCGTCAACCTCCTCCCTTCTGTCGGGGCACTGCACCCCCAGATAACGATCAGATATTGAGAGGTAACGTAGAGGCAAGATCGTCAAGCTCCTTCAAGGTTTTTGCTTGATTGATTACCTCTGCTACTACTTCTTTCATTTGTTCTTGGTTTTTGACTTCTTGTTTGCTCAACTCATCCAATTTCTGTTTATGATCCTGCGGTACAGACTGTTCCACAGGCTGCGCAGTCTGGAAAAACGTCTGGGCGGTCTTAACAGGCTGCGCAAACCGTTTTCCCTTGACCATAGACAGCAAAGAATCAATTACATCACTGGTAATGATGATTTCCTGACCCAGCTTTATCTCACTGTTGCGTTGTTGATACGGTTCCATCTCGTAGTTCTTGTCCAGAATCACAGATTTTACGTACAGCATCAGCATTCTGGTCAGATCATCCAGCATCCCGAAGGTAAAGCCCTCCGTCAGTTCTGCCATTTTATCCGGTTTATACGACAGACAGATGTGCTGATATCTTTTTTCAATATTTGAATAATAGAGTCTGCGTATCGCTGCATCCGGTTTTTCTATTTCCAATACCAGAAACGGTTCTTTGTATTTTTCCTTGATACTGCTTGCCTGACCATCATAGGTACCAATAAAGAAGAACATGACGTCATGCTGCCGCTTAAACGCTTTGATCTGATCCATCAGAAACCGCATGAGCTTCTTTTTTCTGATTATACGGCTGATATCTCCCATGGAAACAACAATCATTTTTCCATCTGCCCACTCGCTGCCGGCAATCCCCTGCAGCTCCGCAAACAGCATTTCCAGCTTCCTGATGCTGCTGTCGCCGTCCTGTATATCCTGCGTAATATCCTCAAAGCAATACAGTCTGGCTGCATCATCCAGCGTTTCACCATTATCGAGCATCGGTTCCAGCAGCTCAAAAAATTCACGGATAATAGCACGTCCTACTGTGCGTCTTCCGCTGCCTGCTTCTCCGGTCAGAAGGATAGCTGCACTCGGGTAGTACATTTCTCCGTCCGGTACATTCTGAAAGAGCTGCAGATCATAAAACTCTGTGAATACCTCTTGTTCTTCACTATAATAAGGAAACAGTCCCCTTGCAATATGTCTGAATGAATCATGTCCCAGCAGCCGATACTGCTCCTGCATATAATCCGGTTCATTTTCAGGAAAAAATAGTTTTTTCAGATATGAATTGACAAAATCATCATACTTTATCCGGAACCGATTCAGAATCTTCAAATTTGTTTCATCCATTTTATCACATCACATTCACTCTGATATCCGGTATCTTTTTGCCGCCGAATTCACCGGGGTCAATTATAGCAAGCTGCTTTTTGATAATGCCCCGCATCTCCAGGGCAGGCGCAAGACAATACTGCTCAAATTCCTGGGTCTGTACGTCCTCCGGTTTTCTGACATGGGGGAACAGCAGCTTGAGATATGCCGTACAAATCCGCTTGACTGCTTCGGTATCTCTTGTGGCAGCATCTTCCGGTACGTACAGCAGACTGTCTACTACCGATCGGTATACAGATTCCTCCCGCAGCAAATGAAGGATTTCGCTGAAATATTCCGAATTCAGCGCCCAGCCGGACGCTTTCAGATTTTCCCGCATTTTGGGAATTTCCCATCCTTCAATAAAACCATGGAAACGATCCAGCAAAGCCGATTCATGAAAAATCTCCGGCAGTCCTTCCAGCATATCCGCATCTGTATCCATCTGCTCTGACGGAATATTGCCCAGCAGTATCACACCCGCACTGCCTGTTCCACGATAATCCCCTACATGATATGCGCCGCTTTCCAGATAGCCCTTCAATGCGCCGCCGATTTCAGACGGGTCTGTAAAACGGATGCTCTGAATTTCATCAAAGGCAACATAATCATAACGGGAAACCAATCCGTTGGTTCGTTTACTGATATCATAAAACAGCTTGGCTCTGGACATACTGCCGCCGCTGACCAACCAGCCGTATTGGCTGAGCTGGGAAAACATATAGGATTTTCCTGTTTCCTTGGGTGCAAGCTCAATCAGGTTCAGACGGGCTTCTACAAAGGGCAGCAACCGCTTGAGTACGGAGAGCTTTTCTTCCTCACTATGATAGCCCGAGGGGGAATAGTCAATGGCACTGATCAGGACGTCTATCCATTCCTGGGTTGAAAAACGGCTGCGCATGGAAACATAATAAGAAAGGTCAATTTTATAAGGACAGAAGGGGGTAAATCCGGTCAGGCGAAAGAGGTTTTTCTTTCCGTCCGGACTGGTATCACACATCATCCTCACGATACCCCAGACCTCTGTCGGCGTCAGCAGGTAATCCTTATGCTTTTCGATCACCTGCCAGTCCACCACTGCCTCCCCCTTGTGAGCGGGTACGTTAAAAACAGGCAGACTGAATAATGCCTTCTTGGTTTTCATATCAAAGTCAATCTGTATTTTCGTCAGCATCTTCACTTCACTGTTATGGTGCAGCATTTCCACCAGATAATAATTCCACTGGGTCTTATCCGGAATGGTTCTGCGGATGTAAGCAGTGACCTGTTCCTCGTCAATATTGCCGTCCTTATCGGAAAAACGCATGATAATCCAGTCCCGCATAAAGGTGGGAATATTCAGTGCAGAGAACAGTTTGGTTTTCTGCACTGACTTGCAGACCAGCATATCACCGAAATACTTTTTCAGCTTTTCCTCCGTTGTCATTTGAGTTTGTTGTTCCATATTGCTCATACCCATTACAAATCAAAATCCGCATTGGCTGCAATCGGCTTGGAGAATTTTGCCGTAAAGCTGCCGATATAGCCATTTTTGCTGCTGACAAATACTTCCACCTCATCCTCGTCAGCTTCTGGCTGATAGCAGAACAAATGCTTGTCATTGTCACGTGCAGCAGCAAAATTTTCGCCGTTGATACAGGCTGTGACTGAAGCAAGATCATCCTCTACATAGAAGCTGATTTCTGCCATACCGGTATCGGGGTCGACAGAAAAAGCCTCCTGCGCTGCGAAAACAGGCTCTCCTGATGTATTTTCCGGCTTGAGGGGGGACTGTTCCGGCATTTCCTCCACTACGGGAGCAGAAACAGCAGGCTTTACACGTTCATCACTTTCGTACAGAAAATCAATATCCTCATCATCCGAATCCGAGTAGGAACGAATGTCCTTTTCCCACTTTTTGAGGTCATTGATAATGGTTTCCTTGGGCGAGGGTTTGAATTTTTCTAAAATAGAATTAAACTTCGCACGGGTCAGCTTATATTTGCCCGAAGCAAGGGCTTCCTTGGCAACAGATGACTCCTTGAACAGATCCAGCACCTCAC
>CACZSU010000093.1 GCA_902783855.1 uncultured Ruminococcus sp.
ATTCTCTTTCTGAAGCCATGCTCCTTCTTTCTGTGGAGCTTCTTGGGCTGATATGTTCTCAGCACGAAAATTCCTCCTTTCAAAGCTGATACAAAAGTATCTGAAACGTGTCAGGATATAACCCTGCACCGTAAAATTATAAACTATAAACACCGCTTCTGTCAATAAAAATTTAAAATTTTCTATGAATTATTGCGGATTTTTTAATTTCAGACATTTGTTTCCGTTATTTCAGCAAAAAATATAACCGAAAATAAACAGCATCCCGAACAGATATACATTAAATTGCTGCCCGTGCCAGTACGCATCCGGAACAGCGCAGTGGTAATAGTATCCCAGAAAAACGCAGATTTTTACGGTCAAAAAGATTATTTTTCAGAAAAGAAACAAAAAAAACAAAAAAATATGCATGAGAAACGATTGATAATGTTGATTTCATGTTGAAAAGTCAGAAACTTTATGATATAATTATTCTCGTATAAGTATCTGTATGTTCAGATACTGTCAGGACTGAAACGGTCAGAAACCGACAGCCATATCTGCATAGACGCAGTCTGCTGTCAGAAAAATAAAAAACGGGAGAAAGATTTATGGATTCATTTAATGAAGCATGGGACGTTATATGCGAATATTGCAGACAGCATATAACACAGATTGCCTATAATACTTGGATAAGTAAAATCAAGCCTGTAAAAATGGATTTCGCAGAGGGAAAAGCCATTCTGATGGTTCCAGCCGAATTTCACAGACAGACCCTGATCAGAGGGTATATGCAGCTTCTGAATGATGCATTTGCCAGCGTATTCGGCGAAGGAATAGAAATTGTCGTAACCGTACCGGATGAGGTAATCCCCCCTGAAAAGGAATCGACTGAAACCATCGTTGACGCTGATTATGAATTTACATTTGACACCTTTATTGTCGGCTCATCCAATAAATTTGCGCACGCTGCATCCCTGGCAGTAGCGACAAATCCGGGCAGGGCATATAACCCCCTGTTCATATATGGTAATTCGGGACTGGGCAAGACGCACCTTCTGTATGCGATCCGCAATGAAATACAGAAAAATGATGCAAAGAAAAAGGTTATTTACGTCAAGGGCGAAGATTTTACCAATGAGCTGGTAGAAGCACTGATGAAAAAATCAAATATCGAATTCCGGCAGAAATACCGCCAGTCAGATGTACTGCTGGTGGATGATATCCAGTTTATTGCCGGCAAGGAATCGACACAGGAGGAGTTTTTCCACACATTCAACACCCTGTACGAAGCAAAATGTCAGATAGTACTGACATCCGACCGTCCCCCAAAGGAAATCAAAACATTGGAGGATCGTCTGAGGAGCCGCTTTGAATCAGGTCTGATTGCAGATATACAGCCGCCTGATTTTGAAACACGTATTGCGATTATCCGCAGAAAGGCAGAGCTGCTGGAAATTGAACTGCCGGCAGATGTAACCGAATATATTGCCACCAGACTGAAAAGCAATATTCGTCAGCTGGAAGGCGTTGTCAAAAAGCTTAAAGCAAAGAATCAGCTTTATGGTGATAAGATTACCATTAATGTTGCTCAGAAGACAATCTCAGAAATCCTGAATAATGACCAGCCGCCGCCACTGACAGTGGAGATGATTATTGACGAGGTCGCCAGACATTTCGGATTGACAGGCGACGATATCCGTTCCTCCAAACGGAATTCCAATATATCCAATGCACGACAGATCGCTATCTATGCGGTCAGGGAAATCACCGATCTGTCCATGAACCTGATCGGAGAAGAATTCGGCGGCAGAGATCACTCAACCATAGTCTATGCACTCAAGCAGATTGAAAAGAATATGGATAAGGATCCCAAGCTGAGAGCTACAGTGGATGATATTATAAAAAATATCAAGAATCGCTGATGCAAATAACTTTCCACCGGCAGTTGAAATACTTTTCACTTTTCAACAATTTCGGTGAAAAAGACAACAAATCGCATAAAACGAATTTCAACAAATTTTAAACTTTCCACTAACAGAATTCAACTGCTGAGTGGAAAAAGAAGGAAAGGTTAAAAACTTTCCAGAAAAAACAAACGCATTTTCAACACGGAAAAAAGGAAGGAACCTTGTTCTGATCGGGCTTTGAAATGGATTTCAACAAATCAACAGCCCCTACTACTATTACTAAAAATATATCTTTTCTATTTATCATTTTTCCGCAGAAAAGGAAGGATCAATATGAAATTTGAATGTAACCGCATAAAATTCACTGAAGCAGTTACAAATGTTCAAAGAGCAGTATCCGCCAAGTCATCCACACCGGCACTGGAGGGTATACTGATAAAGGCAACCCAGAATACACTGACATTATTTGGCTATGATATGGATATATGTATTATCACCACAATTGAAGCCAGGGTAATGCATGAAGGTGCAGCAGTCATTACGGCAAAGCTGTTTTCCGAAATTATCAAAAAGCTCCCGGAAGACAAAATCACAATAGAAGTAGACGAAAAGAACATTGTCTATATTACCAGCGGCAAGGTAGATTATAAAATCATTGGTATGCCGGCTTCTGATTATCCCGAAATTCCGCTGATTAATAGCAATGACACCATTACCATTGAAGGGGAAACCCTCAGTTCCATGATCAGACAGACAATTTATGCCGTATCCGATAAGGACATCAAACCGGCACATAAAGGATCACTGTTTGAAATCAACAACCAGACAATCCGTATTGTATCGGTTGACGGATACCGGCTGGCAATCCGTACAGAGAAAATAGATTACGACGGAGAAAAGACCTTTATTGTACCGGGAAAATCCCTGCTGGAAATTATCAAGCTGATTACAGATGAAACAAAATTGGTTGAAATAACCGCAAGCGGACGCCATATTATATTCAAAATCGGCTCCTATTCCGTTATTTCCAGACTGATTGAAGGGGAATTTATGAACTATAAAACCTCTATTCCCCGTACACACTCCACCACCATGATGGTCAATACCCGCAAAATGATCAGTACCATCGAAAGAATGTCACTGCTGCTGACAGATAAAATGAAAAGTCCTATCCGCTGCCTGATTGATAACGGCGTTATCAAAACCAGCTGTAATACACCCCTCGGTCAGGCAAGCGATGAAATAGAAGCCATTATCGAAGGAGAAGGCGTAGAAATCGGCTTCAACAATCGCTTTTTACTGGATGCACTTCGTTATAGTGAAACCGATATGGTCAAACTGATGCTCAACGGCGCATTAAGTCCGATGGTGGTTACACCCACAGAAGGCGACAGCTTCCTGTTTTTGCTGCTGCCAATGAGGTTAGCAAGATGAATATACAAAAAATTGCCATACACGAGGAAGAAGCATTTATCCGTCTGGATGCACTATTGAAACTAGCAGGTTGTGTTGAAACCGGCGGACACGCCAAAATCGTCATTCAGAACGGCGAAGTCATGGTCAATGGAGAAACCTGTACCATGAGAGGCAAAAAAATGCACCGAGGCGATCAGGCTGCCTATAACGGCATGATTTATGAGGTGAGCTGATTTGTACATCAAACAGCTTGAATTTACAAACTACAGAAATTTGCAGGACGGCTGTCTGCATCCATCTGAATCCATCAACGTCATCTGCGGCAGCAATGCCCAGGGAAAAACCAATCTGATTGAATGCATCTGGCTGTTCACCGGCGGAAGATCCTTCCGGGGTGCCAAAGAGAAGGAACTGATTGCATTCGGAAAAGAGTTTTCTCGAATCAAATTGGCGTTTTTTTCCGAAGGACGGGATCAGACACTGGAACTGTTGATCGAAAAAGGCAGGCGAAAGGCTGTGCTGAACGGTGTTCCCCGCAGCTATCTGTCAGAGATTGTGGGCAAATTTGGTGCAGTTGTCTTTTCACCCGACCATCTGACACTGGTCAAAAGCGGACCGGAAGAAAGACGAGCATTTATAGACGGCGCCATCTGCCAGATTCAGCCAATGTACGCTTCCCTTTTGTCCCGCTATAAGAAAATTCTCAATGAACGGAATACGCTGTTAAAATCCATTCCATATCATCCGCAGCTTTCTGAAACACTGCCGGTATGGAATGAATCATTGGCTGCCTGCGGTGCAAAAATTACCAGAGAACGGGCAGTTTATATACAGGCGCTCAGTGTATCTGCTGTCAGATTCTATGACGGCATCAGCAAAGGAAAAGAAAAACTGACGGTTGCATATAAGATGAACTGCAAAGCAGACACCGGTTCCGATGAATCAGAAATCTATGCAAAAACATTGGAACGCCTGAACAGCAAGCAGCAGGAGGATATCAGCTGCGGCTATACAACATCCGGCGTCCATAGAGATGATCTGATTATACGGATCAACGACAGAGATGCCCGGAACTTTGGTTCACAAGGACAGCAACGGTCGGCGGTATTATCCTTAAAGCTGGCAGAAGCTGCCATGATTGAACAAAATAAAGGCGAAGCGCCTGTGGTACTGCTGGATGATGTGCTCAGTGAGCTGGATACCTCCAGACAGCAGTATTTGCTGACAAAGCTCAGCGGGATGCAGGTATTCATTACCTGCTGTGAAAAAACAATTCCGACAGATCACTGCATTATGGTAGAAGAAGGCAGCATATCCTGTCAGACATAAGGAAGGTCTGTGTATGTATCTGCACATCGGAATGGATACAGTTATCCGGACAAAGGATATAATAGGTATTTTTGATCTGGATACAACGACTGTCTCCTATAAAACTAGAGATTTCCTGTCTGCTGCACAAAAAGAAGGAAAGATCATTGATGTGTGCAGCGATCTGCCGAAATCATTTATTATTTGCCGCGAGAAACAAGATTATAAAATATATTTGTGTCAGCTATCACCTGTCACACTGATCAGACGAGCCGATCAGAAATAATGGTTTTCTGAAAGAAAGGAATGGTTATATGTCAAAACGACTGCTAACAAAATGTCCGTACTGTCACAGAAAGGTTTCCTTTTTTGGTGCAGCGATACTGAAAACAAAGGGAGAGCATTGCTGCTCCGGCTGCAATTGTATTTCCAATGTTGTTATCAATAAATCTATTTACGGAATCGCCAGTGCTGCGGTAGTACTGTCCTTTCTGATCCTGTTTATTTACTCCATGTTCGGCGATCATGGCAACCCATGGGGCATAGTATTTGTACTGCTGCCGTTTTTGCTGTTTTATATCATCGTGCCGTTCTTTGTACGGCTGGAGCCGTGCAATGACAAGTCAGCTGTCAAAAAGCTGCATAGAAAAATCAGCCCGATTCCCGAACACAAACAGCCGAATTATGTACCGGAACAGCCGGTTGATCTGGAGGTAGGCGCAGATTTCGGCGCCAGCTTTATGAAGGTAAAGAACAGTATTAAAAGCGAACAGGGCGGCAAATCATCCGGAGAACCGTATATGGACATATCCGGCGCCGTACAGAAAGCTGACCCGATTATTGTGGAAGAAAAAGAATAAGAGAGGTGTCCGCTTTGCTGAAATTACCGGTTTGTCCGCACTGCGGGGCTGTTTACAGCTACAAGGAAGTCAGACAGATGAAAAGCGGAACAAAGCTATGTTACCATTGCAATAAAAAATTCAGTATTCATAAAAAAAAGAATGCATGGGTGTTTATGACGGTGGTCTGTATCATTCTGATTATCATCAATACAGCCATCATGATATCCAGCGAAAATTTTATTCCTGTACTTTTTGTACTTGCTGATATGCTGGTGATCACGGCTGCATTTCTGCTGCTGCCGCTGACCGTGAGATTCAGACCCGAAAAATTCAGTAAGGCTGAAAAACGGGAACGAAAAAAGGTATCATAACAAAACGGGAAATCATATCCCGTTCACATCCCGGAGGTTAAGAAACAAATGGATAATATGGAGAATATGGAACTAAACGATATTTCTCAGACCGATGAAAAATACGGCGCTGATGAAATACAGGTACTCGAAGGTCTGGAAGCTGTCAGAAAAAGACCGGGTATGTATATCGGCTCCACAGGTCCGAGAGGACTTCATCATCTGGTTTATGAAATTGTCGATAACTCGATAGATGAAGCACTGGCGGGATATTGTACAAAAATAGATGTAGAGATCCTACCCGATGATATTATCAGAGTAACTGACAATGGACGCGGCATTCCGGTAGGTATCCAGCCGAAGCTGGGAATTCCTGCTGTAACGGTTGTATTTACGGTACTGCACGCAGGCGGAAAATTCGGCGGCGGCGGCTATAAGGTAGCCGGCGGTCTGCATGGCGTAGGTGCTTCGGTTGTCAATGCTTTGTCCGAATGGACAGAGGTGGAGGTATATGACGGCAGCCATATTTATCGCCAGCGGTTTGAAAGAGGCAGTCAGGTAACAGAGCTGGAACAGATCGGAACCACCGACCGCAAAGGTACTGTTGTTACCTTCAAGGCTGACCCTGAAATATTTACCGAAACAACGGTTTATGACTATGAAATTTTGTCTACCCGTCTGCGTGAACAGGCATTTCTGAATGCGGGAATTCATATTGAACTGAAGGATCTCAGAAATGAACAGGATATACAAACCAACGATTTCTGCTATCAGGGCGGTGTATCCAGCTTTGTAGAATATGTGCATAAAAAAAGAGGACTGGACGTCATTCATCCCGACATCATGCATTTTACTGCAAAGAATGAGGATGATACGGCTTCGGCGGAAATTGCCATGCAGTATAACGACAGCTATAATGAACTGATCCTGTCCTTTGCTAATAATATACATACCAATGACGGCGGCACACATGAAGAAGGCTTCAAACGTGCGCTGACCCGTGTGATGAATGATTATGCCAGAAAATTTAATATTCTGAAGGATGAGGATAAGAATCTTGGCGGCGAGGATATCCGTGAGGGTCTGACAGCCGTAATCAGCGTCAAGCTGAAGGATGCACAGTTTGAAAGCCAGACAAAGGCAAAGCTGGGTAATACCTCTATCCGTACACTGGTAGATAAGCTGATCAGCGATAAGCTGGAACAATATCTGGAAGAAAACCCCGCGACAGCCAAAGCCATTTTTGATAAAGCACTGACTGCTGCCAGGGCAAGAGAGGCTGCCAGAAAAGCAAGAGATCTGGCAAGAAGAAAAACTGCTATGGAGGGCGCAGGTCTGCCCGGCAAGTTAGCGGATTGTCAGTCCAAAAATGTGGACGAAACAGAGGTATATATCGTAGAGGGAGATTCTGCGGGAGGTTCTGCAAAGAACGGACGTGACAGAAGATTCCAGGCAATTCTGCCGCTCTGGGGTAAAATGCTGAATGTGGAAAAAGCAAGACTGGATCGTGTTTACGGCAATGATAAGCTGATGCCTGTTATTACTGCATTGGGATGCGGTATCGGCGATGAAATTGATCTGAGCAAGCTGCGCTACGGAAAAATTATTATTATGGCGGATGCCGATGTAGACGGCTCTCATATTCGTACACTGATGCTGACATTCTTCTTCCGTTTTATGCGGCCGCTGATTGAAAAGGGTCATGTGTATATCGCACAGCCTCCCCTGTATCGGATTACAAAGGGCAAAAGTGATCATTACTATGCGTATTCTGATGAGGAAAGAGATAAGATCATGGCGCAGTTGGGCGGAAAATATGAGATCCAGCGATATAAAGGTCTGGGTGAGATGGATCCCCAGCAGTTGTGGGAAACAACCATGGATCCCTCAACCAGAATTATGCTGCGGGTAGAAATGGAAGATGCAGCCGCTGCGGATGAGGTATTTACGATTCTGATGGGCGATAAGGTAGAACCAAGACGTGAGTTCATTGAAAAGAATGCAAAATATGTGCAGAATCTGGATATATAACGGATGAATGGTTTCTTTTGACGGGGAAAGGGTATGAATGAATGAGTGATCATGACAGTATAAAGCCTTCGGGCGACAGTGAAGAAGAAAAAGAAATCAAAGAAATTGTAAAAGAGCTTGAAAATGCCGAAAAGGATGATAATCCTGAATGGGATGGTACAGAGGGTGAGCTGGTCAGTGATGATGATGCAGAGGATTATGAAATACCGGAAACCGGTTATAAAATCTCCTATGTACTGACGCAGGATGAAATGTACCAGTGTCTGTACCACAGCAATATGTTCCGGACCAAGGGCATGAGAGCGGTTGTACAAAGCATTATACTGGGAATAGCAGCGGTTATTTTCTTTGTGATTTATTTTACAACCACCTCCCAGTTCAATCATTATAACCTGATTTTTGGTATCGTTTGTCTGGTAACGATTGCTGCCATATGGGTTGTTCCGCATCTGTATCTCAAAAATATGTCCAGAATGATGGCGGACGGAAAAACAATAGAGGCAGAAATCTATCCTACCCATATTGATATCGGTCGTGATGACGGAAAATGGAGCATTGAACTGGATGGACAGGCACAGATTCAGGAGTTTGATAACATTCTGATGATTTTTACGGAACATGACAGGGCATTTGCCATTCCTGAACGGGTAATTGAACCGGATGTCTATAACGAGGTCAGGGCCATTCTGCTGTCAGGTACCAAGCCGGATGAGGATGATGAGTGATATGACGAAAATTGACAGACTGACAATTACCGCCCGCTATGCGGAAACGGATATGATGGGAATCATTCATCATTCTGTCTATCCCGTGTGGTACGAAGCAGCCAGAACCCATCTGCTGCATTCGGCAGGTATGAGCTACGGACAGCTGGAAAAGGAAGGCATTATGCTGCCGCTGACAAAGCTGGAGTGTCAGTATCTGCATCCGCTGCATTATGAGGATGAGGTTGTTATTGAAACCAGAATTGCAAAGCTGACGGCAGCCAGAATGGAATTTTCTTATCGGGCTGTTCTCAACGGACAGACTATGGCTGAGGGAATGACGCTGCATGGTTTTGTAGACAGCAGTACATTCCGGCCTGTCAATATCAAAAAGATCAGACCGGAGCTGTATGCGATGCTGGAGGAAAAAATATGCACAGATTGGTGTGAAACAGATGGCAAAGCCAATACTGACATTTGAAAATCAACTGCGTATCGGGGAATATGCCGAGGGATATCGGTTGTATGATCTGCGGTGCGGAAACAGTGCGGGCAGGGAAATCAAAGCAAGCTTGTTTTTCTTTCTGGGAATGGCAATGCTGTTTATGCTGATGCGGGAGCAGTTTAATATTCTGAAACTGCCGGTATGCACCATTGTGTTGCTGATCTGTATCTATATGTGCTGTTTTTTTATCTATATTTTGCCGAATATGGCAAAGCAGAGGGGAGAACGTATTTATAAAAGCTCTCACCTGCTGTCAGAAAAATATACGTTTCATGTGCATCAGGACTATTTTATCATGCAGAATGAATATGAAAGCCTGAAGCGTTATTATACAGAAATACATGACTGCATAGAAACGGATACATTGTTTCTGCTGATCGGCGGCACAGAGAAAAAACTGATTGTCATTGCCAAGCGCTGTCTGGAACAGGAACAATGCGAAACATTGTCGCATTTTTTCCGAAAGGAAATGGTGCATCAGTACAGAAGAACACGGTTTCGCAGGAGGAAGAAAAAATGATAGAGAATATGCAGGTCAGCTTCCTTCCCACAGAATCAGATTACGTGATGATGTGTCTGGAAAGGCAGAAATATCTGACGCCAAAGGAAAACAGGGTTCTGTTCCCTGTTGCAGGCATTATAGATATTGTGTGCGGTACGCTGGGAATGATACTCCGTGGAGAAAGCGTTTTTGAAATGATCTGCTGGCTGCTGCTGATTGCAGCCGGATTGTTGATTCTTTCGTATTATGATGTGATCAAGCCGTTCTTTATAGCCGGCAGTGCAGCAAGCTATTACCGGTATCATCAGAAGGATATCAATTCCAAAACAATCTGTATCAATGCAGAAAGTATTACGGTGAGCGATGAGCTGCATCGGATCTCTGTGCCCAGAGAGTATGTATATAAAATTTATCAGGCAAAGAAAACGTTATTTATCTTTCTGGATCAGGAAGAATTTATTTATATTCCCGGACGGGTCATTGAGGAGATGCCGTCATTAAACAAGTAATTATTATTGAAAGCTCCGAGAGAGGTGTCAATTTTGGATATACAGGAAGCATTGTCAAATACCAAGATCATAGATGTGGATATCGAAAAGGAAATGAAAAAATCATTTCTGGATTATTCCATGTCGGTTATTGTATCGAGAGCATTGCCGGATGTGCGGGACGGACTCAAGCCTGTACACAGAAGGATCCTTTATTCTCAGTATGAGGATAACCTGACTCCCGATAAACCCTATAAGAAGTGTGCAACAACGGTCGGTAATGTGCTGGGCCGTTACCATCCCCACGGTGACAGTTCGGTTTATGATGCATTGGTCAGATTAGCACAGGATTTTTCCATGCGGTATACGCTGGTGGATGGTCACGGCAACTTCGGTTCCGTAGACGGCGACCCGCCGGCTGCTTATCGTTATACAGAAGCCAGAATGAGCAAAATGTCCGTAGAAATGCTGACGGATATTGATAAGGAAACAGTCGATTTTATACCGAACTATGATGACAGCCGGAAGGAGCCGTCTGTACTTCCCTCCCGTTTTCCGAATCTGCTGGTTAATGGTTCCAAGGGTATTGCAGTCGGTATGGCAACCAATATTCCGCCGCATAATTTAGGAGAGGTCATTGATGCGGTAGATTATGTGATTGATCACCCGGATGCAAGCCTTGACGAAATGATGCAGTATATCAAGGGTCCGGATTTTCCTACCGGTGGCATCATTATGGGAAAAAGCGGTATCCGTGCTGCCTATGCAACAGGACGTGCCAAAATTACGGTTCGTGCCAAAGCAGAGATTGTGGAGGAAAAAAATGGCAGATTCAAAATTGTCGTAACTGAAATCCCCTATCAGGTCAATAAGGCAGAGCTGGTCACCAGCATTGCTGATATGGCGAAGAATAAGAAGATTGACGGTATTACCAATATAGAAGATCATTCTGACAGAAATGGTATGCATATTGAGATCAGCGTCAAACGGGAAGCATCTCCACAGATTGTGCTGAATAATCTGTATAAATTTTCTCAGATGCAGGTTACCTTTGGTATTATTATGCTGGCAATCGTCAACGGCGTGCCGAAAATTCTGAATCTGAAGGATATTCTTCAAAACTATATTGACTTCCAGGTAGAAATCATTACCAGAAGAACCGTTTTTGATCTGAAAAAGGCGGAAGAAAGAGCGCATATTTTAGAGGGCTTGAAAATAGCCATTGACTTTATTGATGAGGTTATCCGCATTATCCGTTCTTCTAAAGATCAGCCTACTGCTAAACAGCGTCTGTCTGAACGCTTCGGACTGGATGAACCACAGACGCAGGCAATTGTGGCGATGCGTCTGGGACAGCTTTCCGGTCTGGAAAGAGAAAAAATTGAAGAAGAGCTGGCAGGATTGCTGGAAAAAATCGCAGATTATAAAGATATTCTCCAGAATGGCGAAAGACTGCTGGGGATCATTAAAAGTGAGCTGAATGTCATTAAAAGAAAATTCAGCGATGAAAGACGAACTGAGATCGCAATGGTCAGCGGTGAGGTGGATATAGAAGACCTGATTCCGTATGAAGACTGTGTTGTAACGATGACGAATTTGGGGTATGTCAAGCGCCAGAAAATGGATACATACCATACCCAGCGCAGAGGCGGCAGAGGTATCAGCGGTATGAACCGCCGGGATGAGGATGTGGCAACCGATATGTTTGTCATAGGCACACATGATTATGTGCTGTTCTTTACAAATTTGGGACGGGTTTATCGGCTGAAATGCTATGAAATTCCCGAAGGATCCCGTACCTCCAAGGGTATGAATATCAATAACCTCCTCCCCCTTTCGGGTGATGAAAAAGTAACCTCCATGATCAAGGTTCCCGAAAAGGGTGACGAGGATATGTACCTTGTCATGATCACCAAAAAAGGCATTATCAAAAGGACGGCTACAAAGGAATTTTATACCAACCGCAAAGGCGGTCTGAATGCTATTGCATTGGACGAGGACGATGAACTGACATGGGTACGTCTGACGGACGGACATAATGAACTGCTGGCAGCCACCAGAAATGGTATGGCAATCCGTTTCAAGGAAACGGATGTGCGTCCTATGAGCAGAAGTGCGAGAGGTGTCAAGGCATTGACGCTGCGGGAAAATGACAGTGTGATCGGTATGTCGGTACTGCGTGAGGGCGCATTGATCCTGACAGTATCGGAAACAGGTTATGGCAGACTGTCTAACCAGTCGGATTATCGTATTCAGTCCCGTGGCGGCTATGGTATCAAGAACTATCATACGGAAAAATATGGTAAGGTAGCCGCTATCAAGGCAGTGGATATGGATGATGATATTATTATCATATCGGATAACGGTGTTATTATCCGGATTGAAGCATCTTCTATCCGTATTTGCTCCAGAACCTCCAAGGGTGTCATTGTCATGAAAACGATGGATGACAGCAAGGTAGCTACTATTGCCCGTGCGCCCCATGATGATCCTGACGATAACAGCGAAATGCAGACGGATGATCTGCCTGAAGAAGCAGAGAAAATCGAAACAATTGAAGAAGAATAAAGGAATCACTGTCCCGTATCAGCTTTTGCATGATATCGGGACAGTATCTGATAAAGAAGGCATATAACATGACAGAATTTGAAAAAGTTACAGAAACAACCATTAACGCGCTGTCCGACCTGGCATCTGCTATTGTAAAGGAACATTATGATCCCATTCTGGGGGCAGAACAGAATGATTATATGATAGAAAAATTTCAGTCACCCCAGGCAATACGGGATCAGCTCGGTCATGGTTACCATTATTATTTTGTACTGCAGAACGGTGTGAGAGCAGGATTTTTCGGCTATTATCCACGGGACGGCAAAACCTATCTCAGTAAGCTGTATATCCATCGTGATTACCGCAACCGTCATCTTGCACGGGACAGTATTGCGTTTATTGCCGATCAGACACAAAAAGCCGGCAGAAACAGTATCTTCCTGAATGTGAACCGCCATAATGATAACAGCATTGCAGCCTATGAAAAAATGGGATTCCGCAAAATAGCGGAAGAAGATAATCCCATCGGTCACGGCTATTATATGAACGATTACGTCATGGAAAAATTACTGTAATTAGCTACACTGGGGATAACCCTTCCTGAAAAAACGAAATTTTGCTACTTACAATGGCATCGGGATGCATATAGCAGCTCGCCAATTCAAAGCAGAACTGTTATAAACTAAAACCGTACTGAGAGAAAAAAACTATCCCTGTTACTGTAAAGTACCCTCTGAAATGTTGTAAGCAAGGACGCACCGGCGAAGACGGGGCACCGCAGCGTGACTGGGCGCAGGAAGTAGCCCGTCTATCGTCCGCAAGGACAATAGGCGGGCGGATGGCAGCAGGGAGTTAAGGAGGGGAGATTTCCAAAGGGGGGAACCTTAAGAGGGCGCAAGCCCTCTTGTGGTTCCCACCTTTGGTCTACCAACTACCCCTTGTCATAATAGCCTGACCGGCGAATGCCGATACAGAAGCTGCGGGGCTGTTTTGTAAAATCCTAGTTCCTAACTCCTAATTCCACTTTACAAAGCAATACATAATAAAAAAAACAGCTCAGTCTGAATCAGCTTTCAAGACCGAGCTGTTTTTAATGCTTCAGGGGGATCATCATCTTCCATTTCATATCCAAAGCGCTTATCGGTATGTTCCTTCATCTGATAATCAGGATCTTCGTCCATCATTTCCAGCATGATATTTGCCATAAATGGATCGAGCTGTGTACGCTTGGCTCGTTCAAGCTCTGCCCGCACAACAGCTTGCGGCAATACATCACGATAGCTCCTTTTGGAGGTCATAGCATCATAGACATCTGCGACAGCAATAATTCTGGCTTCAATCGGAATCTGGTCACCTCGCAGACCATCGGGATAGCCGGTACCATCGTATCTCTCATGGTGCCATCTTGCACCATAATAGAGGTTGGGCATTTCTGTTATATCCTGCAGTACCTCTGCACCGATTTCCGGATGCGATTTGATGGTAGAGAACTCCTCATCCGTCAGTTTATCGGTTTTATTGATAATGTAATCCGGTACACCGATTTTCCCGATATCATGCAGCAATCCCATATAATAAATTTCCCGCTGAAAGGCTTCGTCCTTATTGAGTCTTTTGGCAATTTCTTTGGAATAATCCGCTACCCGCTGAGAATGACCATTGGTATAGGAATCCTTTGCATCTACCGTTCTTGCCAGTGCTGTTACCATCTGCAGTGTGAGCCGTTCAGACATTTGTACCTGTTCAATGTGTTTGCCAATGATATCGTCCTGATACCGCTCGGACTGGAAGAACATATAGTAGAAAATCAGACAGCCAACAGTCAAAGAGCGGAGTACGACGCTCCGGTGAAAACCGATTTCAGCTATACTTCCGACAACGACAGTTAAAGCGATCAATAGAATAATCCATCTTTCAAAAGAATTTTTCTTGTTCAGCACGGTGAATGACATCATAATCAGGAACCAGATATAGATGATAATAATGACGTGTGTCATCCATCCCAGCGGTCCCCTGTGGAATCCGTTATACTGATCATAGTAAAATACCAAGTTGGTAAAAAACGGAGAAAAAGCAAAGACAACGTTAATAATAGCAGGAATCATCAGTGGAATTTGAATTCGTTTTCGTTGATCATTTCTTAGTACGATTTTAATAAAGTAATACATCATCACCGGTCGGATGGAATACCCCATGGCAGTTGTCAATGTCAATAGAAACGTGTATCCGGTATGAACAGAAGAAAGATACAGTTCTATATTATAGATCATGAGTTCAATACAGAACAATGCAGAAAGCGTATAAAAGCTGTTGCGCACCTTTTTTTCAAGATGGGAGTTTCTCCAAAGAAAAAACATCAAAAATGCAAGACCAACTAAAGGGAAAAAATTGATTGTTATAAAATCATATTTTTCCTGCAAATTCTATCCACCTCCCTGTATGCTTATTTACCAACTCATATTATAGCACAAATTATATTTTTTGGGTAAAAATAATTAAAAAAAATCAGTTACAATATTATTACATTTATAGATATAAACAAAAAGGCGCCGACAGAGTGGTCTGAATCTGTCGGTGCCTGAATGACAATCGGAAATGGCAAGAATCCGATACGAAGGAGTATGGCAAAAAAATGGTTTATTAATTCTTTAGAATACGCTCTTGAATGCCTGATCGAGATCGGCAATAATATCATCAATATGCTCTGTACCAATAGAAAGACGGATTGTACTCTGTGTAATACCTTGATCCAGCAATTCTTCATCGGTAAGCTGTGAATGCGTAGTAGTTGCCGGATGAATAACCAGCGACTTGACATCAGCAACATTGGCAAGCAGCGAGAAAATTTTCAGATTGTCGATAAAGGCATGAGCTTCCTTCTGACCGCCTTTGATTTCAAATGTAAAGATGCTGCCGCCGCCGTTCGGGAAATACTTCTCGTACAATGCATGATCAGGATGATCGGGCAAGGAAGGATGATTGATCTTGGTAACATAGGGACTGTCTGCCAGATATTCGATTACCTTTTTCGTATTTTCAGCATGACGCTCCAGACGGAGTGAAAGGGTTTCTGTTCCCTGCAGCAGCAGAAAAGCAGCAAACGGTGAAATAGCAGCGCCTTCGTCACGCAGCAGAATAGCTCTGATATACGTTACAAATGCAGCAGCACCTACAGCATCTGCAAAGGAAATGCCATGATAGCTGGGATTGGGAGCAGCAATTGGTGCATATTTACCGGAAGCCTTCCAGTCAAATTTGCCGCTATCCACAATAATACCGCCTAGTGTTGTACCATGACCACCGATAAATTTTGTAGCGGAATGAACAACAATATCTGCACCGTGTTCGATGGGACGAATCAGGAAGGGGGTGCCAAAGGTATTGTCCACTACAACAGGTAGTCCGTGCGCATGAGCAATGGCAGCAATGGCATCAATATCCGGAATATCGCTGTTAGGATTGCCGAGTGTTTCAAGATAAATCGCCTTGGTATTATCCTGAATGGCATCTTCCAGTTCACTCAGATTGTGGGCATCAACAAAGGTGGTTTGTATACCGAACTGAGGCAGTGTATGTGCCAGCAGATTGTAGCTGCCGCCGTAAATAGTTTTCTGTGCAACAATATGGTCGCCTGCCTGTGCAAGTGCCTGAATTGTGTACGTGATAGCTGCTGCACCGGAAGCGACTGCCAGAGCAGCAACACCGCCTTCTAGGGCTGCAATTCTTTTTTCAAAAACATCCTGCGTGGAATTGGTCAGTCTGCCGTAGATATTGCCTGCATCACGCAGACCGAAGCGGTCAGCAGCGTGCTGTGAATTATGGAAAACATAAGAAGTAGTTGCATAAATCGGAACGGCTCTGGAATCCGTTGCGGGATCTGCCTGTTCCTGTCCTACGTGCAGCTGTAAGGTTTCAAATTTATATGATTGATTACTCATGATGATGATCCTTTCTTGATTACAATTATTTTGAATGTAGTTATGGGGATACTCTCCCCTATCGTGTCAGAAAAGGATATCACATTCGTCCGTTGCGGAAGTTATGCCGCAAGGCTGTCAGGACAAGCTTCATAGTTTCTTCCCCTTGTTTAAAATTTAATACCTATATGTTTGGTATGAATTGAGTATAACATATATTTCCTATATTGTCAATAGGTATTATAATATTTTTTTATATCTATGCAAATCCCTTTAAAAATAGTAGTATGTTCAAAAAAAAGTAAGCGCTTCGTATAAAATGGCAAAAAAACAAGCAGGAAACCATGTTCCTGCTTGTTTCAAACAAATGACTGACCCGGACGGGAATCGAACCCGTGTTACCGCCGTGAAAGGGCGGTGTCTTAACCGCTTGACCACCGGGCCATATGTATAGCTGATTATCGCATTTATAAAACACAGTGCCGAATACAATCAGTGTTTCCGGCACTGTGCCGTGGTAGCGGTAGTGGGACTTGAACCTACGACACTCCGGGTATGAACCGAATGCTCTAGCCAGCTGAGCTATACCGCCATATAAGTTCTGTAACAATCAGCTTTATTATTATATTACATATCAGATACTTTGTCAAGGGAATTTATTAAAAAAACATTAAAAATAATATACAATTTGTATTATATAAAATAATTTTACAATCTGAATATAAAAAACAGTTGAATTTTAAATTTTACAAATCGTAATAAATAACAAAAAATAATTCTAAATCTGAATTAAACATTTTTCAACACGAAAATGTTGAAAAAGTGGAAAACTTATCAACCGGCTTGTTAAAATACATATATTGCTTTATTCGATAAAAACTGACAATTAACCACAATATATGGTATTTAAAAAAAAAGCAAGCCATATTTTTTTGTAATATCTTATCCGAAAATTACAATCCGTACAATGTTTTAAACACTTTCAACATTTCAATGTTGAAAACTAAGTGGATTAACCACTTTACTATTTGTAAAATACTCCTCTTTCAGGATAGACAGATGATCCATATCGTAATAAATGCCATCTTTGAGCAGATCTTTTCGCAATGTTCCTTCAAATTGCATCCCTATTTTTTCCATAACTCTGCGGGAGGGCGTATTGATGCTCATGCAAAGACCGGAGATTTTTTCAAATCCCATTACTTCAAATCCGAATCGGAGCATTTCTCTGGCGGCTTCGGTTGTATATCCTCTGTTACGATAATTGGTATCAATGTAATAGGAGATATCAGCATGATTATGATCCTTGCTGACATTGATCAGACCAACGTTGCCGATATACTGTTCATTTTCTTTAAGAAACATACCGAATTCGTAACTAAGCATATATCTTATATTGTTATGAATAAAACGAAGCCATTGCTTTGCCCTTCTTTTGGTGTATTCTCTGGGAATACCGTATGTGGTATGGTAAAGCTCCGGCTGCCGCACAACCTGCAGAAAGCTGTCAATATCCTTTTTGTGATATTCCCTGATCAGTAATCGTTCCGTACAAAACAGTAATTCAGGCACAATTATCACACTCCCTGTCTGAGATAGCCCCATTATACCAGATTTCCCCATATTTATCAACCACCATCCCTACTATAGCCACGGAAATCAATTTTGCCAGCGCTTCCCCTTCTCGCCTGCCGGCTCGGTCAGTTCTTCTGCCTGCGGCAGAGGTGTTCACCGGACCCCCGCCCCTCTTTTCATAAAAAAACAAATTTTTTGCTTCTTACAATATGACAAAAAAGAAAGCCTCGTGTTAACGAAGCTATCTGGGTAAGTTCTGATTTTTTACGGCGAGCAGAGCGCCCTGGACGGACAGCTTTAATTGCTGCTGAACAAAAGTTTCATCAAAAGGAAGGTCATTGTCAGCATATGTGGATGCGAAACCGTGGGCAAACATCAGCACCAGAAGAAATACCTGTTTGCTTTCTGCGGCACTCAGGTGCAGGGATTCCATCAGCAGCTGTACGACAGGCGATTGTTCCTCTGAGCCGATGAGATCGGTCAGCATATTGCCTTCCATATAGTCGGATTGAAATAACATCCGGAACAGATGCTTTTCCTCTACGGCAAACCGAATGTAGCGTATGCCGATATTCAGCATCATATCCTTGACAGTACCGCTGATCCGGGTAATATATTCTGTATGAAAGTCATCTGCCCGCACACAGACTTCTTTTTTCAGCTCCTTCATATCAGCAAAATGGTACAGAACCGGTTGGGTAGAGCAACCCAGCCGGCGAGCCACCGTCCGTGCGTTCAGGTGTTCTTCCCCATCCGCTCGTACTACCTCAAAGGCGGCTTCTATAATGCTTTCCCTGGAATATCTGATTTTTGGCGGCATGGCAGTTCTCCTTTCAAAAAAACAATACCGCTCTGTGAAAGCTCACAAAGCGGTATCTTTCTTGCATAAATGGGGAATCAGGAAAATTCCTGGCTTCCTGTCAGCCATTATAGGAATAGTTGGGAGCTTCTTTGGTGATCTGGATGTCATGGGGATGGCTTTCCTTCAGACCGGCACCCGTGATTCTGACGAAGCGGGCTTTATCATGCAGCTCCTGAATGGTTGCACAGCCAGTATAGCCCATGCCTGCACGAAGTCCGCCCATCAGCTGATAAATCGTGTCAGACAGCGGTCCCTTGTAAGGTACACGGCCTTCTACACCTTCGGGAACGAGTTTTTTATTGCCGGACTGGAAATAACGGTCTGCGCTGCCTCTGCCCATTGCGCCAAGACTGCCCATGCCGCGGTATACCTTGAACTGTCTTCCCTGATAGATTTCCTTATCTCCGGGAGATTCTTCACAGCCTGCTACTAGGGAACCAATCATGACAACGCTGCCGCCCGCAGCAAGTGCTTTTACGATATCACCGGAATATTTCACACCGCCGTCTGCGATAACCGGAATGTCATGCTTGGATGCCTCATAGGCAGCATCATAAATAGCAGTGATCTGCGGTACGCCGATACCTGCTACAATTCTGGTGGTACAGATGGATCCGGGACCGATACCTACCTTCACGCAGTCTGCACCTGCGTCAATCAGAGCCTTTGCAGCTTCTGCGGTAGCAATATTGCCGGCAATCAGCTGTACATCCGGGAATGCCTTTTTCACTCTGGCAACGGAATTGATGATATTATTATTATGACCGTGTGCTGAATCAAGTACCAGTACATCAACTTGTGCTTTTACCAGTTCCTCTACTCTTTCCAGTACATCCGGCGTTCCGCCGATAGCTGCACCGCACAGAAGTCTGCCGTTGGTATCTCTGGCGCTGTTGGGGTACTGTACGGACTTTTCGATATCCTTGATGGTGATCAGTCCCTTGAGGAACCCGTTATCATCAACCAGGGGCAGCTTTTCGATCTTATGTGTTTTCAGAATAGCTTGTGCCTGCTGCAGCGTTGTGCCGACAGCAGCCGTAACCAGATTCTCTCTGGTCATGACATCTGCAATCCGCAGGCTGTAATCGCTTTCATCCATAAAACGAAGATCACGGTTTGTGATAATGCCCACCAGCTTGCCTTCCTCACAGATCGGAACACCAGAAATCTTATATTTCGCCATCAGCTTATTGGCATCATTGACATAATGTGCAGGCGTCAGATAAAACGGATTTACGATAACACCGTTTTCTGATCTTTTCACACGATCTACTGCATCTGCCTGCTGTTCGATGGACATATTCTTGTGGATGATACCAATACCACCCTCTCTGGCAATGGCAATCGCCATACTGGTTTCCGTGACAGTATCCATAGCGGCTGTCATAAGCGGTGTATTGAGCTTGATTTTTTTGGTCAGATGTGTGCTGATGTCAACATCCTTCGGCTGGACATTGGATTCACCCGGAATCAACAGAACATCATCAAAGGTCAAGCCTTCTTTTCCGAATTTCTGATTAAAATCTAC
>CACZSU010000094.1 GCA_902783855.1 uncultured Ruminococcus sp.
AAGGGTCAAGGAATACGAACGAGAGCAGTGACACCGGCGGCACGCCGGCGCAGCGACTGACGCGTTCAGGGAGCGCCGGCTCGGCGCAGTGACGCCGGCGCCAAGTAGGTTGACGGGGACGAGGCAGTGTGATATAATGCTGATAGATGCACCGGACTTGATGCGGTGACCGTAAATAGGAGGTAAAATATGAGTGAAATAGGTTATGACCCGAATGATGCACAGGCAAGCGTAGTGGACGGCAAAATCTCTATTGACCGTCAAATTGACCGCATTCCTTTTTTGAGTAAATATCACCAACCAATCGGTATGATTTTGATTATTTTGTTTAGTGTGGTGATTTTGTTTTTTATGAGCCAGCCGTTTATCCTGCTTTACAAACAGAGTGTGACAAATTCTTATCCTTCTGTGCCGGCAGTGGTCGAGGGCTCTTCTGTTGTACATAACCGCAAAGCCAATGGGGGTTATTCATTCACAAGGGTCGATTTGCGTTGTACGTATGAAGTGGAAGGGCAGACCTATGAAGCCACCGTGCGCGGCTATGAAAAAAAACTCAGTAAAGGCTCTGTTATCACCATCCACTATGACCCCAGACGGCCGTCTGATTATTATTACGGTCCGTATGTTTATCAGATTCTGACAGCTGCGGCATCGGCAGCCGCTGTTTTCTTTGTCCTTGGTGCCGTGATGATTTTTATCATACGCTACATGAAATTCGGACATATCCAGACTACCGAAGAATATATGGATAATAATTATAGACACGAACAGACAAGGCAATCCGGCATTCTGCCGCCTCATGAAAAGCACACAGAACCTCTGTTTGATTATTACCAAAGTCCTGATGAAACAGATAGTGACCCGTACAGTAGCTGACTGCACTATACAATCATTAACGGCAATGCTCCTGAAAATGTGACGGAGTATTGCCGGCTTTTTACTAAAGAAACCACTGAATAATCTGCGTCTGTTTTACTTGCGTCTTTTCTGTCAAGCAGTGCATTATGGGTGCTGGATTTAGTCTGTGCTTCACAAATTCCACAAAGATTCCTCATTTCTTCCATACAGTTTCCAAGAAGGATGCATATAATACAGTCATACCAAACAAACACAGGTTCTTTCCAAAGGGAAAGCCGCAGACATTCAAGGAGGTTATCATTATGTTAAAAAGAACACTTACTATAGTTATCGCATCTTTACTGATCTGCTCACTGGCAGCCTGCAGCCAGGCATCCGAAACCACAGAAGCCAATACAATGGCTGCAAAAAGCGTTGTCACATCCAGCATAGATACGGCAACAGACGATGGACAGGTATCCGAGGAAACCAATGCGGGTGTTGTTATTACCGAGGAGGAAACGGATGAATCTGACGTTTCAGGGTCTGAGGATTCAGAAACCAGCAAGTCAGATACCAGCACATCCTCTGATACCAGCAAAAACACCAGTACCGCTGACAGTAAATCAAAGACAACTGCCAAAAGCTCCACTGTTGACAGTTCAGCCAAACAATCCGGTACAACCAGCAATACTGCCAATAATGGCACATCCGGCAACACCAATACTGCCAACACCAGCAACTCCACATCCAACAATGCCCAGACGGGTTCTACACTGAAAGAAGCCAATCCGGCAGCAGGAACATCTGTTTCATCCTACACACCCAATACAAGCGGCAAGCTGGATACCACCGATCTGTTTTCAAAGCGTGACCTTACCCAATCCCTTGACCTGACTGGCTCAGCAACCATTCAGGCAGCCGACAACAAAACCGTTACCATCAGCGAAGAAGGTATCTACATTCTCAAAGGCTCCGCCTCCAATTTTACTATTCGTGTAGAGGCTGACAAGCAGTCAAAGGTTCAGATCGTTCTTGACGGAGCCACCATCACCAACGACAACTTCCCGGTTATCTATGTTGTATCCGCAGACAAATGCTTCGTTACAACCACCAGTTCGGTCAATACCCTTTCGGTTACCGGTACCTTCCGTGCAGACGGCGATACCAATACAGATGCTGTTATCTTCTCTAAGGATGACCTGGTACTCAACGGAACCGGTACACTCAATATAACGTCAAACAACGGCAACGGTATTTCCGGCAAGGATGATATCAAAATCACTGGCGGCACCTACAAGATTACCTGTGCAAAGGATGCTGTTGAAGCCAATGATTCCATCGCTGTATACGACGGCAGCTTTGAGATCAATACGTCCAAGGACGCTTTCCATAGTGAAAATGAAGACGATGATACAGTAGGATGGGTCTATATCCGCAGCGGTCAGTTCAACCTCAGAGCCGGCAGTGACGGCGTACAGGCAACCACTGTAGTCCAGATTGACGGCGGCAGCTTTACCATTAATGCGCCCGAAGGAATTGAAGCTACCTACGTCCAGATCAATGACGGTACGATTCAGATCACTTCCTCCGATGACGGTATCAACGCTTCCCAGAAGAGCAGAAGCCTGGGTACTCCTACCGTTGAATTCAACGGCGGCAATACCACCATCGTGATGGGACAGGGCGATACAGATGCAGTTGACGCCAACGGTAATATTATCGTCAACGGCGGTACCATCAATATTACTGCTCAGATGTCCTCCTTTGACTATGACGGAACAGCCCAGTACAACGGCGGTACCATTATCATTAACGGTACACAGGTAGATTCCATTCCCCAGTCCATGATGGGCGGCAGAGGCGGCATGGGAGGCAGAGGTGCTATGAATAACATGAATGGCTCCAATGGTACCAACAATAACTTTGGCGGATTCAGAGGCAGATTCTGATAGGATTTACTTTGATAATACGTTAGCATCTTCATATATCAACCTCCGTCCGGCATTGTCGGTTCACCTTATCGTGACCGGCAGTGCCGGATAATTTTTTGCCTGTATCCTGTGATTTCAGTCCCGCAGGTTTCTCCTGGGGAAAAGGGGCTGTGAAAAAAGTCCCAAGAAAAAAGCCAACCGACCTCCGAGTTGATACTTGGAAGTCGGTTGCTTTTTTGGTATAATAG
>CACZSU010000095.1 GCA_902783855.1 uncultured Ruminococcus sp.
AGTCTACAGATCATTAAACGATTGAAGGATTACGGCGGACAGGCTACCTGTTCACAGCTTTCTGTCAAATACGGAGAAAATGTCAACTTTTATAATACAGGTTCTTCTGCTCTTGCAAAAAGAGTTGCTGACAAGAAGGAATTGCACATTGTGGAGCTTCGTCCTGGTGAAGAATGCTGGTGGCCTATTCTTTTTACAGGAAAACCTGCCGGCAAAGAGGATGAAGGTGTATTCATATGGCGGATTCGTGATGAACTGAGTACCGCCATTGATCAGATCGATCTAAGCTCAGTACAGCTCTATGTAACAGAGGAGCAAGATACAGATTCACGTGGATACTGGTGGCTGACAGCTAATCCAAAAATATGGAGTTTCTCAAGTATTCGCATAGGTGAAGAACAGAGCTATACATTATACAATGAAAACGGCAATAAGCGTCGTGTGTTTCAGAACTTTCTGGATGTCAGATCTGGAGACATACTTATCGGATATGAAGCAAACCCTGTCAAAAAGGTCGTAGCGATAGGACAAATAACACAGGAAAATGACGGCAAAATGATCTATTTTTCAAAGACGGAGGGTCTCTCGGTTCCCATTGAATACTCTGTTTTGAAGGAAGCTCCTGAGCTGGCAAAAATGGAATTCTTTGTGCAGCCGAACGGCAGTCTCTTTAAATTGACAAAAGGCGAATATGACTTCATAATGGACATTATTCGTGAAGAAAATCCGGTCAAACAGCCCGATGCGGTCAATCCGCCCTATACGAAGGAGGATTTCCTTAGCAAGGTTTATATGGATGCAAATCGTTTTGATGTTCTTGTAAATCAGTTGAAGCTGAAGAAAAACATCATATTCCAGGGAGCACCCGGTGTCGGAAAGACATTCACTGCTAAAAAGCTGGCTTACGCAATGATGGGTGAAGAAGATGAAAACAGGATCGAGATGGTTCAGTTTCATCAGAATTATTCCTATGAAGACTTTGTTATGGGATACCGTCCGAACGGTGCGGAATTCAAGTTGAGCGAAGGGATTTTCTATCGTTTTTGCCAATTAGCAGCAAATCATCCGGAACAGGATTTTTTCTTCATAATTGATGAGATAAATCGTGGAAATCTGAGTAAGATATTCGGTGAATTACTTATGCTGATAGACAAGGATTACCGTGGAACACAAATAACTCTATCCTACAGTGGTATGAAATTCTTTGTACCGGAAAACCTTTATATCATTGGAATGATGAATACAGCTGACCGCAGTCTCGCAATGATTGATTATGCCCTCAGACGCAGATTCAGTTTCTTTGAAATGGAACCGGGATTTAGTTCCGAAGGATTTATAAAATATCAGGAAAGTCTTAATAGCGAAACCTTCAATGAACTGATAATCCGTATAAAGCAGCTGAACAAAGAAATCCTGGAAGATAAAGCTCTGGGAAAAGGATTCCAGATTGGTCACAGTTATTTCTGCGGCAGAGAGGTTCTTGGATGTACTGATGAATGGCTGCGATCTGTTGTTGAATTTGACATTCTTCCTACACTCAGCGAATATTGGTTTGATGAACCTAAAAAGCTGTCTTACTGGGAAAACAATCTGCGTGGTGTTTTTGATGACTAAGGACAAAAGCATTTACATAAAAAATATCTACTATATGCTGACCTATGCCTTTCAGATATTAAGACAATCGAATTATGAGGAAGTAGGATCAGAAACCTTCGAAAAAATTGAGGATCTTTTTGCTGAGATCCTCGCAAAGGGTGTATCCAGACAACTGAAACAGGGCCTGTATCGGACATATGTCACCAAAAACGAATCATTGTCCGTAATGCGGGGAAAGCTTGATATTTCTGGCACAATTTCAAACAGGATACAGCATAAAAATAAACTGAGCTGTGAGTTTGACGAACTTTCTGAAAATAACCTGTATAATCAGATTCTGAAAACCACTATGCAATATCTTCTGAAAACAGAAGGTGTAGATATTGAACGCAAAATCGCACTAAAAAAGATACTGGTGTTTTTTGACGGTATTGATATTCTGGAACCAACAATGATTCCGTGGGGAAGAATGCTTTTCCAGCGTAATAACAGAAACTACGAGCTTTTGCTTAATGTCTGCTATTTCGTGCTTGACGGAATGCTGCAAAACACATCCGAAGGTGAATTTAAGGTTGTATCTTTTTCAGATGAGCATATGAATCGTTTGTATGAAAGATTTATTCTGGAGTATTACAAAGAACATCATACTTATCTTTCTGAAGTCAGAGCCGCACAGATAAAGTGGGATATTGTCGGGGATGCCAACGCCCCGTTAATACAGTTCCTGCCTGTGATGCAGACGGATATAACTCTTCGTCAGCATGAGCGTATTCTGATCATTGATGCGAAATACTATGGGAAAACACTTCAAAACAGGTTTGATAAATATACACTGCACTCCAGCAATGTCTATCAGATCCTCTCCTATGTAAAGAATCAGGATGCAAACCATACCGGAAATGTCGGAGGAATTCTTCTCTATGCCAGAACCGATGAGCCGATCACACCGGACGGAACAGTTAATATTGGCGGTAATATAATCGGGGCAAAAACGCTCGATCTTAATGTTGATTTCCGTGTAATTGCTGCACAGCTTGATAAGACCGCATATGATTTTTTCCATGTTGAGAATACATAAACCTATGAAGAATTAATCTACAGAATAAAAAGTGCCTCCGAAACTGCTCCACTCGAGCAAACCCGGAAGCACTTTGTTTTCTTATTCTCATGCCGCCTTAACAAAAAAAGACTGGGTGATCCTCAGGAGTAACCGCAAATTGATATGTATATCTTTTATTCTCATCTATACTGCAATTCAAAACCTTAAGTCGGGTCAGCTTATGAAGTGTTGCA
>CACZSU010000096.1 GCA_902783855.1 uncultured Ruminococcus sp.
CAAAAGATTCGACCGAGAGCATCGGGAGCGCCGGCTCGGCGCCCTCTTGTGGTCTTCCTCTTTGGTCTACCAACCAGCGGCTGTCATAATAGCAGGTTCGGCGAATGCCGATACAAAAGCTGCGGGGCTGTTCGCCAAAGCCTTTGCCACTGGGCGGAGCTCCAAAGCAGGCGGGCTCAGATTTTAACTGAGAGTGCGTGACACCGGCGGCACGCCGGCGGTGCCGGTTAAACTAATGCTTCCTGCAGGGCAGCACAGGCTGCATCGTAATCTTCTCTGGTGACAAGTATGGAAATCTGCGTTTCACTGGTGGTTATCAGACGAATTTCTGTTCTGGACTTTGCAACCGCAGCAAATACCTTTGCTGCTACGCCGGGGCAATTGACCATTCCGTCATCATCTATACTGATTTTGCAGTTGGCACTGCTGACATTTACATTGCAGTCCTCCAGACTGGAAGTGTAACTGAGCGTCTTGATCAGATCATCATCATTCAGGGTAAAGGATACACTGGTGACGTTACTTTGTGAGGGTGCAATGGAAATCATGTCTACGTCAATTCCCATGGCGGCGATTTTCGCAAATACATCGGCAATATATCCAATGTCCGACGGAATGTTCTGCAGGGTGATCAGCGTAATATTCTCATAAGTGGTGATCGTAGGGTTCATATGGTTCATGCTCCTTTACTGAATAATTGAGGGTGTATGTGCTTATCTGGATGCTAAAAGGTCTGACATATCATACATACCAGGCTGCTGATCCTTGAGAAAGATGGCGCCGTTCAGCGCACCGACAGCAAATACGGTTTTGGAACGGGCACTGTGACTGATTTTGAGCACCTCGTCGGTTCCGGCAAAAATAATCTCATGCTCGCCTACAATGTTGCCGCCCCGGACAGAATGAATGCCGATTTCCTTCTTTTCCCGCTTTTTACGGTAGGCATGGCGGTCATATACATATTCGGCGTCCGTGCGTACCTCCGAAATAGCATCCGCAATCATCAGTGCTGTTCCGCTGGGTGCATCCAGCTTCTGGTTATGGTGCTGTTCTACGATCTCTACATCGAAATCCTCGCCGAATACGGCGGCAGCCTTCTTTGCCAGCTCGATAATCAGATTGATGCCCAGTGACATATTACCGGAATAAAAAATGGGAATGCTCTCTGACGCCTTGCGGATTTTTGCCTTTTGTTCCTCACTGTAGCCGGTTGTGCAGATAACGCAGGGCAGCTTTTTGTCTGTCGCATATGCCAGCAGATCATTCAGTACAGCAGGATTGGAAAAATCTACGATCACATCGCCGCCTTCCGGCAAATCACTGAAACGGGCAGCATATGCAAAGTCTGTATGCTGGGGTGCGATAATATCCACACCTGCCGTAATGCGGCAGTCTGTTCTGGCGGCAGCGCAGGCAATGATACTGGCGCCCATTTTGCCGGAACAGCCTGATAGAATAATGTTTGTCATTGGTTTCACAGCTCCTTGGTTTTAGATTTCTTGCCGGTTGCCGGCAATTTGAAATATTCCCGCAAGCCGTGGGGCAAGCGGGAAATTGGTTTCATTATTGAATAAGTCCGTAGGACTGCATACAGTTTTTCAGTGCAGCCAGTCCGCTTTCGCTCATGGGAGCAAGCGGCAGTCTGCATGGACCACACTGATAGCCCAGCAGGTTCATAGCAGCCTTGACCGGAATGGGGTTGACGTCGGAAAACAGCATATCCATCAGTGCAATATACTTTTTCTGCATTTCAAAGCTGCCCTTGAAATCGCCGTCAAGTGCCTTCTGGATCAGTTCGTGGCATTCTCTGGGACAGATGTTGGCAAATACGGAGATGACACCGCAGCCGCCCATTGCTGTGATAGCGAATGCCTGGCTGTCCTCGCCGCTGTAGACATCCAGATTATCGCCGCAAAGTGCCATAGTGCGTACCAGCGCAGAGGTATCACCATTTGCTTCCTTGGTTGCCTTGATATTGGGATGTTTGCACAGCTGTGCATAGGTTTCGGGCTTGATATTGCAGCCGGTTCTGGAGGGAACGTTGTACAGGATGATCGGAATATTGACCCTGTCTGCAATATAGTTGTAGTGACGGATCAGACCGTCCTGGGATGTTTTGTTATAATAGGGGGTGACAGACAGCAGAGCGTCTGCACCCAGCTTTTCTGCTTCGGCAGACAGCTGGGCAGCAAAAGCCGTATCATTGCTGCCGGTACCTGCGATAACAGGTACTCTTTTATTGACTCTTTTTATGGTATATTCAATGACTTCACAATGCTCCTTGGCATCCATGGTAGCCGATTCACCTGTTGTGCCGCAGGCAATAATCGCATCTGTACCATTTTCGATCTGAAAATCAATGATCTTTCCGTATTCGTCATAATTGACGCTGCCGTCATTATTCATAGGTGTTACAATTGCAACGCCTGAACCGGTAAAAATATGGTCAGCCATTATGGTATCCTCCTTGCATAATCGTACATTATATATATCTGATCCCGACAGCTTCTGTGTTTCATTACAGTAATGGGTGACAGAAGCAGTTATCAGTCCATGTAACCCTCTGCACAAAGCAGCTCAGCCAGCAGAACGGCGCCGCCTGCTGCACCTCTGAGGGTGTTGTGTGACATACAAACAAATTTAATGGTGTACTGTGTATCCTCTCTGAGTCTGCCGATAGAAACAGCCATGCCGCCCTCCAGATTTCTCTCGCTCTTGATCTGCGGTCTGTCATTTTCTCTGAAATAGTGGAGGAACTGCTTCGGAGCGCTTGGCAGGTTCAGCTCCTGCGGCTTGCCGCTGTAGTTTTCCCAGTCGCTGATGATCTGTTCGATGCCGGGGTTGTTTTCCAGCTCCACAAATACAGCAGCCGTATGTCCGTCAGAAACCGGTACACGGATGCACTGTGCAGTGATAGAAGGTGTTTCAGCCTTTTTGATCTCGCCGTTTTCAATCGTACCCCAGATCTTGAGCGGCTCCTGCTCGCTTTTTTCTTCCTCGCCGCCGATATAGGGGATAACGTTATCCACCATTTCGGGCCATCTTTCAAAAGTCTTGCCGGCGCCGGAAATTGCCTGATAGGTGCAGGCAAGTACCTTCTTCACGCCGTATTTCATCAGCGGGTGGACAGCGGGAACGTAGCTCTGGAGAGAGCAGTTGGATTTAACGGCAACAAAGCCCTTTTTGGTACCAAGACGTTTTCTCTGTGCCTCGATGATAGCCAGATGGTTGTCATTGATTTCCGGAATGACCATAGGTACGTCGGGAGTGAAGCGGTGGGCACTGTTATTGGAAACAACAGGACATTCAGCCTTTGCATAAGCTTCTTCCAGCGCACGGATGTCTTCCTTTTTCATATCTACTGCGCAGAATACGAAATCTACCTTAGAAGCGACCGCAGCTACATCTGCTGCATCCACAATCACCATATCTTCCATTGATTTGGGCATCGGAACCGTCATAGCCCAGCGGTTACCGGCAGCCTCTTTGTACGTTTTGCCGGCACTTCTTGCGCTTGCGGCAAGGACGGTTACGTTAAACCAGGGATGATTCTCCAGCAGCGTAGCGAAACGCTGACCAACCATACCGGTTGCACCGATGATACCAACATTATACTTTTTTTCCATTTCTTTCTCTCCTTTTAAAATAACATCTGCTCCCAGCGTAAAAAAACGGACCGGCAAGCACCGATCCACCACACGCTGAAAACGATAAAGCTGAATATATCCGCACAAGGCGGATGTTTCGATAGCTCTCCATCACAGAATATGATGACAGTCATATACCGCTGCGGCACACAACCAAAGAAACCTCCGCCGTAGGAGAAAATCTTTTCGGCGGCAAGGCTATTCATACAGCGTCAGTGAACACGGCAATCTCAACTGTATTACACGCAATACCGCACCTCTATCAGGTTAACATTATTCGGTTTTCCAACCTTACTATATAATATACCATCATGCAGCCTTGTTGTCAACTTTTTTATCAAAATTTCGGGGAAAGAATATGCAGCGCAGCTCTGACATAAAAAAATCGGCTTGTTCCTGTAACAACAATAAAAAACGGCATGATTCACATTACAGATCATGCCGTTTATGCTTGTATGATATCGTCAATGTTGTCGAGGATGCGGTTTATGCTGACGAGATATTTTGTATCCATGTCGTATATTTTGTTTACAGCCGCCTGTTTATAGAAGTCATCATCAGGCTCGGTGCCGATGCCCAGCAGATAATCGGCAGATGTGTCAAGCAGTATCGCAATGTTTTTGAGTGTTGAAATGGATACACCTGCTTCACCGCTTTCCACAGTTGCCAGAAACCGGGTACTGACAGATAGCTTTTCGGCAAGTTCTTCACGGGTATACCCTTTTTGTTTTCGTGCATTTCTTACACGTTTACCGAGAATAATATTTATTTCTTTCTTCATGGTTTACACCCCTTAAAATTGCAATTTGCAAGCGTACATGAGTAAAGTTTAGTTAGTCTTATTATGTACAACCTGTTACTTCATTATAATATCAACAAACATTTCAATAAATGATATATTATTGTAGTAAAAAATGATACAATATTTCATAAAATGATTTAATATTTCCTTGACAAATGAAATATTACTTCATATAATATAATTAACGATAAAAACATGAGAAACTTTCGCAATTGTTCATTATTATAATGTTCAGCGGGATGTACACTATGTTTTGTCGAAGAAGTGTTGTAGGTATAATTCTGTAAAAAAGAAAACAGGAGGTCAAATTATGAAAATGAAAAAATTTTTCAGACAGGCAATGGCAACTGTATTGTCTGCTTCAATGCTGATGAGTGCGGCAGCGGTTATGCCACAGGTAATGGATAGCGGAGTTGAAGTGCAGGCAGCGGATGTTGAGAATGATTTTTATACATCCGAAAACAATGATGGTACGATCACTATTACCGGATTCAAGACAACAGCAAAGCAGGTTGTCATTCCGTCAACGTTGTACGGCGAAAAGGTAACGGCAGTTTCTATTTCGGGATCTGCTGGAAATTCTACGATCGAAAAAGTTACCATTCCGGATACTGTAAAGAGTGTGAGCGGCTTTCATAATTTTACTGCGTTAAAAACGATCTCTATCCCTGATAGTGTAGAAAGTTTAGATTATGGCGTTTTTGAAAACTGTACTTCGCTTGTCAGCGTTAAATTACCAAAAAAACAATGTGAATGTTATTATATGTTTTCAGGTTGCTCATCACTGAAAAGTGTTGTTATACCGGATGGATGGACTGAGGTACATGGGTACATGTTTTTTAATTGTGTTTCGCTGGAAAGTGTTACATTGCCATCGTCTATAACTGAAATAGGATTTGATGCTTTTCATGGGTGTAAAAAATTGAACAGTGTTAATCTACCTTCATCATTGACAGAGATTGGTAAATCTGCTTTCGAAGAGTGCGAATCATTAAGAAAAGTGGTAATTCCTTCAACTGTAACCTTTATAAGCGGATGGTCTTTTTTTAATTGCGTATCTCTGGAAGAAATATCTATATCAGGAAATCCAAAAGTATTTTACTGTGCTTTCGGAAGTTGTCCCAATCTGAAGAAAATGTATGTGGCTTCTACTGTGACAACAGATGTGGTGTATTACGTGAGTGATGATGATGAATGTCATAATATAACAAGTCCTGACCTGGTAGTATATGGTGTCAGGAATTCTGCGGCACACAAATCCGCCAATAATCATAACGTGCCCTTTGTGGCGATTGATGAGGTCACGGGTATTTCCTTGAATAAGACGTCATGTACGCTGGAAAAAGGGAAGACGGTGAACCTGACAGCCAGTATACAGCCGTCAAGCGCTGCGGAAAAGACAGTCACATGGTCTACAAGTGATGAACGGGTTGCAACCGTATCGGACGGCAGAGTGACAGCCAGAGCCGCAGGTACAGCTACTATCACCGCAAAAACAGCAAACGGCAAAACAGCGACCTGTAAGGTAACGGTTACGGAACCTGTGATCAGCGTTACAAAGGTGAAAATGTATAAAACAAAGCTGACCTTGGGAAAAGGCGAAAAGTATACAATGGCAGCAACGGTTATTCCATCCGGCGCAGATAAAACCCTGACATGGTCAACCTCTGACAGCAGTATTGTATCTGTCAGCGATGGCGTGATAACAGCCAAAAACACCGGTACGGCAGTCATTACTGCCAAAAGCAAAAACGGCATAACAGCCAGATGTAATCTGACGGTTAAAAATGCGCCCGCCAGTGTAAGCCTGCCGAAAAAGACTTTGACGCTGGGACTTGGAGAAATGTATCTTTTTACAGCGGAAACGCCTTATAATACCGCTTCTGAAAGTAATATTTACCGCTCCGATAATAACAGCATTATCCGTGGAACGAAAGGCGAACAGTTTTCGCAGTTCAAAGCATTGAAGCTCGGTAAAGCAAATGTTTCTGCCACGACATATAATGGTAAAACCGCATCCTGCGCCGTTACCGTGAAGAAGGCGCCTACATGGGTGCAACTGAATAAAAAGACAATCACGCTGAAAACCGGACAGCGGGCAACGTTAACAGCAAAAATTGCAGCCGATACCGGTTGTTCGGAGTTTAAATTCAGCTCTGATAACAGCTCTGTTGTCAGAATGCTGAATACAACAGGCTCAGGCACATTTACTGCGGTCAGACCCGGCACAGCCAATGTGACGGTTACACTTTATAACGGCAAGCAGGCAAGCTGTCAGGTAACAGTTATATCATAATTGATAAAGTCTTTGGAAAGGGGTGTGGGGAAGAACCTTTCTCCAGAAAGGTTTTCCCCACGGAAATTCCCCGCAGCTGAAACCACGGAAATTCCCCGAAGCTGAACAGTCAACGGGGCTTGAAAAAAAAAGCGGAGTGTGTTACAATAGGTATACACGCAATGACGAAGAAAAGTAACTGTGGGATTTTCCTTTGACAGAGAGTGCGTCCGGCGGCTGAAAGACGCATACTGGAGCCTGTGGTGAAGTTCCCTTCCGAGCGGCACGGCTGAACGACAGATACATATGGTGTATGTCCGGTAGGCTGTGACGGATGGCTCCGTTAAGGCTGGAAATGAGTGTTTGCATTGCTGCAAAAATCAGGGTGGTACCACGGAAATGCGTTTTCGTCCCTGTATGGCTTTCGGGCTGTACAGGGCTTTTTTTCTGCACAGCACGGTTGTGCGGCAAATAACTGTTACATCCGATCAATCAGAATAATCCAATAGAAATGATGGAGGTAGTAGAAAGTGGATGACAGAATTTTACAACTGAAAGAAAAAATGGAAAAGGAGCTTTCAGACGTTTCTGATCTTGCCGAAATGGATCGGCTGAGAGTAGCGTATCTGGGCAAAAAGGGCAGCATTACAGCACTGCTCAAGGGCATGAAGGAGCTGGCTGCCGACCAGAAAAAGGCCTTCGGCGCTGACGTCAATAAGCTCAAGGAGCTGGCAATGACAAAAATAGAAGCCAGAACCCAGGAGCTGCGGAAAAAACAGATAGAGCTGGAAATAGCTGCAATGCCGCAGTTTGATATTTCCTCTCCCGCACCAAAGGAGCTTGGCTCCTACCACCCGATCACACTGGTACAAAGACAGTGTGAAACCATCTTCAAATCCATGGGCTTCACAGTAGAGGATTATCCGGAGGTTGTGACCGACTACGAATGCTTTGAAGCAGTCAATATCCCGAAGCACCACCCCGCAAGAGATATGCAGGATACCTATTATCTTGAAAACGGTCAGCTGCTGAAATCACAGACATCAGCGGCACAGAATGCGATTCTCAGAAAGTACGGTCCCGCTCTCAAGGAAAAGGGTGTGCCGATCAAGGCAATCTTCCCCGGCAGATGCTTCCGCAATGAGGCAACAGACGCCTGCCATGAAAATACCTTCTTCCAGATGGAGGGTATGATGGTGGATAAGAATATCTCTATCTCCAACCTGATCTACTTCATGAAAACCATGCTGTCCGAGGTGTTCCGCAAGGATATCAGAGTTCGTCTGCGTCCGGGCTTTTTCCCGTTTGTGGAGCCGGGGTTTGAGCTGGATATCAGCTGTCTGATCTGCGGCGGTGAAGGCTGCCCATCCTGTAAGCACAGCGGCTGGCTGGAACTGTGTCCCTGCGGCATGATTCACCCGAATGTACTGCGTGAGGGCGGTATTGATCCGGATGAGTATACAGGCTTTGCGTTTGGTCTGGGTCTGACAAGACTGGCAATGATGAAATACGGTATCAAGGATATCAGAGATCTGAACAGCGGCAGCCTGAAAGTGCTGTCACAGTTCACGGATGATGAATAAGGGAGGCACACAGCTATGTTTTTATCAATGAATTGGATCTGCGATTTTGTAGATCTGGAGGGTCTGGATAAGGTAGACCTGATACACAGATTTTCACTCTCTACCGCAGAGGTGGAAAATGAAATATTCTTCAAAGGCTCCGATATCAGCGGTATTGTTGCAGCAGAAATTAAATCTGTGGAAAACCATCCCGATTCCAAAAAGCTGCACCTGCTGAAGGTGGATGCTGGTGACGGACAGCTGACAGATGTTGTCTGCGGTGCGCCGAATGTCAGAGTAGGTATGAAAACTGCCTTTGCTCCTGTGGGCGCCCGGATCGGCGAAATCGAGATTGCACCGAGAAAGTTAGCCGGCTTTGTATCCAACGGTATGTGCTGCAGTGAATCGGAAATCGGTTTGTCAGATGATCATTCCGGGATTATGGAGATTACCGACGATATTCCCAACGGTACCGATATCAAAACCGTATATGACATAGATGATATTGTTTTCGAGGTGGATAACAAATCCCTGACAAACCGTCCTGA
>CACZSU010000097.1 GCA_902783855.1 uncultured Ruminococcus sp.
GAGCCGGCAGGCGAGAAGGGGGATAACCCTTTGTTTCCAAACAAAGGGTTTCCCCCAGGGGAGTGCTGGCAAAAATTGATTTCCGTGGATAATATGTGTCTGTGGTGCAAATTCGTTGGAATTTGTGTTATAATAAGTCGAAAAGCAGTTTGTTCAGAACAGACTGATGTGCAATATCTGTATAAAAAATGATACGAGCAAGTTTCATGCAGATTCTGAAGCATTATAATGAATCAAAAGGAGAATTTAAAATGAAAAAATGTAAAACAAAACTGACAGCTGTTGCAACAGCCTTCAAGGGCATGACACCGGAGGAATTTGAAGCTTATGTCAAAGCGTACAGAGATCAGCCTATGGAAAGCTACGAAGGTATGACAAACGGTCAGGCATTCTACAAGCCTATGCTTCAGGTTATTGATTATTTACAGGAAAATGACTTTAGTGTTTACATTGTCAGCGGTACAGACCGATTTATCACCAGAGGTCTTGCCGATGGTGTTGTCAATATTCCTCTTGGTCAGATGATTGGTTCAGATGAAAGCCTTGTTGCCAGCGGTCAGGAGGATAAGGATGGTCTTGAATGTACCTTAGATTCCCAGGAAACACAGGTATCATCAGAGGATAAGTCTGCTGCACAGGCTGCATGATATGAAAGAAAATCACTATCAACATTCATACAACCAATCATGACAATTTACTTTATGTAAACGTCAGCGGAAGAGTTGACACAGCAGCCGCACCGAAACTAGAGCAGGAACTGAAAAACAGCCTGGACGGCTGTACGGAGCTTACCAGGGCTGAGAGTGCTGCTATCGGTGCAGAAAATCATGAACAAGCAGGTCTGTATGAAGCTGACAAATGTGAACGAAAATATGATGGAAATATTTGAAGTGACAAGCTTCACAGATATATTGAAGATTGAATGAGCTTATGAAAGAATTTGAAATTGTAGCAATAAAAGAAAACCTTCACGCTGTTCTTGCATTCATTGATGAACAGCTGGAACTCATCGGATGTCCCATGAAGACTCAAATGCAGATAGATATTGCGGCAGAAGAAATCTTTGTTAATATTGCCAGCTATGCTTATACAGGCGAAACAGGTTCTGCTATCGTGCGTGTCGAACTCCATGCAGAGCAGCCTGCGGTTGATATTACCTTCATTGACCGCGGCGTACCGTATAATCCGCTTGCCAAAGCTGACCCGGATATAACGCTTAGTGCAGAACAGAGGCAGATAGGCGGTCTGGGAATCTTTATGGTGAAAAAAAGCATGGACGATATACAATACGACTATCTTGATGGCTGCAACATTCTCACACTGAAAAAAGGATGGTGATCAGATGGTTAAAAAATTCGGATTCACACTTGGGGGCTTACAGCAGAAAATACTCAATCTGGTGCTCGTTTTTCTGTTCGCACTTATTGCGGTATTTGCCGGTGTCTGGTTTTATCAGTCAGGCAGCCTCAATGCTGTTGTCAGCGATGCAGGCAGAGAACAGCAGAATGCTATTGAAAAGGTGTCCGGTGACACGATGCATCAGCTTATAGACAATTCCATGACCAAAACAAATGCCCTGCAGGCATATATAGCGGATGATATGTTTTCAGATGTCAAAACAGATGTTGCAACGCTTCAAAGCCTTGCAACAGAACTGTTTGAACATATGGACAGCTTTGAACCGTATCCGGTCTATCCTCCTGATCCCGCAAAGGATGGAGAGTTCTCGGCACAGGTGCTTTTTGAAGAGGGCGTAGATTATACCAGATCCGAATATCTGGGTGTTGCTGCCCATATGAGTGATACGATGATCGCTATGTGTGAACAGTCGGAATACCTTGATAACTGTTTTATCGGTCTTGCCGATGGTACACATCTGTGTGTGGACAACCAGTCGGCTCATAAATTTGACGAAAACGGTGTGCTGCCGCCCTTTGCTGTGCGTGAAAGACCGTGGTACATTGGTGCCGAAAAAGCAGGCAAGCTGTGGTTTTCGGGCGTTGAAACAGATACGTACACCGGTAAGATAGGTGTTGAATGTGCGGCGCCTGTATACAAGGACGGCAGGCTTGTTGCCGTAGTCGGTGCAGATCTGTTCCTTGATTCTATGGGCGATTATGTCAGGGCGGCATCAAGCCAGGGCGGATATATCGTTGTCATCAATAACGAGGGCAAGGTTATCTTTGCACCGGAGGGAAACGGCATTTTTACCGCTAGGACATCAGACAATGCCCGGGATATGCGCAGCGTTGAAAACAAGGAGCTTGCCGGTTTTATCACCAGAGCGCTGACTGAACAGACTGGGCTTATCTCTGTAAATTACGGCGGCAAGGAATATTATATGGCGGGTTCGTCTATGGATACGGTGGGCTGGGCTGTTATTTCCTTCATTGAAAAGGATGTTACTGAACAGCCTGCACAAATCATGATGAGCGAATATGACCGTATCAACCAGGATGCCGCAAGCAAATTCAACGAGGGCATGGAGCATTCCAATCAGACAATGCTTGTTATGATCATTGTCTTGCTTGTCTTAGGCAGTACTGCGGCACTTTTAGTAGCAGGCAGAATTGTGAAACCGGTTGAACATATGACAAAACGCATTGACGAGTTAAGCGGAACAGATCTTGCATTTGAAATGGACGATTCCTACCGCACAGGTGATGAGATAGAGATGTTGGCACAGGCTTTCGCAACCCTATCAAAACGAACACTCCATTACATTGAACAGATAACCAGAATAACCGCTGAAAAGGAGCGTATCGGCGCCGAGCTGGAGCTAGCCACCAGAATACAAGCGGATATGCTGCCGAATATCTTTCCGCCATTCCCTGAACGGGAGGAGTTTGATATCTATGCTACTATGACGCCTGCCAAGGAGGTCGGCGGCGATTTCTATGACTTTTTCCTCATAGACGATAATCATCTGGGTCTGGTGATGGCAGATGTTTCAGGAAAGGGTGTTCCTGCTGCGCTGTTTATGATGATGTCCAAAATTCTGGTGAACAATTTTGCAATGATGGGAGAAAGCCCCGCAAAGGTGCTCGAGATGACCAATGCCCAGATTTGTAAAAACAACGATGAAGAAATGTTTGTGACAGTCTGGTTTGGTGTACTTGACATTGAAACAGGAAAGATAACAGCGGCAAATGCAGGACATGAATATCCTATCATAAAAAAGGCAGATGGCGGGTTTGAGCTGTTCAAGGATAAGCATGGCTTTGTAATTGGCGGAATGGAAGGCATGAGGTATAAGGAATACGAATTCACGCTTGAAAAAGGCGGCACTCTGTTTCTCTATACAGACGGTGTCGCAGAAGCAACCAATGCGGAAAACCAGCTTTTCGGTACAGACAGAATGCTGGCAGTTCTCAATGCCGAACCGCAGGCAGACCCGAAAACACTGCTAGAAAATATGAAAAAATCGGTGGACGCATTTGTGGGCGAGGCACCGCAGTTTGATGATCTGACAATGCTGGGAGTGAAGCTGCTATGAGGAGGGAACTTATAAACAGCAAAACGGATGCGTTTTTATGTAATACAGCCGCTGGTGAGCTGTTTGTCGATGAAAATTCTTAGTTAGTTGGAAATTCCCTGTATCAGCTGCTCCATAACCCTCTCGTCAATCGGATACGGACAGAGTCTGAGTTTGGCAGGATTATTCAGGACTGCCTGTGCGGATTGTTTTAACAGAGCTTTGTCAACCGTAACCGGAGCAAGCCTGCGGATACACTCCTTCAGCTCATCTGTGCTTGTAAAGCCTGCCGCGCTGAGTATTGCATTCTTTCTGTTTTTTCCGGCAAATGCCAGATAATTTGCCTGGAAGATACCGACTGCGATTCCGTGAGGAATGCCGCCCTGATAGGTAAGCATATAACTCAGTGCGTGAGGAATAGTGGTACCCACCTGCGCTATAGACATTCCCGCAAGTGTGGAAGTGTTCATCAGCTTTTGTGCTGCTTCGTGCGTCAGCTTTTGTTCGTTTTCAATAAACGGCTTGCATTCACGCCATGCGTTCAGTCCCGCAAACGCTGTCATATCGCTGTAATCGTCCGCAAGGGTGTTGATACAGCTTTCAATCAGATGCGACAATGCATCAATTGCAGTGTTGACAATGATATGGTGCGGTGCTTTCAGAATGTACTTTCCGTCCACCAGTGCAAGCGTCGGAAAGATGCGGTGTGTCATTGACATCTTTGTTTTCAGATCGTGGCGCGTCAGCACCGCTACACCTGTTACCTCTGACCCTGTGCCGCAGGTGGTAGGAACTGCTGCAATGGGCAATGCTTTCAAAAGGGTGTTTTCATAGAGATACTGCCAATCTTTATCGGGATTGTGTATCATCACCGCAATTGCCTTTGATGCATCCAGCGGCGAACCGCCTCCGATTCCTATGACAAAATCAGCACCGAAGGAAATACCCAGATTGCGAGCTTTCATCACCGTTTCCACTGACGGATTTTCCTCCACGTCATTGAAGACAGTGTAAGGTATCTGATGCTTGTCAAGCACTTTGATAACATCATCAAGTGAACCGTTTTTTTGAGAGGAACTGCGCCCTGTGACAATCAGTGCACGTGTTCCCAGAGCGGCAAGCTCTGCACCGTGCTGCATCACACAGTCAGCCTCGCTGAAAACTTTAGTTGGCATATAGAATCTCATTTTGATTTTTTCCTTTCTTCAGCCCGTTATTCATTGAATCATACTTTTATAGCAGATTCATCTATTGTATTACAGCTAAGTATAGCATAGTTATCCAATAAACTCAATAGCTGGTCTGAAAAGTGCATGGAAATCAATTTTTGCCAGCACTCTCCTGGGGGAAACCCTTTGTTTGGAAACAAAGGGTTATCCCCCTTCTCGCCTGCCGGCTCGGTCGGTGCTTCTGCTTGCGGCAGAGATGTCCACCGGACATCCGC
>CACZSU010000098.1 GCA_902783855.1 uncultured Ruminococcus sp.
GAAAGCAGCACAGAAAGCAGCCTGGAAAGCGGCGAAGCTTCAGACAGCAGCAATGCAGCCGGACAGGTTTCCGAAGTGTCCCGCATAAAGGTGACTGACCCATTCGGAAAGCTGAATGATCTGGATTATATTCTCCCGGCAGATGCACCCGATTTTGAAGTAAAACGGCAGAAATATGAAAGCTCCCTGCTGGCGGCAGCAGAAATCCGCAGTGCAAATTCGCTGATACAATCGCCGCCGCTGCCGATTTCTGATGATAACGACGAGCTGAGCTTTGTAAAAGAGGAGGAGGATGCCTCCTTTATGATGGGGGTTGTTATCTGGTCAGTGATCGGCGTAGTGATCGCTGTTTTGCTGATACTGATGCTGAACCTCAAGGGCGGAGGGGATTTCAGCATGGGCAGAAAACGCTATTACAAAAAAACCTACCGTCCCACCCGCAACGCCCATAAAAAATACCGGTATACCGGCAGATGATGTCAGTCCTTTCCTGAATAAAAAACTGCCCTGAAAAATGCACAAAGTTGCAAATAAGTCGTTGAAAAAAATATCATAATGTGCTATAATGGGGTATCTACCAAATCGGTCGGGTTGTCCGGCGTGTGATAATCGGTCTGGTCTGGAAATTATCTGAAAGGATTGAAAAAACATGAAAGGCAAACTATTTAGACGTATTCTGAGTGCAGCCCTGTCTGTGGTAATGGTATTGTCTGTTTTTGCAGTGGGCGGTATTTCAGCTTATGCGGCTGAGGACGACCCGACAGTAAAGATGGCTATCAAGGGCGTAACCAGAAAATACCCCCTTGCCAACGGATTACTGGAGGCAATCAACAACAGCAGAGGCAGCACCATGCAGCTGGTAGGTGACTGTGATCTGTTCAATCAGGCTATGGAACGTGCAGCCCAGCTGTCATTGTACCCCAATACAGCTGATCTGCTGGGTGAGGATTACAATCAGGGCACAAGTGGTACAGAGGCTGTTGCTGTCATCAATAACGGCGCCGATATGACGGCTGATGAGCTGCTGAATGCATTGTTTAACCTGCCGGATTCACAGAAACTGGTGGATTTCAAACAAACCGTTATGGACAGTGATGCCAGACAGATTGGTATTGGTGTTGTTACAGTTGAATCACGTGCCGCCCATTCCAACAATAATAAGGCGTTTGTATGTATTCGTACAGCATACAATAAGGGTACAGTAATCAACTACAATACGGCTGACCACCCTGACGATGAAACGATTAATCAGGCAATCTGTATGACAAGGAAGTCTTTTGAAGCCAATAAGCTGGAAACCTATCTCTATGATGTTGATTCTGGAAATTATCTTCTGACACAGTTTGCTGAAATGCAGAAGGGCCGCCAGTATATGCTGGTCATGGAGCTGAAAAGCTATGATAACCTGGTAGGACAGACATATGCGATCGTTCTCCCCAAGCTGGATGGCACAGGGGCAAGCTATACATCCGGAAGTGCGTTCAGCTACCTGTACGCCGAACCCGTAGAGTATAATTCATTGACTCCGGCATCAAATACCCCCAGCGTCAGAATGTTCCTTGATACACCCATAAATGCGCCCACTGGTTCGACAAAGTATTTCTCGGACTACTACGCTCTGACAGCATTGGGTGAATACGGCGGTTCAGATGATATTCCTGACTATTATTTCGATGAAAGCAGCATCACACTTGAATCGGATGAGTGGTATTATACAGGAGCATATATAAGACCGGCTGTAACCGTCAAAAACAAAAAAACCGGCGAAGTGTTGGAGGAAGGAACACATTATCGTCTTATATATAAGAATAATTTGGGTAATTCTTCAACGGATGTGACTGCAACTGTTACGGTAAAGCCGGTATCTTCCAGTGATTACTATCTGACCACGGATCCTGTAATACTATCGTTTACCATTTACGCAGTACAGCCTGCATTTGCTATTACAGGTATGCGTCTGGTAGCGCCTGATGTTACGTATCCTGATTTTTACGCAGGGGACAGATTACAGGTTACCCCGCAGTCAAACAGGGCGGATGTTACCTATGAAAGCCTGATTGCAACTGCAAAGGATGGTCATACCATCACAGCAACCTTCAATAACAGCACAACAGACCCGAGATTTACATTGATGCCGGACGCAGCCGGTGAATGGACGCTGACCTTAACTGGCAGCAAGGACGGTGAAACTTCTGTTAAAACGGAAACGGTAACGCTTCTGGGTGCTATGACAGGTGAGTTGACTTCATCAGAAAGTGAAACGACAGTTAATTCCGAGATTACGCTGACTGCCAGTGTAACAGGCGGCAAGGGCACACTGACATATGAGTTCACAGATGAAAACGGTTCCATACTTGAAACAAAAGAAGACCCGAATGTGGCTGTTGCAGTAACAACCGCAACCGGAAAATGGGAATATAAGTGTACAGTTACAGACGAAAACGGCAGATCAAAGATTTACAGAACATATGTTCAGGTAAATAAGGGAGAGGTTGTTCCGACTGTACTGGGACAGAATCTCCGTTTGCAGGGTGACATTGGTATCAATATATTCATGGAGCTGCCGTCCTCTGATTATACGATCAAGATGAACGGTCCGGCTGGTGAAAAGGAATATGCAGCTGCCGATCACTATATTCAGACCTCTGGTGAGTATGGATCAGCGTATATGTCCAAATATGTATTCGGTTATAATGTAGCGGCATCCGAGATGGGAGAATCCGTTACAATTGCGGTATATAAAGACGGTGTAAAGCAGTCATTGTACAGATATAACGGACAGGCAATCGTAGAGGCTGACAATGATGAGTACTCCACTACGGTTCATAACTATTTTGCAGCAGCAAAAACGTCTTCGGATTATGCAAGCATTCAGGATCTGGCAGAAAGTATGTATACATACGGTTCCTATGCAGAGAAGTTCTTTACAGGCGAGGATATCAGCGACAGAGAGCTGAATGATATTTCAGGCGTAACCGAGGGAACATTGGAGCAGTTTGCAGTGGATAAGCAGGGAACCGCACCGGAAGGCGTAACCGTAAGAGGCTATACGCTGGTGCTGGAGGATAGTACCTCTATGAGAGTATATCTCAAGGTACAATCTGATGCAGATGTTAAGCTGTTTGTCAATGGAACAGCAGCAGAGCTCAAGAAAGGTTCGCTGGGAACATATATTGAGATGAGAAATGTCAGCGCCCAGTACCTGAACCAGTCGTTCCCGTTCACCATCAGTAATAGTGCTGGTGATGAAGCTTCAACGCTCAGAATCTATTGCTGCCCGCTGACCTATGCATATCTGGTTGTTAAGGCATATGATGGAAAGGGTACGAATCAGGATCTTTGTGATCTGATGAAGGCAATGTATCTTTACAACGCAGCAGCAAAAGCATATTTCAAAACAAACTGAATTTATGCAGAAACGAAAGCATAGATAAACAAATACCGTCCTTCTCTGTCCCCTCCGGACAGCAGAGGGGCGGTATTTTGTGGATGAGGTTATATTGCATCTGAATAGAAGGGGCTGCCGCAAACAATGCTGCGGCAGCCCGGTGAAATGATATTGTAAAACAAACGCCTGCGGATCAGCGGATCAGAGCGCAGACAGCGTCACCCATTTCAGTCGTAGAAACCTTTCTGGTGCCTTCGGTGTAGATGTCGGGTGTTCTGGTGGTTTTGAGTACCTCAGCAACCGCAGCTTCAATTGCATCGGCAGCGGCAGCCTCGTCCAGTGAATAGCGCAGCATCATAGCAACTGACAGAATGGTAGCCAGCGGATTAGCAATACCCTGACCGGCAATATCAGGAGCGCTGCCGTGAATCGGTTCATACATACCGAGCTTAGTGCTGTTAAGGCTGGCGGATGCCAGCATACCGATGGAGCCGCTGATCATGGATGCTTCGTCCGAGAGAATGTCGCCGAAAATGTTGGAGGTAACGATGACATCAAACTGCTTCGGATTTCTGACAAGCTGCATTGCACAGTTATCCACATACAGGTGATTCAGTTCGACTTCGGGATATTCCTTGGAAAGCTCAATCATTGTTTTTCTCCATAGGCGGGAGGAATCAAGGACATTGGCTTTGTCGACGCTGGTCAGTTTTTTATTTCTTTTCATTGCCATATCAAAGGCAACCCTGCCGATGCGTTCGATTTCATTTACGTTATATTTTTCGGTATCATAGGCAGCAGGAATGCCGTCTTCATCAAAGCTGCCTCTTTTGCCAAAGTAGATACCGCCGGTAAGCTCTCTGACAATCATAATGTCCATAGCGTCACCAATAATTTCTGCTTTCAGAGGAGAGGATTCCCTCAGCGGTTCAAAAATAACCGCAGGGCGCAGATTGGCAAACAGACCCAACGCACCTCTGATGCCCAGCAGACCAGCTTCTGGGCGGTTATTGCCGGGCTGCGTGTCCCATTTCGGACCACCGACAGCACCGAGCAGAACACTGTCGCTGGATTTGCAGGCATCAATGGTTTCCTGGGGAAGCGGAACGCCGGCGGCATCAATCGCACAGCCGCCCAGCAGCGCTTCTTTGTAGGTTACCTCGAAATTGTATTTTTTAGCCGTCACATCCAGCACTTTAACAGCTTCATTGACGATTTCAGGTCCTATGCCGTCACCCTTCAGCAAAGTAATGGTATAATTTTTCATCTGATTAAACTCCTTTATCTTGTTTTTTTACCCGCACAAGCAGGCTTCCATATTATTATAATTCCTTTCTCCTCAATAGTCAACCTTCCAGCGGCGAGCCGCACGGAAATCAATTTTGCTAGCATTTTCCTGGGGGAAACCCTTTGTTTAAAAACAAAGGGTTATCCCCCAGACCCCTTTCCTAAAA
>CACZSU010000099.1 GCA_902783855.1 uncultured Ruminococcus sp.
ATTGATCTGAAGCTGAATAAAATCAACCTCCGGGTGGGCAGTCAGAAGCTCCTCAAGCAGAGCCGGATCTGCATGGAACGAAAAACCGAAATACTTTATAAGTCCTTTTTTCTTCTGCTCCTTTACGAAATCCCAGATATGATATTCATCATATTTCTTATAGTTGGTGCGCTGAAGTGCATGGAGCAGATAATATAATATGATAAAGAACATAAAGAGGTGAAGAACAATGACCGTCAAAGAAGCAAAGAAAATCTGTGCAAGGCTGGAATGCTATGACGAAACTCTTTCCGAGGAAGACTTTTTTCTCTATACGGAAGCACTTGGCCTTTTGATAGAAAAAACCAGAAAACCAAAGTACATGGTCGCTCTGGGCGGAGTATACTATGCCAGAAAGGACTTTGACCTTGCCCTGAAATATTACGAAATGGCGGCTGATCTCGGCTCGGAGCCTGCTATCGAAGGACTGGGCTATATCTGGTACTACGGAAGAACAGGAACAGTCGATTACGCAAAAGCATTCAGATATTTTTCGTTTCTGAAACATAATATTGTGTCTCAATATAAGGTAGCTGATATGTATAAGAACGGTTATTATGTAGAAAAGGATTACGACAAATACAAGCAGATCATTGAACGGCTGTATGAAGAAGTAAGGAATATGGAAAATCCTTTTGCACCGGTGCCGGAAATATTCACTCGTCTTGCATCCATTCGCACGAAGGAGGGAAAAACGGATGAGGCAATCCGTCTGTACTGTGAATCAAAGAATGTTCTGGCACAGCGCATAGAGGAAAACCCGTTCTTTGGTAACCTGACCATCATGAAATATCTGATAAAAAATCTGTATGAACTGAAAGATCCTGACCTAAAACATATTGACCTGTTTGACCTTTATGAACTGCTGACAAAACCGGTCAAAGTATCATTTAAATATAATGGTGAGGAGCATTTTGCAGAGGCTGTCGAAGAAGACGAAGAAATTGTCATAAGCTTTGACGGGAAATGGTTCAGAACGATCGATGATTTCTTTGCAAAGGCTTCGATAGATGGTATTAGACTTGTAGTGATCGGTTGGGAGCTATATGATTTCGGGGTGATCTTATGAGCGATAAGCAGGAAGAATACGAGCAATATGAAAAGCTGCTCTTTGAACGGGATAAATACAGGAAACAGGCAGGGGAATATCTCCGTGAATATATACGAGAATTCGGAGAACTTATGGCGGATGTGTTCCGAAAAAAGATAAGCTGCATTGAAAAGAAAAAGATGATCAGCTACTGTCAGATTAGGATAAACAGAGGCGAAATGATCGATGCACAGGCTATGAACGAATATATTAGGCGTGAAATGGAGGATTATAACGAGCAGCTTGCCGGTATGATACACAACAATGAGCTCTGCCGAAAGGATGTTACGATTTCAAGCAGCGAAGTAATGCAGATAAAGCGTATTTATCGCCGTATTGCAAAAAAAATACATCCTGATATTCATCCGGGAACGCTTGATTTGCCTGTTCTGTCTGAAATGTGGATTGAGGTGATGGATGCCTATGACCGAAACGATCTGAAAGCGTTGGAGGAACTGGAGATACAGATCAACAGTATTCTGCGTGAACTTGGCGATGATGTGCCGGATGCGGAAATACCTGATATTGACGAAAAGATCAGGGTACTTGAGGCAGAGATTGAAAAGATACTTTCAACCGATCCTTATCAATACAGGTTTCTGCTGGAGGATGAAGAAAAGGTACAGGAATACAAAGAGGAGCTTCAGGAGGAGCTGGATGAATATACCCGCTATGAAAAACAACTGATCGATATTTTGAAAAAGTATATTGCAGGAGGTGCAAAATTCACATGGGAGAACTGATAATAAAGAATGACGATCTTGCCGTACTGACACAAGCAAAGGGAATCGGAGATGTTCTGAAGCCTCTTATCAAGGAAATACATTTGTTCGATACATATATTGCAGGAACTACACATCTGAAGGATAAGAGCGTGCTTGATGAAATTGAAGTCGGACAGAAACTGCCCCTGAAACGAGAAATTAACAAGTTTGATGAAAAGGCAATCATGCTTATTACTGAAAACGGAAAGAAAGTCGGATATATTCCCGAAAAGGATAATATTATTTTTTCTCGCTTGATGGATGCCGGTAAGCTGCTGTCGGCAAAGGTGACAGATATAAAGGCACGCAAAGGTGATTTCATGCAGATAAGCATAGGCATATATCTGTTGGATTTTTGACAAACTGTTAAGCTCAGTTATGACGATCAGGGAGATATTCTTCACAGGATACCTTGAAGGGTCGCAGATATCTGCTCAGGAGGCGGTATCATTTTTGCAAAGAGGTGAAGAAGCCCTGGATGCTGAGGAACTTATGATACTCAATAACAGACAGGTCGGGAGCCTTGCTGCAGAGAATATTTACCGTCCTTTGAACAGGGATTACCTTCAAGTTCTCGCACAGATATTGACAAACGGTCTTGACAACGGCGGCGGTGAGCTTAGAACCGAGGACAGTGTGGACATTTATTTCATGCAGGGAGAAAGCTATGTTCTGCCGAGTGCCGCAAGGCTGAACGGGTCCATAAACGAGATAACAACATTTCTGGCGGATATGAGTGTTCATCCTTTGATCAAG
>CACZSU010000100.1 GCA_902783855.1 uncultured Ruminococcus sp.
CTGTATTTCGTCACTGTCCTTTGCATATTCGGTGAGCTGCTCGTTCATCTCTGCCGTATTTTTCAAACCGCTGCTCTGATATAGGTTGTATCCTTCTATCAGCCAATTCAGAATACCGCTTTTTTCGCCGTCTGACCGCAGCTTTTCTTTCAGGGAGGTATCACGTTCTTTCTCGCTGAAATGCCTGTTGAACGGAATCAGCTTTACACGGTCGGATTCAAAAACAGAAGTATCACTTACATTAGGCTTGCTGTTGGCAGAAATAAAGACAGCAAATCCGGGAGTATATTCAAAGGGAGTGCCGTATAAATAACGGGCTGTTATTTTGTCGCCGCCTGTCATTTTTTTGATCAGTCCCTCGTCAAAGTATACGCCCCTGCTCGGTTCGTCTATCTTGACAAAGCGTGCTCCCCTGAGCCTTGCTAAATCCGGCGTTGCTCTGCTTCCGTCCTGGTTTTTGCTCCGGGCAACGCTCCCGAAATCCGCAGTAGCTCCATAATCCCCGAAAACAGATAAAACCGTTTCCAGAAGTGTTCCTTTTCCGTTTCTGGTGGTGGCTCCGTACAGCAGAAAAAAGCATTCCTCGTTTTTAATGCCTTTCAGACTGTAGCCAAGAGCTTTTTGAAGATAAAGGGCTTTTTCCTTATCCCCCTGTGTAATCTCGTCTATGAATTTACGGAAAAGCTCTGATCTTGCAGACGGGTCATAGTATGCCCCGGCACAGGTCGTCAACAGATCATCGGGACGGTGACTGCACAACTGCATCGTTTTCAGGTCAAGCGTCCCGTTTTGCAGATTGAATAAATAGGGACTTTGGTCAAACAGCTCCAGTGATCTGGAAAGAATGCCCTTTGTATCACATAACAGTGCCCGGCGGCTGCCGTAATTCTGATAACTCCTGTAATACTTATACATAGCTTCAAAAATTTCACTTTCCTTTTGTATTGCCTCCTTCTCTTCTCTGGAAAGTCCTGCTTTTTCATCTATCTCATTCAGCGGCATTTCAGAAATATCATTTTCACTGTATCCCTGTTCCATCAGTTTTTTACGCTGCACATCTATAAACTTATCGGGGTTCGGAATCGCCTGCATGATATTTTCAACAAATGCCTTTGAAAGCTCCAGCACCTGTAAACCGTCAATGTCGTCTATCCATTTTTTGCCGTCATATACTTTCCAGTCCTTTATCTGCGGGACGTAGGCTACATACTCACCGATACACTCCGCAAAGAAACGGGCTGTTTCAATGGGACTGAGCTGTTTATAGCGGAAATCATCAAATTGAAATTCCGGTATTTCTATCCTGAACAACTGGTTCTGATTCTGTCCGATCATAACGGCAAAATCCTTTTTTGCAGACTTTTTATAATAGCCGGGGTCGTACTGCCCTGTCACCGTTTTCAGGGCATTTTCAATGGTCAATGCTCCGTAGGTAGTATTCCCGGTTTTTCTGTCCCACTTATCCCGCATCAGACCGCTGGTTCTGAATATCCTGTCTATCTGCGTACTGTCCTTTGTATAAAAGGCAAGTATCGAACAGAGTGCCATGTCCGCTCTGCTCCTGTCACTGCCGTAACCGGATATATCACCGCTGTACAGGCTTTCAAAGTGCCTGTTTTTTCCTGCAAGCCGTATGATATCCTTATCGTCTTTGTGCGGAGCAGCGCTGAGAGGTCTTATGGGATCCGGTTCATCCGTATGACAGTTTGCACCGCCGGAGCGCAGGCTTTTATTATACGCCAGCTGTACGCACTCTGCCGCTTCGTCACGTTCTCTGAGGGTATCATAACCACCGTACATATTGCCTGTTACAGTGAAATAACGGTCAGTCTGATACATTTCGAGGTGTACCCCCTCACCCAGCGCATCGGTCATTTTACGTTTCCAATCCGGATGAACCTCTCCTTTGTAGATGATGTGCAGACCTGTACCGCTGGGGGAATACTCTGTATAGCTGTTCATGATCTTCACGATATCCAGTGCAAGGTAGTTGATTTCACCTGTCTGAGGGTCAATACAATGGTCGATATCAATGCCGCAATAGGGGCTGTCTGACGTAAAGACAAAGCCTGTCCCGCTGTAACCGTATTTTTCTATAGCCTTTACTGCCTGACTGAAATTCCCCCATGTATCGGGGTCGGTACTTTTTGCATTGCCGTTATACAGCGGCGATTTCGGTATTTTGTTCTGGTGGCATATCCACTGTTTACATTCTTTTAATTCCTGAGGAATGTGATGATAAGTCACTGATAATTCACTCTCCTTTATTTTTCGGGTAACACCCCTCATAAGTCCATTAAAAATCCGTATCAGTTGACCTTTTATAGTCAAATTTCAGGATATGCCGCCTGTTA
>CACZSU010000101.1 GCA_902783855.1 uncultured Ruminococcus sp.
GTGGGTAATCGGATTCGAACCGACGATCTCCAGTGCCACAAACTGGCGCTTTAACCAGCTAAGCTATACCCACCATACGCGCTGAAAGGGACTCGAACCCCTGACCTACTGCTTAGAAGGCAGTTGCTCTATCCAGCTGAGCTATCAGCGCATCTTTGGAGCGGGTGATGGGAATCGAACCCACGCAACCAGCTTGGAAGGCTAGTGTTCTACCATTGAACTACACCCGCATCTCAAGGACGTATATTATAATATCACACCTTCAATGCTTTGTCAAGCATTTTTTTGATTTTTTTATAATTTTTCTCAGCTGCCGGATTCTGACCGGAAAACAGGGGATAGCATCTGTAGACTGCGGGCATAATATAACGAAATGTACAGTCAACAGAAAGAGGTCGCTTTATGCAAATGAATTTTACGGAGCATACGTATTTTTTAATGATCGTCATCGTTTCCTTTATCGGATTCGTTTTTGAAAACCTGTGTACCATATTTGTCAAAGGCTGCATCGAAAACAGAAATCTGTTTCTGCCCTTCCTGCTGGGTTACGGTGCGTCCGTCATGGGGTGCTATCTGCTGCTGGGCATACCGCAGCCGGAAAATATGGTATGGTATTTTACAGCCGTATTTGTCCTTGTCAGCCTTGGTGAGATTCTGTCCGGGAAGTTTGTGGAATATTTCTGCGGGTTCAGCTGGTGGGATTACACCGCGGTGCCGCTGCACATTACCCGCTATACCTCTGTTCCCACCAGTATCGGGTTTGCGGTCATGATCACCTTTTTTATGCGGAAATGCTTTCTGCCGCTGATGCGGTGGACAGCGGCAATCCCACAGCTCATTGCAGCTCTTGCGGCAAAACCTCTGTTTGTCCTTTTGCTGGCTGATCTGGTGGTCAGCTTTCAGCTGATGTGTCAGATACAGGGACCCAATGATGTCTGGAGGGTGCAGCTTGTCAGAAAGAAGTATAAACGCCTTCCATCCTGATTATTTTTTCGGAATAGTTGACAAAAAGACAAAAAGTTTTTTTAGGAGTAGAAAATTATGGATAAAAATGTTATAATGTAGCTAATTTCGGGAAGTGGGACTGATGTCATGAATAAGGAATTGACAAATTATTTCAAGCGTGTCGGCGTGGATTTTGATCCGGTTAAAAAAAGAGCCGAATTTCTTCCTTCCTCCCCGGAAAACACCAAAAGCAGAGTGATTGGCTATTTTGTTTCTGACAGTATTTATGTGTTCGTGCATTGTATTGATCATGGCAGTATACCCGATCATGGATTGGAGCTGCGCAATGAGGGCAGGTACCTGCGGGTTAACTGCTGCAAAAGAGGTAGCTGTGAATTCATGAAAGACAACCAGCTTATGCAGCTTTCTGCCGGAGAAACCTCCATGGATTATAATGACGGCAATGACGGGTCATTTGTATGCACGGCGGTGGATTACCTTGGTGTGGAAGTGATTATGCAGGTGGATAAGGTTATTAAGGAGCATCCGGTTATGGCTGCCCTGAAAAGGGTCGTCAAGCGGATGGCGTTGCCTGACCATGCTACGCATATTAATTCCCTGTACTTTGTCAGCGAATCAGAGCATACCAGCCGTGTACTGGATGATATCATTGAATATGCCGTCAGCTGTGCCGACAGCGAAGTGATGATGGTCAAGGTGGCAGAGCTTGCCTATGCGGTGGGGAAGGATCTGGAACGGGAAAAGAAAAACAAGACCCGCTATGTTTCCGGCTCCCAGAAACGGATCGCACAGGAAATTCATGACAGGCTGACGAACGATTTCGGCGAAAAATGGACGGTCAGGATTTTTGCGGACCAGTATGGTCTGAGCGAAACTACGATCAAAAATTATTTCCGGAATGTCTATGGGTGCGGGTTCAAGGAGTACCAGATTCAGGTGCGCATGGAACAAGCTGCACAGATGCTGGCGGAAACGGGAAGAAATGCGGGTGAAATTTCCTTGCTGTGCGGGTATTACAGTCAGGCAAAGTTTGGCGCTGCGTTCAAAAAATACCATAAGATTACGCCGCTGGAATACCGGCGCCGTGCGAGAATTCGTCTGGTAGAAGAAGAATCTGCACGGAAGAAAGAAAAACAGGTATGATATGCCGGATTACCGGTATGCATGCAATCAACAAACTATACAATGGAGGTAAGTTAATGAATAACAGGTTCAGCAAATGCATGAAAAAAATTATTGCTGCGGCTTTGGTTCTGACCCTTGTGGGCGGCGCATATGTGATTCCGCCGGCAGCCGGTCTGGCTTCGGCTTCTATTACAGCAAAAGCAACAGGTGATGAGGGAGAGGATCTGGGCACGTTTGTCTATGAACTGAGTGACGACGGTGTGCTGACGATCCAGTCCGGTACATATTATAATGCCAATTTCGCCATGGATTATGATCAGAGGTCTGCTGTCAAAAAGATTGTTGCAGAAAGCGGTGTTGTGATCAAGGGTTACTATGGTGATTTCAGCTCGTTCTCCGAAGTAGAGGAAATGGATCTGGAGGGCGCTGATTTCTCCGGAATGACAAGTATGAATCAGTTTTTCGGCGGTTTGTCAAAACTGACTACGGTAAAGCTGGGTGAGTTTGATACTTCCAGCGTTACCAGTATGTACCATATGTTCGATGACTGTTCTTCGCTGACTGCTGTTGCCTTTGGCAGCAAGACGGCTGCGGATAACCTGACATCCATGTCAGGTATGTTCTACGGATGTTCTGCCCTGAAATCGGTTTCCTTCGGTGATCATTTCAATACGAGTAAGGTCAGTGATATGGGCAACCTGTTCAACGGCTGCTACGCGCTGGAATCCATTGATTTTGGTAATGCGTTTGTGCTGGGTGATACAAATATTACCTGTATGTTCCAGGATTGCCGGTCTTTGAAAGCAGTGGATCTAAGCGGTTTTACTTCAAGCAGTATCAGATCTGTGGCATATATGTTCAATGGATGTACTTCTCTGGAATCTGTCGATCTTTCCGGCTTTACGTTTGAAAACTGCTGGAATTACAGGTATGCGTTTGCAGGCTGTCAATCGCTGAAAAGCGTTACCTTTGGTACGGGACTCCCTGCATATGCTGTCAATACCGAAATTGGTATGAATAATATGTTTGAAGGGTGCAGCTCGCTGGAAACCATTGATATGTCCGCATTTGATATGTCCAGAGTATCCGGTATGTCCAGTATGTTCAGCGGCTGCAGTAAGCTGAAAAACCTGACGCTGCCCAGTACCGCCATCGGTACACAGTATTTGTCGCTGACCGGTGCATTCAATGGATGCTTCTCGCTTGAAAAGCTGGATCTTTCTCATTTTAATGCGCCTTACAGCAAATCCGGAATGTTTACGGATTGCGGTGTCAAGGAACTGACGCTGGGCTCCGCATTCAGTGTGGATACCTCCATGTACCTGAACAACATCCGGACCAGAGGTGATATGACCGTATCGTATCAGGGCTGGTACGTAAAAGACAGTGATCCGGATACGATCGTTTCCGGAAGTGGAGAATATGCAACGCTGAGCGCAGGCAAGACCTATTGCCTCAAGTATCAGGAGCTGACAGATACGGCATATGAGGTAGAGGGCGATACACTTACGCTGACAAAGGGTGCTTTCGATGCGGATAAGCTGAGCAAGCTGTTTGCCTATCTGAATAAGAGTACGACCATACGGCATCTGGTAGTCAGCTCATCAGACGTAACCTTCCCGGCTGATGCATCGAATCTTTTCAGAAATTGTTATGATCTGGTTTCTATTGATTTGTCCGAGGCGGATCTGTCCGGCATTACCAATATGAGTAGAATGTTTGAATACTGTGGAAAACTGGAAACGATTCATTTCGGTAATGCGGATTTTTCACAAGTGACCGATATGTCTTATATGTTCAACGGATGCGGCAGTCTGACAACGTTAGATCTCAGTAAGGCGTCTTTTTCCCGACTGGAGAATATGTCCGGTATGTTCAGCGGCTGCGAAAAGCTGACTGCTGTTGATTTCGGTCATGCAGATTTTTCCAAGGTAACCGATATGTCCCATATGTTCAACGGCTGTGCTGCATTGGAATCATCCCCGGTTGCCGGAAAGAATACCGCCTCTGTTGAGAATATGAGTTATATGTTCAACGACTGCCGTTCTCTGCAGGATACATCGCTCAGCACCATGGTGACCACATCCGTTACCAATATGGAATTTATGTTCTCAGGATGTAATAGTCTGACGGCTGTCACTCTCAACGGACCGGATCTGACAAAAGTAGAAAGAATGGATTCTATGTTCTACCGCTGCGAAAAGCTGGAAACGGTGAACATGGGTTCAGGACTGACCCTGACCGCTTTGCAGAGTATGAATAGTATGTTTGCAGATACTCCGATCAGACATATTGACATGAGCAAGTTCGATACCTCCGCCGTGACAAGTATGGCAAGCCTGTTCAGCGGCTGCTCCGAACTGGAAGAAGTGACCTTCGGCGGTCGGTTTGTTACGACAAAAGTAACAGACCTTGGTAATATGTTCAGAGATTGTTCGTCACTTCACACCCTCGACCTGAGCACGTTTGATATGACAGCTGCCAAGGAAGCAGATACAAACGGATATGGTTATGCTAACGATATGTTTGCTGACGCCAAGCTGGAAACGCTGACGATTTCCGGTACGATGGATATTGGTGAGAAATGCTCTTTGAGAAATCTTGGATCCAGCGCCGAAGATCAGATCCGTCTGCTCGGCTGGAGCAAGCAGGGCAGCACTGACATTGTTTCCGGTTCTGAACAAAATGCGGTGCTCAGCGGTGCAGGCACCTATGTACTCCATACGGAGGAAATGAAGTGGAGCTATGATGAGGATAACGAACGTACCGTTACGCTGATTTCGGGTACCTATGATTCCGATGCAATAAGAGATGTGTTCAGCAATGCGTGGAACCTGTGTCAGGGTCCGACAGATTCGTACTATGAACCTGCGGTAGGCAATGTGGTGATTGAGGATGGTGTGGCATTTACCGGTAACTGCTCTGCTATGTTCGATTTCGTACAATACGATAGATATGATTACAAGGTGGAATTCAAGGGTCATATTACGACGGAAGGCATAACCGATATGTCTTATATGTTCTCCGGTACATATGGTTCTGCAAAAGTAGTGGGTCTGGATCTGGCTGACTTTGATACCTCAAAGGTAACGGATATGAGCGGACTGTTCCGGGGCATGGAGATGGATACGATTGATATCAGCAGCTTTGATACCAGCAAGGTACAGGATATGTCCTCTATGTTTGAGAATGCCAAAGCAAAACATATTATTCTGGGGGATAACTTCAATACCTCCAGCGTTTACAATATGGCAAATATGTTCAGCGGATGCAGCAATCTGACTTCCCTCGACCTGAGCAAATTCAATACCTCTCATGTAGGTGTCATCCCCGAAGGTGCCAGCAGCTATTACAGTGAAGAAGTGGGTATGTCCGGTATGTTCTCGGGCTGTTCCTCTCTGACAACGCTGGATGTCAGCAAGTTCGATACGTCCAATGTAACCGGGATGAAAAATATGTTCAGCGGCTGTTCCGGTCTGACAAGTATTGATCTGAGTACCTTCAATACCCGGAACGTGAAATCTATGAAGGAAATGTTCAGCGGCTGCAGCAGTGCCACGGAAATCCTTCTGAATCCGGACTTTACCATTGAGAGTATTGAAAGCGATCATATGGAAGGTATGTTCACCGGATGCAGCGCACTGGAACAGATTGACCTCAGTTCCTTTACCACCAACGGCGCAGGTGAGGATTACAGTAAGGTCAACAGTCTGTCAGAAATGTTCATGGATTGTGCTTCCCTGCGTAAAATTGATCTGTCCAAAATGGATATGAATGGTGTATACAATATGAGTAAAGCATTCAGCGGCTGCAGGTCTTTGGAGGAACTGATTCTTCCGGATGTCTATGATGATAATGATTTCACTTCGTCCTATTATTTTGAAGATTTGTTCAAGGATTGCTTGTATCTCAGCAAGCTGACCGTGAAGGCAGGAGCAAAGTTCGCTGAATGCGATATGCTGGAAAACAAGAATACTTTGTACGGCGGCTGGCATAAGAGCGGCAGCGAGGATATCGTATCCGGTACGGGACTGTATGCGGAATTTACCGCAGAGGGCGAGGAAAATGAGTTCGTTACCTATGAACGTGATATGGTGGATGCTGCGAACGTAACTGTGAAAGGCGCCAGCCTGACACTGGAGGGTCAGATCGGTCTGAACTTCTATGTGGTATTCCCGAAGGAGCTGTCAGCTCCGGACAGCGGCGCTTATGCAGTGATCAAGACGCCGTCAGCCCAAGAAAAGATTTTGTTAAAGGATGCTGCCTTTGACAGAAACAATGGTTTTAAATTCACCTGTCGTCTGGCAGCAAAACAGATTCACGATCAGGTGACGATCAGCGTTTATAACAGCAGCAATGAGCTGCAGGCTTTGTATGCAGAGAACGCACAGGGCGAGGCACAGGCAGTCGATCAGAATGTCTTTGGTTATACGATTGTGGATTATATCCATACCGTACAGAACGGCGGCGATACATATACAGACGAGCTGAAAGATCTGGTGAATGCACTGGAGGCATACGGCAGCTATGCACAGCTTTACTTCAAATATCGCACCAGTACCGTCAAAACGGATGAACTGAAGGTTGATGTCAGCAGCATTACAGCGGATGATCTGAATAATAACAGATTCAATAAGCCGTACAATGGATATCCGGATGGCTTGGTATTCAAGGGTTATTCGCTGGTACTGGAGTCAGAAACAACCATGAAGTTCTATTTTGAATCCGACAACATCACGAAGTATATCAAGGAAAGCAGCCTGCCCAGTAATGCCAGGCTGGTTCATGTAGCAGATAATACCTACTGTGTGGAATGCAGCAATATCCCGGCGAAGAAACTGTATCAGGATATAGAAATTGATATGATAACAGGTGACTTTGATTCGGAGTATCCGGACGTGTCCTCTATCTATTGCAGCCCGCTGGCATATGTTTATTCTGCGCTTGCACAGTTTGGCAGCAGCAATGATGTGAATATGCTCAATCTTTGCAATACGATGAGAGCACTGAAGCTGTACAGTGATGCAGCGAATATGTATTTCGAAAACGACTGAGTCGAAATTCAGTTTCCGGCAAATACTACTGTACGTCAGGAGGGAATCAGATGAAAGAAGCATATACACAGGCTGAAACAGAAGTTATCCGCTTTCTGACCAGCGATGTTATTGTCACAAGCGGGGATAATGAGGTGCCGATAATTGACCCGGCAAGTGATCCCACAGAAGGGTAATGGTTTCTTGATCTTTAATGAAAATACAGGTATGCCTGTTGGTCTGAGATGACTGACAGGCATACTTGCGTTTACAATATAAAATATAATAAATTTTATCGCGTTACGATAAAAAATTATTGACAAACCCTATCGGAAATGCTATAATCCTGTTATAGGGAAACACTGATTAAATCCAGTGCCTGTATGGCGCAGTCAGATTTTTCGTCAGGTTGTACCAAATGAGTGCAGATAACCTGACGGTTATCAAGCGAATTTGGTGCAAGATGACGGGA
>CACZSU010000102.1 GCA_902783855.1 uncultured Ruminococcus sp.
TCCTGCATCCTCTATCCATTGCAGACTTCCTGCAAATTTTGCAGCAGTTGAGCCTTTCTTTACAAGAGAATACTGGAATTTCTTATTTTCCTTTGCAAGCTGACGGGGGATTGACTCAAAGCACTCCCTTATCAGTGGTTTGTCCTTTTCGTCGGCATACTTGATCATATCATCCTCGTATGAACGAACTATATCCCTTTGCATCTGCAAGACCGTATTCATTTGTCCGGTTGATATAAAGGTCTGGACAACATCCGGCATTCCGCCTACAACTATATATTGCAGCAGAAGCTGTCTGTAACGGTTATGAAGTGCCTGTTCAACCGGAGTCCGGTTCTTCAGATGATCACGCAGCATTCCGACAAGTGCTTCACTGATACCATTTGCCCAAAGAAATTCCTCAAAACTCAGCGGATACATAGTAATAACTGTTTCATATCCCACGGGAACAGACCTGGGTTCCTTTCCGTAACCCATTACACCAAGCAGGGAACCGATTCCGATAATATCATACCGCCCGTCAAGGTGAAAAAATTTCAGCGCAGTCCTTGCTTCGGGGCACTCCTGTATCTCATCAAGGACAATGACCGTCTTACCCGGCACAAAATTCACTTTCGCTGGGGTCAGTGCAGACATCATCATCGTGATATGATCAATTTCCAGTGAATCCCTGAATATAGCAGAATAATCCGGATTACCCAAAAAATTGATATAAACTACATTTTCATAGTTATCCTCGCAGAATCTGAGTACCGAATATGTCTTACCGCACTGACGACAGCCTTTAATTATAAGCGGCTTACGATTTTTATTATTTTTCCATGCAATCAGATCCACTTCTATCTTTCGTTTAAGCATATTATCACCCCTGCTTCTGATATTATGTGTTTTTATTTACATTATACACAGCAGTGCAAACTTTTTCAAGTGAATTTTACTCGTTTTCAAAACTTTTTCAAGGCAATTTTCTGTAATTCTGCAACTTTTTCTATCGAATTTATAATATCACTTATCCATATCTCTCAAAACTCATCTGCTAAAACAATTTCATGAGCGAATACAAATCACAGCATTTCATGAGCCAATCACTGCTTATCCATCCTCTTCTCAGACCTGAACATACTGTCCATAAACTGCTCATCCGACCAGATAGTCAGGCTTTATTTCAGCCGCAATTATTCCTCCCTGTTTTATTTCCTTCAAGCTCCAGCAAAAACTTCTTTCTGTCAATTCCCCCTGCATAACCTGTCAGACCTCCGTCTGCACCAACAACTCTATGACACGGAATGATAATCGAAACCGGATTATGCCCTACTGCGCCGCCTACAACCTGTGCAGACATTTTCTTTTTGCCTGTTTGCTGTGCAAGAATATCCGCAATTTCACCGTAGCTCATAGTCTGACCGTAAGGAATTGTCAGCAATATATCCCATACGGCTTTCCTGAATGGTGTGGACTGCAAACACAGTTCCGGCATAAAATCAGGTATCTCACCACTGAAATAGGTATCAAGCCATCTTATCGTATCTTCAAAAACAGGCAATAGTTTTTCCTCATACGACTTTGAAAGTGTCCCTGCAAAGTATCTCTGACCGTCCAACCACAAGCCAGTAAGGGAAATACCGTTGCTTGCCATTGTCATAAAACCTATGGGAGAATTGTATCTGTATATGTAGTCCATTTCAATCAGCTTTCCGTAAAGAATTATCTGTTTTGATTTTACATAGAAATATTGATCCAATACCGGTTTATCTCTTTTCCAGCAACAATGATTTTCTTGTCATAAACACCGCCATTTGCAAGTATTACTTTTTCACTTGCCTTGTTATCGGGATAGCAGGTAACAAGAAGCCTTTTTATTTCCATGCTTTTTGCATTCTTAATATTAAGCCTCAGCATTTCTTTTCCGTAGCCCTTTCCTCGCTCAGAAGGACGAACGGAATAACCGCAGTGACCGCCCCATATACCGAGAATCGGGTGATCTATATGATGCCTCAGATCAATAACTCCGACTAACCTGTTATCACTTTTACGGATAGCAAAATAAGTATGAGACGGCACATCGGCGCCGGCTTGTTTGCAGGTCAATCCGCTTTTCCTGAGCTGACAGATCTTTATCCAATCTTCAGCGCTGTCGGTTTCTTCAAGTGACATACAGCCCGCAAGAAAATTCCCATCCTCGGGGTCGTGCTCAAAAATCTCCCTGCGAAACTGCTCTATCTGTCCGGCATATTCATCAGATGCTTCAACTAATATGATTCTTTCCATTTTCTTACCTCCGGATCATTTCATATACAAAACGCCGCATAAAGCGGAACCGTCTTTTTTCCGTCCTCAAAGCCAAAATTCCTTGCAGACAGCTTTATTGCATATTCCGGCTTATATGTGTCGATATAGACTTTCAGGCTTTTTGCCTTGGTGTTATCGGCAGACTTCACCTCAACAGGAATAAGCTTGCCCTCACGCTGAATAACAAAATCCACCTCTGCACCACGCTCAGATTCCCAGTAATATGTCGTATAACCGTTTATCGAAAGCTGTACATGAACATAGTTTTCCGTCATGCCGCCCTTGAAATCGTCAAGCTCTCCGCTCATATACAGAATGTCATCTGCGGACAGATTCTTTTTAGCGCAAAGCAGCCCCAGATCGGAAACATATATTTTGAACGCATCAATATCACGGTAGTTTTCAAGCGGCTTTTTTATCTGCTCCGCCTTATACACCTGTGATACTATACCGGACAGACAAAGCCACTCAATAGCATTTTCAAATTCCGATGCCCTGCCGCCCTTTTTCACAAGCTTATACTGAAACCTTGTATTCTTCTTTGAAAGCTGAACGGTGATGTTATCATAGACCAGTCTTGTTTTCTTTATTTCATTTAGATTATTGTATTTGCTCATGTCATTCAGATAGCTCTGGAGTATCGTGTCCTGAGTGTGACGGACAAGGATATGATCCTTTGTTTCAGCAAACTGCTTCACACATTCCGGCATACCGCCTACAACCAGATACTGACGGTACAGCTTCATTGCCGCATCATGAAGTGCGGGCGGCATAGGAGAATCAAATGCAAAGCACTCCTTTATCTGACCCACAAGATATTCCTCACCCACCGCAAGCAGAAATTCTTCCATATCCATTGGATACATCGTTCTGATATCCACCTTACCCACAGGGAAAGAAAACCTCGCCCGATTCACAGCCACACCCAGAAGACTGCCGGCAACAACAATATGATAATCCGGAGCTTCCTCGCAGAAATATTTCAAAGATGTCAGCGCTCTCTCGCAAAGCTGCACCTCATCAAATATAATGAGCGTTTTTTCACGGATGATAGTCTGTCCGGAAATATGCGACAAAATCGGTATCAGATAATCAGGGCTTATATTATCCTCAAAGGTCGCATTCAGCTTAGGAGCTGTTTCAAAATTGAAGTAGGCAACATTTTCATAACAGGTGCGACCAAATTCAAGCAGAGTATAGGTCTTTCCCACCTGCCTTGCACCCTGCAGAATAAGCGGCTTACGGTATCTGCTGTCCTTCCAGCTTCTCAGGTATTCCATTACCTTCCTGTACATTTTCATACCCTCTTTCACAGTACTCTGTTAATAGTATAGTAAATATTCATGTAAATATCAAGGGTATTTTCTGAGTATTTTACATTATTTTACACGATTGTTGCTTGTTCAAAAATAACTGCCGGCAGAACAGCTAATGTTTTACCGGCAATCAATAATTATTCATCCCTCATGGTCTTTCTGATACGGCTCAGGGATTCGGGGGTTATGCCAAGATAGGTCGCTATATGCTTCTGCGGCACACGATCACACAACTTCGGATAGTGCTTTCTGAAATACAGATACCGCTCCGTTGCATTTTCTGTCAGAAAGCTGCTTTCACGATAGATCTTATAGTTCAGACCTTTCTCCAGCAGTCCTATCCAGATGGTTTTCAGGCTTTCACTGCTCATGATAAGGTTTTTCAGCTCACGGACATCAAACAACATGAGTGTAGATTCCTCAACAGTCTCCCACATACATATATGCTCCGGAAGTCCCATCATACCCTCATCCATGCACATACCGCCGTCAAAGCCAAAGCCTCGTGTGATATCATTTCCGTCGCCGTCAATATAATAGCAGCGCACAATTCCGTCAAGAACAAAGGCTGTCTGCTGCGCTTTATCACCAATGCTTTTCAGAGCTGTTCCCTTTGGAAACACCTTGAACTGTGCAAGCTCCACTGCCCTGCTCAGAATCTCCCCATCAATGCAAGCGCCATTCTGATCCGCAAGCGTTTTAAGCTGCATAACAATGCTTTCTTTATTCATCAGCCTACACCTCCGCTCATAACGATAAGATAGCAAATTCCCACAAGATTAACACCGGCATGAGGTATCATCGAAGAGATCATATGACCACTCTTTTTGTATGCCCATATCCAGGTAAGTCCTGCTAAAAACGAAAATCCGAAATTGTACCAGTCAAGCATAGCAAACAGAATATTTAACAGCAGCAATGCTTGCGTTTCGCCTAAAACTGAATCCACAAAGCTTTTTGCAAATCCTCTGAAATATATCTCCTTGCAGATACCGCTGACGAACACCAGCGCAATAATTTTCATAATCGTTGTGCCGATGGTCGTATCCGTATCATTGAATGCTAGCTCCGATCTGCCTGCGGCAAAGACAAAGCTATATGCCAAGGATAAAATCAGTGATGCAGCAAGTGCCGCCACACCAAGAAGAATATCCCTGCCGAGAGTATTTTTTTCAGCTATTTCTTTTTTCAGGCTGATGCCGCTCTGATGATAAAGCAGAATTGCAAAGGGCAGAAGAATCAGATTTGCCAGAATGAGTATCAGGCAGTAGACATTCATATCAGCATTGGCATAAGTCGCAATATCGAAAATGTTCATTCCCTGACGATAGCCGCCTATTGTCATCAATACTTCAAAGCCTGCAACAAAAAGAGTACGTACAGCTGTAATTGTAAGCGCTGTCTTTGCTAAGTTAAAACTTTTATTATGATATTTTTCATTATTCCATTTGTTCTAATATTCTTTGCAAACAATCTTTTTGTTCTTCCTCTGATAATGCATTGAACATATCAACTACACCATTAATTCTGTGCAGCTTAATTCTTTTTGAAATCTCAGAAGAAAGATTTTCAACATCTTCTAAATCTGCATCTGAGAGATAATCAGGTAATACAGAAACAGCAGTCTGCCATTGGATACATTGAGGAACAGTTAAACTGTCTATTTTAAGGATTACTTCTTTAACATTTTTATTCATCCACTCTGTTCTTCTATCCTCAAGTTGTTTCTTTTGAAATTCTATAAATTCCTGAACATAGCTTTCGCAAACTGTTCCGTTCCATTTTGAAATCATTTCATTTTCAAGTTCTGAAACAGTTGAATAATTCACAATAGTCTTTTCGGATTTTAATACATGAAATTCCTCGATAAGAAGCATTGCTTTCTTTAATACGACAGCTGGTTCTTCTTCAGGCATAAGCGATATTGCCTTTCTGATTTGTTCATGCAGATTTGCTGAGTCAAGTGTAGGCTTTTTAATTTCAGATAAAGTAAAATTAATGATTTGATCAAGGTTTTCCTTTCTCCGAACTACATTATTATTAAGTTCATTCAGCTTTGAAATAAAAGAATTCCTTACTTCATTACTCATGTCAAGTGCAGCGTCAAATGTTTCAATCCATCCATTAATACTTGTTACGGTAAGTCGAAGTTCTTCATAATTCATATCACAAATTCTTTTGCCTGTTGATGAAATAAACCTTTGTGCCTCTGCAGTAACTGATGCGTACTTGTGTTCCAGTTCAGCTTCCTGCAAAACCTCATCTATCCTTTTTTTCAGCACATCAGCATAATTTTTTCTGCCGATCTGTGCAAGCTGCTTTACGATCTGGCTGTATCTTTTTTTGAATTCGCTTGATTGTGCATAAGAACACTTCATATTAACGACAAAGCTTTCAAACTGCTTATCAAGCAGGGCATATGCATCTTTTACGGTTTTTTCAACCCGCTCACAGAATGTAGGACTAAATAGAAACTCAGAGTACTCTTCAATGGGCGTTTCAGCTTCCGGTATTTTCAAATTCACAAGTACATCAATAATCTTTCTAAGAATAAAAGTACCTTTACAGGATGCAATAATTTCTTCAGCTTTTTCTATCTTATCATAGAGTTTCTTATTAAGTTTCAGCCCCTCCTGAATCTTATAGCTGCAGGCTGCAATGTTTCCCTTTAATTGTTCTGTATTTTCAGCCAGTTCACGATAATTATTCAGTTCCTTTTGTAATACCGTACATTTTTCCGGATATGTCAGCTGTTCAATTGTCTTGATACATTCTGAAAGGGCATCATCATCACTCTGTTCTTTTATAGACAAACGAACGCTGAACAAGTTCTCAAGCATTTTTTTATCGGCCGAAAGATAGTTTTCCAAAAATTTTTGTTTTGACAAAGTGCCTGTTTTATCTGTCAATAATAGTCTTTTGCTATTAATAGACAAGTAATATACTATAAATAGGAACAAAGAATGATCATTCAGACCGTATGGAGCTTGCCTGTACTCAGCAAATAATTCGAATATTGATTTTTCTGCATTTGTTGAAAATTTGTCTGATAAACTGTTGTAAATGTTTTTTACTTTTTTATTTTTTGGCTCACATAGCTCATAATTGGCTGTAAATATCTGCCATGATATAGCTTCAGAAGAAACAGCAAGGGCTGTTTGTATGCGTCTTTTCTCCGTTGGATCTATCCCTTGATATGCCTGTTTATCACACATCACACCATTATACATATTACGGCAAAGTGACAGCAGTTTTTTCTTAACAGCAGGTGTGGCTTTCTTTTCAAATTCCGTAAACGAAAACGGAATGGCACCGGGATAAACAGACTGAAATAGGTCATAACACGCATGATTGATACGATCACTCAAAACCGTAACTCCATTAACAGTCACAACAAGCCTTTCAGCACACATTTTTCCGAATTGAGAAACGATACTTCTTTCAAGCAGTCTCTGATCCCTGCTGATAAACCGTTCGTACATTTCTTTTTCACTTTCGGTAAACTTACGCAAAGCAAAATGTTTTCTAAGAGACATCAACCAGTTTTCTTCACTGTCATTCAAAAGAATGAATAATATCGGATATCGTTCTGCTTTAGTCTGACCTATCACCTTTATCAAACGCAATATTTCTTTATCCCAGTTCTTTCCGCCATAGAGATAAAGAATGACACCCCTGTATTGCTCTCCATCTGTTGCATTTTTCAGATTTTCTATCAATGGACGGCAGTATGATTCCGTTACATCAGTAATCTTTATCAGAATTTTTCGGAACTGCCACTCAGGTGATGAAATATTATTCTCCAATGCAAAAGCTGTATTTTCTGGAACATTCAGTTTTAAAGAATCCTGAAGCGTTTCATCCATCTCGTCAATAGGATCGTAGTTTCTTGTCAACAGTAATCTTTTGCTAAAACAAATAGTGTATTCTCTTTGTCCGTGTGCTTCTGCGTTCAGATCAAAATGATTTGTCTGTGAATCAAAACTCACAACACAAAATTCATTTTCAAGGCCATTAAGCCCACTGACTATCTCTTCCTCTTTTAAACCGGAACAAATTCTAAGACAACGCAGGCAGTCGTCCCGATCACTGAATCTGAATTTGAGAATATTTGTTATCAATATGGCTTTCAATGCTGCAATAGAATATTCTGACAACTTATCCCCCACCTTAGACATTACGGACTGATAGGTAAGACAGTATTGACTCTGAACATATCCCTTTTCTTCAGAACTCTGCATTTCATCAAACAGA
>CACZSU010000103.1 GCA_902783855.1 uncultured Ruminococcus sp.
GGTCAAGGAATCCGAACGAGAGCAGTGACACCGGCGGCACGCCGGCGCAGCGACTGACGCGTCTAGGGAGCGCCGGCTCGGCGCCTGCATGGCTCTTGACAACGGGAAGGCAAATGGTAAAATAATAGTAAAGCTCTGACAAGGGTAATTTACGACACAACAGGATATGAATACAAGGAGGACGATTATGAAATATACAAAGGACTATTCAGCAGAAACCGATCGTCTGAGAAAAGCCATAGACGAAGCAGACGCTATAGTTATAGGCGCAGGGGCAGGGCTTTCAACCTCTGCCGGCTTTACATACAGCGGAGAACGTTTTGATAAATACTTTTCCGATTTCAAAAATAAATACGGCTTCCGCGATATGTATTCCGGCGGCTTTTATCCTTTTGAAGCACCGGAAGAAATGTGGGCTTACTGGTCGAGGTACATCTATATCAACCGCTATCTTGACCTGCCGAAACCCGTTTACAGTGACCTGTTGAAGCTGGTCGGAAACAAAGACTATTTCGTTATTACCACCAATGTTGATCACTGTTTTCAAAAGGCAGGCTTTGACAAAAAGCGGCTTTTTTATACACAGGGCGATTACGGTCTGTTCCAATGCAGCGAGCCTTGCCATAAAAAGACCTATAACAACAAGGATATCATTCTTGATATGGTGGAATTGCAGCAAAATATGAAAATACCCTCCGATCTGATCCCGGTATGTCCTGTCTGCGGCAAGCCGATGACAATGAATCTGCGGTCGGACGATACATTTGTGGAGGACGAGGGCTGGCACAAGGCAGCACAGAGATATGCGGATTTTCTTGATACCCGAAAGGGAAAGATACTGTTTCTTGAACTTGGTGTCGGGTTCAACACGCCTGGCATTATCAAATATCCCTTCTGGCAGATGACAGCAGATAATCCACAGGCAACTTATGCCTGCATCAATTTCGGGGATGCCGGCTGTCCGGCAGAAATCAGAACACAGTCAATATGTATAAACGGGGATATCGGAGAGGTGCTTGCAAAGCTGTCCGAAAGGGAGTGAACAAATGCACGATATATGGAATCCGTGGCATGGGTGCAAAAAGTGCAGCGAGGGCTGTAAAAACTGTTATATGTATTTTCTTGACAGGCAGAGAGGCAAAAGCGGAGCGGAAATTTACCGCACGAAAGCAGGTTTCAGCTACCCCTTGTCAAAGCACAAAAACGGAGCTTATCAGGTCGTCAGCGGTGAACAGATACGGGTATGTATGACCTCCGATTTCTTTCTGGAGGAAGCCGACCAGTGGCGTGACGAAGCATGGAGCATCATACACAGCCGGAGTGATGTTGTGTTTTTTCTGCTGACCAAAAGACCGGAAAGAGTCGAAAAGTGCCTGCCCTACGATTGGGGGGACGGCTGGGAAAACGTGTTTTTCAATGTAACCTGCGAGAACCAGAAACGGGCAGACGAGCGTATACCGATACTGCTTTCACTTCCATTCAGACACAAAGGAATCATGTGCGCTCCATTTATCGGTGAGGTGAGCATAAAAAAATATCTCGCATCAGGACAGATTGAACAGGTGATCTGCGGAGGCGAGAACTATGACGGTTCCCGTCCCTGTCATTTTGATTGGGTCAGGAATTTGCGGCAGGAATGTGAGGAATACGACGTAACATTCTGCTTTATCGAAACAGGAACCGTATTCATTAAGGACGGCAGGGCGTATCATATTCCGGACAAGTCTGTACAATCAAAACAGGCTTTCCATTCAGGCATGAACTATCAGGGCAAGCCAATGAAGTTTTTACTTTGTGATAGCTGGGGAAATCCGATACCCGAGGATGAACTTTATGTTCCCCACTATCGTGAAAATTGCGAGGAATGCGGCAGCCGGCTTATCTGCAACGGGTGTTCCGACTGCGGAAAATGCGGAAGATGATCATTCCAGAGCATCTATTCTATTTGGCATCAATTACAGGTTTTTGCCATGCTTAACCGTGATATAAAAAATCAGTAAGGACCAGGTAGGCAGTTTGAATCTGCCTATCAGCTCTCAAAAAACATAGTGTTTATGCGACTTTCAGAAATTGAGAGCCGCATATTTTTTTACAAAATATAAAACTGATCATTTATTTTCGAACGTGATTAAAGGGAGCCGCCGTGATGGTAACTCCCCATTTTTTACAATGCTTCCCCTGTAAGTAAATTGATAAAGCTGTCGGGGGATGCAGTGTACTGAACATGAAATCTTTTGGGTTTTATGTTGAATTATTGCTAAAAAGTGATATAATGTAAATATATTAAATGATAATCTTCCCAAAATAATATATTTAATCAGCACAAACATTCATGCGGAAAGGAATGAAAGTATATGAATAAAAGGCAATTATTATAGCTGCTGCGCTGCTTGCTGCGGGCGGAATCGGTACAGGTGTCGCACTTGCAGGCTGCGAAAAACAGGACGCTTCTACAGAACAAGCAGTGTTTCTTCCCCTGCTGTAAAGTCAGAGGGAAACACCGAAAGCACAGCTCCCGAAGAAACTGTAGCCAATGCAAATACAGAGATAAGTCAGGCAAGTCCCGAAAGCGAAACAAGTGACACAGTTCAACCGTCAGATACCAGTGTATCTGAGAGTACAGCCGAAAGTTCCGAAGAAAGTAAAAAAGCCTCATCCAAGGATGAGAGCAGCAA
>CACZSU010000104.1 GCA_902783855.1 uncultured Ruminococcus sp.
GAGAGGATGGGATTCGAACCCATGTGTCCTTTCGGACAAACGGTTTTCAAGACCGCCTCGTTATGACCGCTTCGATACCTCTCCAGAATAATTCAAGATGTACAACATCGTGGACATCTATTTCCATAGGTTTGTCCTGACGACTTCATTATATTACCATATTATGAGCAGTTTGTCAATAGCTTTTCAGATTTTTTTTGAAATATTTCGGTTTTTTGTTCGTCAGGTTGGTGATGTAGATTATTTGAAAGCTGATCGTCTGTTTGCAGGTGTCCGGCATTCCTGTGTTGTATCTGAGTTTCTTATTATATGATTTCTTAAATTATCCACATTTAGTTTTTTGGGTATTTTTTGACTTTGGAAAACAGGAATGATATAATAAGAAACAGTGGAAAGGAGAATACCAATGAGTTATATGATCTTTAGGGAAGCGCCGCCAATTATCAGAGAATTCCTGAGCTATACAGGCAATATTAAGGGAAGATCAGATCTGACAGTTGATGAGTATTATCGTGATTTACGCACATTTTTCAGGTTTATTATAAAAGATCGCGGGCTTGTTAATGAAGATACAGAGATAGATAAAATTGATATTTCGTGTGTAGACCTGGAAATGGTTAAAACCGTAACATTTGCAGAGGTACTTCTTTTTCTGAATTACTGCAAAGATGAAAGAGGAAACAATCCCGCAACAAGATCCAGAAAAACATCCAGTCTGAAGGATTTTTTTAGCTATCTGACAGTGAAAACCCACCAGCTTTCTTATAATCCTACCGAGGGTCTTGAAGCCCCGAAAAAAGGAAAGAAGCTGCCCAAATATCTGACATTGGAGGATAGTCTGAAACTACTGGAGGCCGTTGACGGGGAATTCAAGGAAAGAGATTATTGTATTCTGGTTTTTTTCCTGAATTGTGGGTTAAGACGCTCTGAACTTGTAGGAATCAACCTTTCCGACATAAACAGTGAAAATATGCTGACCGTAAGGGGCAAGGGAAACAAAGAGAGAACCCTGTATCTGAATCCGGCTTGTGTCAATGCGCTGAAGGATTATCTGAAGGTCAGACCGGTGAATGGAATTACCGATAAAAACGCTCTGTTTATCAGCCGGAAGAACTGTCGTATTACCGGCAAGGGCGTTTATCATATGGTCAATCATTATCTGGAAAAGATTGGTTTGGGTAATCAGGGTTATTCACCTCATAAACTCCGGCACACCGCAGCGACCCTGATGTATCAGAAGGGTGGGGTAGATATCAGAACTCTGCAGGCTATCCTTGGACATTCCAATCTGGGAACAACGCAGATCTATACCCATATTGCCGATGAACAGATTGAAAAAGGACTCAATGCCAATCCGCTGGCAAAAATCTGATATCAGCGTATGATCAACAATAGTGAATATTGGATGGTTGTGGGATTCAGCATAACCGTACAAATCCGGAGAATGAAAAATCACCTGGTGCAAAATAAGAGAAAGATAAGGAATCATGCAGATGGAAGAAACAGCCACGGCAATGACCGTGGCTGTTAGTGTAATTATCATTTCTCTTCCTGCAAGACCGATTCAAAAAGAATTATTTCGTAATGGAAGCCCGTATGATTTTCTTTGAAGCAGTTTTTTCAAACTCTGTTTCTCTGATAACCATATTTACAATCTGCTTTGCGGCAGGGAAGGTATCGTTTACCTCGTCTATTTTCTTCTGGAGAACATCACGGATATTGTCACACTGGTAATCGGGATTAGGATAGATTTCCGCAGTGATCTGACCGTTCTTGTCGTAGACAACGATTTCTTTTACAGGTTCAAAATATGCGAACTGGTTTTCGATTTCCTCAGGGGAAACATTTTCTCCATTAGAAAGAATGATAAGATTTTTCTTTCTGCCTGTAATATACAGATATCCGTCATCATCCTTATAACCGAGATCGCCAGTCATAAGCCAGCCATCTTCGGAAATAGTATTTGCTGTTTCCTCAGGATTCTGATAGTATCCCATCATAACAGATTTGCTCTTAACCTGTATTTCCCCGTCAACTATGCGTACCTCACATCCGGGAACAATCTCGCCTACAGACTCAGGCTTGGGACAATCCTTGATACCGGAGCAAATTCTCGGAGAGCATTCTGTCATACCGTATCCCTGGGCTATTTCAATGCCGAACTCACTGAAACCTTTGATGATGTCAGGACTGAGATAGGCTCCTCCGGAATAGATGATGCTGAAATCTTCACCGAAAACTTCTCTGCCGATGGCAATCTTATCGCCATCCTCGCCAGCCATTTGTTTCATTCTGTTAAGAATGGATGCGGAAATCATCGGTACAAATGTAACGTCTACAGGCCGGAATATTTTCAGGTTCTTTATGATACGCATGAGTGAATCATTGATACACAGCTTTCTTCCATACCAAAGACTGCACAGAATATCACAGGTAAAGCAGAACACATGATGGATGGGCAGTACAGTCATTCTTTTGTTGCCGTGATAGCCCAGATCAGGTTCACAGGTTGCGTTATCTATCAGGTTGCCGTTGCTGAGCATAACACCCTTGCTCTTTCCGGTTGTACCGGAGGTAAAGAGTATCGCAGTCAGATCTTCTTCAGATGAAGATGCGGTTGGTGTCCTGCCATTGTATTCTTCCAGAATATCACCAAGAGACAGCATACCTTCATATTGCTTGTGAATATGAAAATAATACTTTACCTTCGGACAAAGGGAGCGGAAGGTTTCCAGATCCTTTTCGTGGTTTTTGTCAACAAATACGATCTCTGTGTCTGACCGGTTTATTTCGTCTGCTATTTTTTCAGCATTGTTTGCATTGTCAAGGGGAACCGAAACATTTCCGCTGCACTGGATGCCGAACCATGCTACAAGATATTCATAGCTTGTCAGACCGATAATGGCAGCGTGTACCCTTCCGGAAAAGTGATCGTTGATCCATGCACCAAGGCTGTCGCAGTCATTGCGGAATTGTCTGTAGCTGTGTTCCACAAAGACCTTCTTTTTGTATTCTATAACAAAGCTTTCATCGCCGAAACGCTCATCTGCACGGTAAACCAATTCTTTAAGAGTTTTAACTTCACTCATCAGGAAATGCCCTCCAGATACTCGATAAGCTGACCGACAGTTTTGCTCTTTGCAGCCTCAGACTGCTCTATTTCAACATCGAACTCATCCTCACAGTCACCAAGCATACAAATGAAGTCATAGGAATTAAAACCAAGATCCTCTGCAAAACGGGCGTCCGGTGTGATACTCTCTGCATCAACGTCTACATAATTACAAATAAGCTCTTTCAATTTTTCTAACATAGAATGAAACCTCCAGTTTATTGAGATAAATAATAGTGAGATCACTGTGCTTTCCAGGAAAACAAATGCGAAGCCGGATGATTCTGCGAAGCACAGCGACCCGTCACTCTATTAAGGGTTTAGCATTATGCCGACTCAGGTCATTTTAATGATTTCTGCAATTGTCTTGTCGGGGTTTTCAATACTTCTGAAAAGCACACGTCCGGTAAAATAATACAGAAAATCTATTTCTTCCGGTGTTGCACAGTCCTTCTGATATCCGAAATAGAAGGTCAGACCACCGTCGCCGGGTCTGTGCATGGCAGTGATATAGAAGGGCTGGGGCTGCCTTCCGCTGCAATACCATCTGCTCTTGAAGGGTATTTCTTTCAGATAGGGTACAAGACTTTTTCTTGTTGCCGGCTGGTATGTAAAGCTCACACTGTCATATACTGCCCCCGCAGGAATATTATAAGCTATACGCTGCTCATAGAAGTATTTCATTGTTGAATAATCCGCATGAAGGAACATATCCTGCTGCTCTTTGTTGATGATCTGCATGGATTCAAGTACAGTTGCTGTAGGTTCAATGATCGTCCTGAGAGGCAGGCAGTGCATACGCACACCGCCGCATTTTTTGTTGAGAAGCGTAGAACGTCTGCTGACAAAGTTACGGATGGTTACATCCTTCTCGTTATTGTTGAATTTTGAAAGGACAGTCCTGATAGCATGAAGAATGACAACGCTTGTGGGTATATCATGTTCCTCGGCAAACTGAATGATCTTGTTGGTGGATTCAACATCAAGGTCATAGGTCACCGTTCCGCCGGCAGCGTCAGAAGAAGTCAGACGACCCCATCGGATACTCTGATCATTGTTTTCATTGCGTATCTGCATCAGTCTGCCTATACCTGTAAAGTCTGTATACATAGGTTCGGGCTGAGCGAGCTTGTCATGCCAGTATTTCTCGTCACGCTTTGCTTTCCTGGAACCTTCATACTCCAGATCCTTCTTTACAGACTCGATATAGGAAGTAAGGGGAGCAGGCTGCGGCAGGTCATACAAAAGATGGCAGTAGATATCCATAACATCCTTTGTGAATGCAATTACGGAGCCGGAATCTGCACAGGCATGGTGAACATTGCAATAATATCCGTTGTAGCCGTCGGGCATGGACACTATGACAATCCTTGAAAGGGGTCCGCCGTAGGTATCAAAGGGCTGGGATGTCCATCGTTCAAGGATAGCGTGGGCCTTTTCTTCTTTCAGCGCAGAAAAATCATAATACTCAAAGTACTGATTCGTATAAGGCTCGATGTACTGCCAGAGCTTGTCTGTTTCGGGTTCACGCCAGATACGCATACGCATTGCTTCACATCGTTCTACGGCACGGTTCAGAGCCTCTCGGAGAACAGATATGTTCAGTTCAATTTTAAGGAACGTACCCGTGCCGATATTGACTACTTCGTGTGTAGGACTAAGACTTAAAGTATACATATGTATCATTTGTGCTGGGGTCAACGGATAACACTCTCGTTTTATGCCGCCAATTATCTTTTCCATAAGATTGAATACCTCCGTTTCTATCAATTATAATTTAGACAATTCTACCACATTGTCCAAATGATGTCAATGCTTTTTCTCGAAATATTATATTTTATTCTGAACTTTAAGAATAATTTTGTGCAGAAAGCAATGACGTTCCCGGGAATTATTTCATGTCAGATATTAAGGAATCATTAAATAAATCACGCCTTACTGCTCAGCACCTGTCTCGCTTGCCCTTTTTTTGTCATCTTGTTCAAAAAGCTCTTGACAACCGTCAAGCTGTCTGCGATCTTTTTGCACAACCTGACGAAAAAAATGCTGACGCAATACAGACACTGGATTTAATCAGTGCTTCCTTAACTGGCTTACCGCAGGCGCACCTGATATCAATACGAATCTGCTCGACTGCGATTTATATCGGTGGCTTGATAATGATCTGTTTGACCTTTCCATGATACAGAGGAGTATATGCCGCAGTATGATTTTGCAAAAGAAATAAGGGCTTGTGGAAATGAGATATACAAACAGGTCATAGCCTATATCAGGTGCTGCCGGAGCGGTATGAACATGAAAAGAAATGAATAGCCAAAAAAGGCGGTATCACAAATGATAGCCGCCTTTTTCTGACAGATAGATTATTTCATACTTCCAAAAAGAATACCGCGATCGCCGCCTTTGTCATCGGTCGCACCGCTGCGGGCAAAGGCGAGAATCGTTACAAAGAGCAGATCAAGATACTGCTCCGTTGTCCGGATACGGTAGAAGCCCTGCATAGGAATTTTATTTGCCACCTTGTGTTTTTCCGCATCATCCTCGTGGACATACTGACTTGTTGTTTCAACATAAGCAATCTGCTCGCCATCTCTGGAAATGGTGTAAGAAGAGGTCAGAACCTTTCCGGAAGCAAATCTGGACTCAACAGTGATGCCGTTTTCTTTTAAGTGCTTCCAGATATCCTCGCCGTCGATGGTGAAGGTATGGTGATTATCAATAAGAATCATATTCCACTCTGTATCTTCCTGATGACCGATCAGATGGGGAGTAGTTTTATTGTGCTCATGATCAATAAAGTCAAAGCAAAAAGGACCAGCAAGGTCAAACTTAGTCATCTTTGCTTCGTACAGTACCTTACGGTTTTTATCCTCAATACGGTGTCCGTACTTAGGAGTGCCAAGGTCGGTCAGGAAATACAGCTCCCGTTCATCGCCCTTTTCAGACGGAGCATAGCTGATGCTGCCTTGCTTTTCTTTAAGCTGTCTGAGAGAAGTTTTTTGTCTGATGGTGACTACAACGATGATAAGCAGAATCGCACCGCCGATTGCCATTGCGTAGATACCGAAGCCCATACCGGAGTGAATGGTCGATGGATTTTCGGGATCATACATAACGTCAACGGATCCGCCGACATTGTAGGATGGGCTGTCAGAATCAAGCGCAGTTGTATATTTTTTTCCGTCAACAGTATATTCTACGGTCACAATACGCTTTTCATCGTTGGTAACATCCGGGTCGGGAATGTAGTCAGGATCTTTTTCAATAGAAACAATGGTGGCAGTGGTTTTTTCAAAGCCTGCCGATTGAAAGAATGTCATCCATATGCCGGTTCCTAAGGCAATGATTGCCAGAATTGCGGCAAAGATTTTTAATCCGGGTCCCTTGATTGATATCATTTTACTATCCCCTTTATGCATTTTGTATTTCATGCTTATAAGATGATGTTCTGTTAATCTGGGTGCAGATACCATAAATGGGTACCCTATTTGTAGGTATCTGCAAAAAGAAACCAGACTGATCATCCTGCATTGTATTCATGATACTATATAATGTGCAACAAAAGTGCAGCAAATTCAAGGGATAAATAATTAAATTCTGCAGTACCCTTGGTGCAGTATTTGTGGTATAATAAGACGGATGTTGGTTTCAGTGGATTTTTGGAATTTGCTGACTGATCGAAGGAGCATGGATACTATGCTGCAACTATTATTTTTTTTTGACCAGGAGAAATCAGATTATGGATATACATTTTATCAATTTGAATCAGGACGGAACGCACATAGAGGATATAAAAAAACTGTACAATACTGCCTTTCCTGCTGATGAACGTGCGCCATTCAGAATGCTGATGCGTGGAGCCAGAAAGGAAAACATAGATTTTTTCAGCTGTCTGGACGGCAATGAATGGGTAGGCTTGTTATATATAGTGAATTACCTTGATATGAGTTATATTTTTTATTTTGCGGTAGATGAAAGTAAACGCGGCAAGGGGTATGGAACAGCCATTCTCCATGCTGCTCAGCAGAAATACAGCGGCAGACGGCTTTTTCTGGCAATTGAAGAGGTGGATGAAAAATATGCTAATTACCATCAGCGTCTTAACCGGCTTCATTTCTATGAGAAGGCAGGGTTTATCCGATCAGGTCAGAAAATGCAGGAAGGCAAAGTAATCTATGACCTGATGGGGATAGGAGGCAGAGTCAGTAATAAGGAGTACCGGAAGCTGATCAGGAGCTTTGCGGGAATGATGATGCTGTTTTTTACCATGAAAATTCTGGACGAGTGATATTATAGCAATCAGTGGGTAGTGGTCAGCAACAGATGCTGACTACTACCCACTGATCATTATCCACTGATAGGCGGGGAGAAATTCTGAAATGCTTCGATCATCCGATGATGGTGGATGACAAAATGAATGGCGGGTGATTTGTTTTTGGAAACGATCACCAGCTTGCTGTCGATCATAGTGATATTGATATTCCGGAAGGCAGGGGATTGATTGTACACAAGACGGCACTGCGGATGCCCGACAGCGAATTGCCGTGTCAGTTCAAGATGCTCCAGATATTCTTCATAGGAATAGGTCATGTCAGTTTCCAGGAATAGCTCCGGAATGGATAAACCCGGGGGATGCTTGTCAAAATCCTCTTTGGAAAAGGGAGAGATCACTAGTGTTACCTCATTCTTACCGTTGAGCAGTCCGGTTATTTTTTTGCGGCAGTAATATATCCAATCCTTGATCTTTATGGCAGATGATACAGCGTAACGGCGCACAATGCGTTCGACAAGATCATCAGAAAGAGTAAATACGGGAAGACTGCTGAATACATAGCGGCGGGGACCACGGATGGAATAGGACCGATCCAGGAAATCCATAAATTCCTGTTTTTTCGTGGTATTATAGATTTCCATCAGCGGCTTCGCCTTACTCAGAAGCTGTCTGGCACGTTTCCAGTAATATTTCAGTTCTTCTTTGTTATAGGTCAGATAGTACCTGCCATCATTGAAGTAACCGTCTATCGCTTCACCGGAGAGAGCAGCTGCTCCGGAAACCTTGAGATGATGGAGAAAATAGGATGTTTCGGTGTGGTTGAGATAATATGGTGAAATCTGTCCTGTCATATACATGGGGATATAGCTTTCCAGCCCCAGCATCATTTCGCTGAAGGGGCGGTTGATCTGATGAATCATATTGATATGCAGCCCTTTTTTCAGCATCATAACTGTTCCCAGCATCCATTTTTTCGGAAAATCAGGATCCTTTGCCATTTCCTCCATCGGCATTTCACTATATATAATGACATCCTCCATGGACTTGGAGGTAACAGTTGCTTTAATGAAATTCAGTTCACATTCCATCATTTCGTTCAGTCCGGTATACTTTCTGGACGATGGAAGATGAAATGGTACAGTTGGTATACGGATATGATCGAATCTGAGAATCCGGATATATTCGTCCAGATCAAAAGCGTCCAATGAGTGGATAAACTTCCGGAAGGGTGCATCCTGTCGGATATCGGTTCCTGTACAGAGCCACTGTGAAATGCTTTCGGCACATTGCCACTGGCTTTCGGAATCTGTCAGTTCCGTTCCGATCAGCTGAGCTACCTGTGGGAGCATATGATTTTCACAGGCTTTTCTGGCAGCGATCATAGAAATATCTTCGGTCAGTTTTTCTGTATTGGATATTCTGCGTTTTCCGGTAAGAATCCTTGAAATGTACGATGGATCATATTTCAGCTCCCTGGCAAGGTAATTATTTCTGATCTGCAGCAATTCAAGCAGCTGAAGCACTCTGGTCAGGTAGGCATCGTCTTCGTTATCCGCCCCGGCTGATTCGTCCAGACTCTGAGAGAGTACTTCTGACATGATAGCCGTATCGAGCTCTGGTTTTCTTTCTGCAGCAATTTCGATGAGAGCGTTGATCAGCTTGTTCAGCTGGATGCTGGGCTTGCGGGGCTTTCTGGAGCCATTGCGGTATCTTCCGATTGTTTCCGCAGAAATGTCTGAAATCCTTGACAGCTCCCGGTTGGTACAACCAATCCGGTTCATATAATCATCCAGATATTCACTGAATACCATCCTGCTTTCCTCCCCGATATCCTTGATTTGGTTAAGGAATCACTGAATCAATCACGCTGACGGCTCGGTACCTGTCCTGCTTGCATCTTTTTCGTTATCGTGCACCAAATTTGCTTGATAACCGTCAGGTTATCTGC
>CACZSU010000105.1 GCA_902783855.1 uncultured Ruminococcus sp.
ATTCTTCAAAGTATTTTGTCATTGTTGACCAACTCCTTTTGATCAATTATAACATATTTCTTCTTCTTTTTCATGCGGTTGCCCTGGGAATTCAATTGCAAAGTGTTGACAAAAACGGGGAAAACAGGTATACTATACTTTAACGGCTGAGAAAAGAAGAAGTATGTCGGATGGTCGGGCACAGAGAGGATATGGGTGGTGGAAATATCCGTTGAGCGCCGGCAGAAATACATCTTGGAGCCGACAGGGTGAACATGGGAGTAGTTCTGTCCGTTTTGCACACGTTATGCTGCAAGGGTATGTAATGCGTACCCGTGAGGCTGTTGCTGTGAGGCAGCAGTGAATTGAGGTGGTACAGCGGTTCAGATCGCCCTCTGGTATTATTATATACAGGGGGGCTTTTTTTGTACCCGGTTTTATACGGAACCAGATATCCCCCTGCTATTCGGAAAGGACGAAGAAATATGGGAGTTTATGAGGAGCTTCAAAGACGAGGTCTGATTGCACAGACAACAGATGAGGAACAGATCAGAGAACTGGTCAATTCGGGAAAGGCAGTTTTTTATATTGGTTTTGACCCGACGGCAGACAGCCTGCACGTTGGACATTTTATGGCACTGAGCCTGATGAAGCGTTTACAGATGGCTGGCAATAAGCCGATTGCTCTGCTTGGCGGCGGAACCGGTATGATCGGCGATCCTTCGGGCAAAACAGATATGAGAAAGATGCTGACAAAGGAAGATATTGAACATAACTGCGAATGCTTCAAAAAGCAGATGAGCCGTTTTATAGACTTTTCCGATGGAAAGGCTTTGATGGTGAATAATGCGGATTGGCTGCTGGAGCTGAATTATGTAGACCTGCTGCGGGAGGTTGGTGCTTGTTTCAGCGTAAACCGGATGCTGACGGCAGAATGCTATAAGCAGAGAATGGAGAGAGGGCTTAGCTTCCTGGAATTTAACTATATGATCATGCAAAGCTACGACTTTTACTCACTGTTCCAGCGCTATGGCTGTAACCTGCAGTTTGGCGGCGACGACCAGTGGAGTAATATGCTGGGCGGTACAGAGCTGATCCGCCGTAAGCTGGGCAAGGATTCACACGCCATGACGATCAATCTGCTGTTGAATTCCGAAGGCAAGAAAATGGGCAAAACAGAAAAGGGCGCCGTATGGCTTGACCCTGAAAAGACCAGTCCGTTTGATTTCTTCCAGTACTGGAGAAATGTTGCTGACAGTGATGTTATTAAGTGTCTGAAAATGCTGACGTTTGTTCCGATTGAAGAAATCGAAGCCATGCAGGCATGGGAGGGCAGTGAACTGAATAAGGCGAAGGAAATTCTGGCGTTTGAGCTGACAAAGCTGGTTCACGGCGAGGAAGAAGCTCAGAAAGCACTGGAGGGTGCAAGAGCATTGTTTTCTTCCAAGGCGGATACAGACAATATGCCGTCCAGTGAACTGACGGCGGAGAATCTGACTGACGGCAGAATCGGTCTGATTGACCTGTTGGTTTTTGTTGGTCTGACACTGTCCAAGGCGGAGGCAAGGCGTCTGATTCAGCAGGGCGGTATTTCTGTCAACGATAAAAAAATAACCGATGTCAAAGCAGAAATCAGTGCAGAGGACTTTGGCGAAGGCTTTATTGTTATCAGAAAAGGAAAAAAGGTTTTCCATAAGGTAAAATATAACGGTTGATCACCGAAAGGAAAATTGCTATGGGAGAAAATTCTAAAAGCAAAAAGACAAAAAGACATGAGGAAAGAGAGCTTGCTTTTCTGCTGTTGTTTGAACAGATGATACAGAAGGATGATATCGAACTGATCATCGCGGATGCAAAGGAAGCAAGAGATGTTGAGGTAAGTCCCTATACCCGTAAGCTGGTCAATGGTGTACTGGAAAAGGGGGATGAGCTTGACGGGCTGATTGAAGCTAACCTGAAGGGATGGAAGCTGAACCGTATTTCAAAGGTATCGTTGGTCATTCTGCGGGTTGCGATCTATGAAATGCTGTATGTTGACCGTCAATTGGTCAGCGTGTTTATCAATGAAGCGGTGGAACTGGCAAAGGAATATGCAGCTTCAGGCGACAGCGGTTTTGTCAACGGTGTTCTGGGCGCAGTTGCCGAAGGAATGCAGCAAAGCGGTGAGAAATAATGCCCTATTTTTTAGGAATTGATACCAGTAATTATACGACCTCCGCTTCGGTTTACGACAGCGATACAGGAACCATGCGGATGCAGAAAAAGCTGCTGCCGGTCAGACAGGGCAGCTGTGGTCTGCGCCAGAGTGATGCGGTTTTTCATCATGTACAGCAGCTGCCGGAGGTTATGGAGGCATTGTGGCAGGATTTTGACGGGGAGATCACGGCAGTCGGCGTGTCCTCCCGTCCCCGCAATATCGAAGGCTCTTATATGCCCTGCTTTACCGTAGGAATGACAGCGGCAAGAGTGATCGCACAGGTCAATCATATCCCGGTGTATGCATTTGCCCACCAGGACGGGCATATCGCTGCCGCTATTTTCAGTACTGGACAGAACAGATTGCTGAAACAGCCGTTTTTGGCGTTTCATGTTTCGGGTGGTACGACAGAAGCATTGCTCGTACAGCCGGATGCGGAAAAGATATTGGATGTTTCGCTTGCAGCAAAAACGCTGGATCTGAATGCCGGTCAGTTGATCGACAGGGTTGGTGTCATGCTGGGACTTGGATTTCCCTGCGGTATGGAGCTGGAAGGTCTGGCAGCAGAAAATGATGAAAAGCTGTCGGGAATACGTCCGACCCTCAAGGGCGCGGACTGCTGTCTGTCGGGAGTGGAGAACATATGCCGTACCGCTTTTGAAAGTGGCCGTTCCAAAGCGTATGTAGCTGCACTGTGCCTTGCATATGTGGAAAAGACCGTCAGCCGGATGTGTTCGTTGCTGCTCGAAACATATGGAAACCTGCCGGTGCTGTTTGCGGGCGGTGTAATGTCTGACCGGCTGATCAGGGTGCAGCTTGAAAAACAGTTTGATGCGTATTTTGCAGAGCCTGCTTATTCAGCGGATAATGCCTCGGGAACGGCATATCTCTGCAGCCTGCGACATAATAATAAGAGATGAAACAGATTCTGACGGCAGCTGCTGTCGGAGAATATAGAACAGATGCGGACATTTATATAGTGTCTGATTTGAGAAGGAGAGAATGAACATGGGCAGATTATTCGGAACGGACGGCGCAAGAGGTGTTGCTAATTCCGAACTGACAGTGGAACTGGCAGTGGATATCGGTAAAGCAGCCGCAATGGTGCTGACCGAAAGCGGCAGCGACCGCCATCCCAGAATATTGATCGGAAAGGACACACGGCTTTCTTCAGATATGCTGGAGGGTGCGCTTACGGCAGGACTTTGCTCTGTTGGCGCTGATGTGATCTTACTGGGTGCCGTGCCGACACCCACAGTGGCATATCTGGTCAGAAAATATGAAGCGGATGCAGGTTTCATGATTTCTGCATCGCATAATCCGTTTGAATTCAACGGCATCAAGATATTTGCCTCTACGGGCTATAAGCTGCCGGATGCGATGGAGGAGGAAATCGAGGCGATTGTGCTGGATCATGTAAAGCCTTATCCGCAGCCCACCGGCAGCGGTCTTGGCAGAGTGGTTTATGCAAAGGATGCAGTGGAGGATTATATATCCTACGTTGCCGGAACCGTAACGGACAGACTGGATGGAATGCGTATTGCCATTGACTGTTCCAACGGCAGCTCCAGCGTGACAGCAGAAAAGCTGTTCACCCGTCTTGGTGCAGAATGTCATATGCTGTCAGACAAGCCTGACGGAATCAATATCAATGACGGCTGCGGATCGACCCATATGGAACGGCTACAGCAGTATGTAGTAGAGCAGCATCTGGATATGGGTGTTGCGTTTGACGGTGACGCAGACAGATGTCTGGCAGTGGATGAGAACGGTGAACTGATTGACGGAGATTTTATTATGGCAATCTGTGCACTGGATTGTGCCTCCCGTAACCGTCTGAGTAAAAAAGCGGTTGTGGGTACCGTGATGTCCAATATGGGCTTTACGAAGTTCTGCAAAGATAACGGACTGCAGTTTGTGGCAGCAAATGTAGGTGACCGTTATGTGCTGGAGGAAATGCTCAGAAATGGGTATAATTTCGGCGGAGAACAGTCCGGTCATGTAATCTTCCTTGACTATGCTACTACAGGTGACGGACAGTTGACGGCTGCACACCTGCTCAGCCTTGTCAACAGAAGAAAGGCAAAACTGTCGGATATCGCTACACTGATGACCCGTTTCCCGCAGGTTCTGGTGAATGTCAGAGTAACACCACAGGGAAAACAGAAGTATGCAGCGGATGAAGTGATACAGGCAAAAATTGCTGAGGTAGAAAAAACACTGGGGGAAGATGGTCGTATTCTGGTAAGATTGTCCGGGACAGAACCGCTTGTAAGAGTTATGCTGGAGGGAATGGATCATGCACTGATTGGACGTCTGGCACAGGAAACAGCTGATCTGATTCAGGCAAGACTTGGCTGATAATGTGCAGATTGCACAAACTGTTGCAGTAAATTTTATAAAAATTCTCACGTGCTAAAATCACAAAATCAAATTAATCTGTGCTATAATAGGAACTAAGATATGAATGGAGTTGTAGCACTATGCCAGAGGTAGATCTTTCGATCATTATTCCAGCAAGAAACAATAAGGCGAAAAATGCATCTATCATAAAAATGATTGCTGACGAAACCCGCAGTCTTGATGTAGAATTTATTGTGATTGACCTGAATTCTACCGATGGCGGTGTTCTTGATGCGCTTAATATGATGAAAACCGGAAACCTCAAGGGTTCTGTGATCCAGTGCGGCAATGGTACTGTCAGCGCTGCACTGAATACCGGCATCCAGAAGGCGAAGGGAAGGTATATTACTTTTGTTTATCCCACCCGTCTGTACAAGAATTATATTAACGAGTATTTCAAGGTGGCGGAAGAAAAACAAGCGGAGTTTGTATTTGCTGTGCCGTCTTCCAATGACGAAAACCATAAGGAAGTGATTCCGGAGGGGATTCTGGGAACGGATATTGTGGTACGGCTGATACGGTCTTCAATTTATATGGATTTTACGGCTGTGCTGTTCCGCCGGGATTTTCTGCTGCGTCATTCTGTTCGTTTTTATGAGGAATGTACGCTCGGTTATGCGGAATCCTTTATCTATAATTCGCTGCTTGCCAATCCTAGGACAGCCTTTATTGATATGGAGATCCGCCGGGATTATGTCAATAGCCTGCTGAATGGCAGTCAGGCGGGTATCAGCAATAACTGTTTTGAGCGGCTGGATGCCATGATCAAGGTTGCAGAAAATGCGAATCGGCTGCATCCGGATGATGCTGTGCTGAATGAAGCGTTTGAATACCAGAAGCTGCCGGCAGTAGTGGTTAATTGTATTGATAAGCTGCTGGGCGAAGGCTTTAATAAAACCTCTATCCGGAAGCTGCTGAAAAACAAAGGATATGATGAATACCTGAAGGTTTCGGGCAGTACATCAGACGATCTGAAAAAGAAAATTGTACAATGGAAATTTATGCCTTGGTTGTATCGCTGAGATCAGGTATCAGAACGTGGAGCAGAGATGTTCCACGTTTTTTTTTGTAGTTCGCCCGGCATGGGCGTAGTCTAATCGGTGAAAGTCCGTAAAGTGCCCTGATAGTGGGAAACTTACAGTCAAAGG
>CACZSU010000106.1 GCA_902783855.1 uncultured Ruminococcus sp.
AGCCGGCAGGCGAGAAGGGGGATAACCCTTTGTTTCCAAACAAAGGGTTTCCCCCAGGGGAGTGCTGGCAAAAATTGATTCCCGTGGGCGGCTCGCCGCCTGCTATTGACAAAGAAAGCATTAACTACTATAATGATAGTGGAGTGTTGCGGATATCAGGGCGGCATTTTGACGGGGGAGATAATGTGACGGTATCACTTTGTGTGATTGCATATAATGAAGAAAAGGCGCTGGTGCGGTTACTTGAGGATATAGTACATCAGCAGTTTGATAAAAAAGAAACAGAGCTGGTTTTTGTGGACAGCGGGTCAGAGGATGGCACGAAGGAGCTGTTTCTGGCATTTCAAAAGAAATACACGGATTCCTACGGGGGAATACAGGTGTTGGATAACCCTCGTCGGATGCAGGCAGCGGGTTGGAATACAGCCATCAGGGCTGCAAGGGGAGATGTGATAGTGCGGGTGGACGCACACGCCTCTATTCCGGCTGACTTTCTGACGAACAATATGCAGCTGATCGGAGAGGGTGAGTTTGTGTGCGGCGGTGCAAGGCCCAGCCGCATAGATGAACCAACACCGTACCGTGAGATGCTGCTGGCGGCGGAAAGCTCCATGTTTGGCAGCTCGATTGCCTCTTACCGGCGCAAAAGTGAAGGGAAACAGTATGTGAATTCGCTTTTTCACGGTGCTTATCGCAGAGAGGTATTTGCCAGAGTGGGGGGGTTTGATACCTCGCTGGGCAGAACAGAGGATAATGAGCTGCATTACCGTATACGACAGAATGGGTTTCGTATTTGTCAGAGCGACAGGGTTTTGTCTTACCAGAACATACGCCCTTCCATGACAGGAATGCTGCGTCAGAAGTTCGGCAACGGAAAGTGGATCGGACTGACACTGGGTAGATGCCCCGGATGTCTGTCATTGTTTCATTTTGTGCCGCTTTGTTTTGTATTGGCGATTATATTCTGTACGGCACTATGGCTTATAGGACTGGTCAGCGGGACAGGCTGGCTGGGTGTACCAATGCTGCTGCTGTGGGCAGCGTATGCGTTTGCAGATGCGGTTATGACTGTAGGGGCAGTACTGAGTGCAGAGCATAAAAGCGTTTATATGGTACTTCTGCCGATGGTTTTTCTGCTGCTGCATATCATATACGGCTGCGGAACGCTGACGGGTGTGGTGATGCTGCCGCACTGGAAAAGACAACTTGATGGTTCCGCTGAAGCAGAAATAGAGGAAGTAAGACAATGTGTATTACAGCATCAGGAGGGATTGCATGAATTTCGTGGTTGAAAAAAGAAAAACGAAGGCACAGCTGTTCTTCGGCAAATGCCGGGAATATATTGTGCAGATTCCAAAGGAACATAGGGGATTTATGAAGCAGACCTTTATGCTTGCAAAGGAGGATCTGATCAAAACCTATAAGGGTGCTGTAATCGGACCTTTGTGGGCATTGATGAAACCGCTTTTTCAGCTGTTTGTATATTGGTTTGCGTTTTCTATTCTGAGAGGTTCATCCGGCAAAAAGGAAATGGGACTGGATTATTTCATTTTCCTGATGGCGGGCTTTGTAGCATGGTTCTTTATGAGCGAAATGATTTCCAGGGGTTCCAAATCCATTGCAGACAACCGGCAGTTTGTGAATAAAGTATCCTTTCCGGTATCGGTAATCATGACATATACCAGTCTGTCCAAGTTTTATGTACACATATTCCTGCTTTCGCTATGCTATCTGTATATTACGCTTGCCGGCGGTATTATGCCCAGTATCTATAATTTGCAGATTTTTTTGATTACGCCGATGATGTTTTTCTTTTTTCTGGCGCTGCTGTGGTCAATTGCGCCCATGTGTGCATTCAGTAAGGATTTTTCCAATTTTATCAATACGATCATGTCCGGACTTTTCTGGCTGTCAGCGATCTGCTATGATTCCTACACGCTTAAAAATGAAGTGATCCGCACCATACTTCTGTTCAATCCGCTGACCTATTTTGTCAACGCCTACCGCAAGGTGCTGGTCTGCAACTGCTGGTTCTGGGAAGAACCGAGAACCTATATGAACGACCCGGAAGCTGTCAAAATGCTGGCAAAGAATCATATCAGCTTCCATCCCCTGTGGGAAAACGGCATTTTCTTCATAGAATTTGCCATTGTGATCATCATTGGTGTGTATAACTATAATCGGCTGAGAAAAGACCTTCCCGATGTACTTTGATGAGGAGTTTGTATGGCTGAAACATTTTTTCAGAAGCTGCAGAGGGTGCGTCCGGCTGACATCGGACATCTGTTCAAATTTCTGGCAGCCCTGCCTTGTTCGCTGATCTGCCGGCACAAACGCAGGAATCTGTGGCTGATATGTGATAATGAAAACGAGGCGAGGGATAACGGTTACCATCTGTACCGTTATATCCGCCGTTTTCATCCGGAAACAGATGCTGTGTATGCCATCAACCGCCGCTCGCCTGACGCCGCCAGAGTGAACGGACTGGGTGAAACGGTGCATTACGGCAGTCTGAAGCATTGGATTTATTATCTGAGCGCCCGTTATAATATCAGCTCCCAGAAGGGCGGCAAGCCGAATGCAGCCGTTTGTTATGTGCTAGAGGTACACAATATACTGAAAAATACCAGAATTTTTTTGCAGCACGGCATTATCAAGGATGATATGCCGTGGCTGTATTATCAGGACACAAAAATGCGCTTGTTTGTGTGCAGTACCCAGCGGGAATGGCGGTTTGTCAGTGATACATATGGTTATCCGGAGGGTTGGGTGCAGAAGCTGGGGATATGCCGGCTGGATGCATTGCACGACTTTCAGGTAAAGCCGAAGCAGGTTCTGCTGATGCCTACCTGGAGAAGCTGGATTGCTGCGCCTACATCTGCGTCAAAGGAAATCGAAAATGTGACGGATTTTACGGCAACTGCGTATTATCGGGGCTGGAGCCGCTTTTTACAGAGCGAACGACTGGCGCAGATACTGGAGGACAATGATCTGCAGCTGGTGTTTTATCCCCACAGGGATATGCAGGGATTCTTGTCTTTTTTTCAGACCGGCAGCGACCGGATTACGGTTGCATCCTGGCCTGAATATGATGTACAGACGCTGCTGAAGGAATCAGCTTATCTGATTACCGATTATTCCAGTATAGCAATGGATTTTTCCTATATGAAAAAACGCCTGATGTATTACCAGTTTGATTATGCGGATTTTCGCAAGGGACAGTATCCGGAGGGGTATTTCAGCTATGAACAGGATGGATTCGGACCTGTCTGTTATGACACAGAAACGGCACTCAATGAGCTGGAAACAGCAGCGGAAGAGGGCTTTGCGAATCCACAGCTGTATCGTGCCCGACAGGATGCGTTCTTTGATCTGTATGATACGCATAATTGTGAAAGAAACTATCAGGCGATTGCGGCAATCTGATAAAGAAAGGAGGGCGGAGTATGGCAGGTTATGAATATGATGCGCTGGAGGATTTTGACGACATTGATGATGAGAATTATGCGGAGAATAACAGCGATCCGGAAACAGAACCGGAGCCGGAAGAGGAACTGACGGATGACGAGCTGTATCATATGCTGCATGATATTGATTTTGTGATCGCGTGGGTGGATGGCAATGACCCGGCATGGCGGGCAGAGAAGGATCAGTATGATAAACGTCCATCCAAGGGATCGTCAGAGGTGCGGTTCCGTGACTGGAATAATCTGCGGTATTGGTTCCGGGGAGTGGAGAAATTTGCACCCTGGGTGCGCACGATTCATTTTGTGACCTGGGGGCATTTGCCGAAATGGCTGAATACCAGTCATCCCAAGCTGCATATTGTCAATCATAAGGATTATATTCCTTCCCGGTATCTGCCCACATTCAATTCCCATACTATAGAGCTGAATCTGCACCGTATACAGGGGCTGGCAAATCAGTTTGTGTATTTCAATGACGATATGTTCCTGACGAAAGAGGTTTCCAGAGAGGATTACTTCCGGGAGGGAGCGCCCTGTGATGTATATGGGCTGAATTGTCTGTATTTTGCCGAGGACAGCATCGCTCATATCAATGGTTCCAATGTAGCGGTAATCAATCAGCATTTTCCGTCCAGCAGCAAGGTGATCCGCCCTAACCGCTCTAAATGGTACAGTTCCGCTAACAGCGTTAAGAATAATATCAAGACATTTATGCTCAGCCGATGGGACTGGTTCCCGGGATTTCATTATGATCATCTGCCCACGGCATTTCTGAAAACGACCTTTTCAGAGGTGTGGAACGAATGCGGTAAAACATTGGACAGAACCTGTCTTTGCCGCTTCCGCAGTGATCTGAATGTCAATCAATGGCTGATGAAATACTGGCAGCTGTGTCAGGGCATCAGTGTGCCAAGGAGAGAAATCGGGCATTGCTTTCACCTCAAGGATGAGGATATCCGCCCTATGTGTGATGATATCATCAAGCAGACCTATAAGGTAATCTGTGTGAATGATACGGCAATGACGACTGATTTTGAAACTAAATGTAAGATGCTCAGAAAGAGCTTTCACGCTATTCTGCCCGAAAAATCGGAGTTTGAAATCTGACCGCGCAGTGCAGGCACTGGATTTGATCAGTGTTTTCTTGAACAGAGAATAGAAAATTATTGATGGCAGAAACACGTTTTTTCAGGAAGTTTTTTCCCCAGTGCAGCTGACCGGAGCTAAACATAAGTAATGGAGAATCGGTATGAATGATAATAAAATAGATTTTGTCATGATCTGGGTGGACGGCAATGACCCGGCATGGCAGCAGGAGAAACATCAGTATGATACATCGGATGATAAGGGTGACAAATCGGTTGTACGTTACCGGAGCTGGGACAATCTCCAGTATTGGTTCCGGGGAATTGAACAGTTTGCACCGTGGGTTAACCGGATTCATTTTGTAACATGGGGGCATTTACCGCCGTGGCTGAATCGTGATCATCCAAAGCTGCATATCGTCAACCATAAGGACTATATTCCCCCGGAGTATCTGCCGACCTTCAATGCCAACACGATTGAATTGAATCTGCACAGGATTGAAGGACTGGCGGAGCAGTTTGTGTATTTCAATGACGATATGTTCATAACGGATGCCGTGCGCCCGGAGGATTTTTTCCGTGAAGGCAGACCGCTGGATACCTATTCGCTGGACTGTATTTATTTTGCCAAAAAGAGCGCCGGTTTTTTCAACGGAAATGATATCGAGCTGATCAACAGCCATTTTGATAAAAAGGAATGCATGAAACGGGATTTCAAAAAATGGTACAGTCCGAAAAACGGTCTGAAGCGTGTCATAAAAACCCATGTGCTGAATATGTGGCCGTGGTTCCCGGGAATGTACTATAACCATCTGCCGGGCAATTATCTGAAGGAAACCTTTAGGAAAATATGGTCGCTGGAGGGGGAGGTGCTGGATGCAACCTGTAGGGACAAGTTCCGCACCAAATCCAACTGTAATCAATGGCTGATGAAATTCTGGCAGTTAGCCGAAGGTACGCCGATTCCCAGAGGGGTGTCCATCGGCAGATGCTTCCATATCCGTGACAACATCTGGGATGAAGCGCTGGATGCCATTGCCCGTGGACGATATAAGCTGATTTGTGTGAACGATACGATCAACACGCAGGATTTCGAGCGGCAGAAACAGCAGGTGATTGATTCATTTGAAAAGCTGCTGCCGCAAAAAAGCTCATTTGAAATATGAGCGGGAAGATAATACGTTTTGAGGGATTCAATATGAGTGATTATCAATTTCTTGTTTCGGTTGTTATACCGATTTATAATGCAGAAAAATACCTTACCGAAGCAGTCGGATCTGTCATTGCCCAGACGCTTGGTTTTGAGGAGCATATACAGCTGATATTGGTGGATGACGGCAGTACGGATGGCAGCAGAGCTATGTGTGAAGCCTGGCAAAGGGAGTACCCGAAGAATATCGTTTCCCTGACACAGCCCCATAAGAGTGCTTCCGCAGCGAGAAATCTGGGAATGCAGAGCGTCAGAGGGAAATATGTCAATTTTCTGGATGCAGATGATAAATGGGCAGAGGACGCCCTGCAAAAGCTAAGCAGCTTTCTGGAAAATCATCAGGAAAAGACAGATGCGGCAGCCGCCAGAAAAAAACTGTTTGACGGCGGCAGCGGATATGACGGACTGGATTACAAATTCAATAAAACCATGGTAGGCGACCTGCATAAGCGGTTTGATCTGGTGCAGACAGACGCCACCTCCGTGCTGGTGCGCACAGATGCTGCAAAGAAGATCGCATTTTGTGAAGACCTGGCATATGGTGAGGATATGCGCTGGATCGCAGCGCTGCTGCTGGAGAAATGTACCCTGGGGCTTGTCAGAGAAGCAGTGCATTATAACCGTGTGCGGACAGATGGTTCAGCCGTGCGGCAGAAGGCGGAAACAGATGACCGTTATTATTTTGAAACGCCGGAAAAGGTGCATCGCTTTCTGTTTGAACTGTCAGAGCAGAAATACAACCGCATCAAGCGGTTTATCCAGTATACCGTTATGTATGACCTGACAAAACGGCTCCGGCAGCCTGTATTTGAGGTGCTGTCAGGGGATAAGTATACCCGGTACACAGAATCGGTGGTCAGCCTGATCAAGCGCATTGACGATAAAATAATCTACCGCCAGCGCAGTATTTATATGAATATGAAAATGTATGCCCTGTCACTGAAGCACGATCATGACGTCAGAAAGGACCTGACCTGGTCGGAGGGAAAGATCATGTATAAGGATTTTATGACAATTGATCTTGACCAGGCAAAAACGCTGCTGATATGGGATTATGTTGAAATAAAGGGCAATATCCTTCGGATGGAGGGTAAGGACAATTGCTGGATGCGTGGAGATGATTTCAATTATTACGCCAAGGTAGGCGGAGAAATCTATTACCCGTCATATTTTTATTGCAAGAAATTTGACCTGGTGACGATGGACGGCTCTGTGAATCGTGGACGGGCAGTGGTGTTTGAATTTCATCTGAACCGGGAAAAGGAACAGAAAATCACCTTTTTCTACCGCTATAAGGACAAAACCAGCGAAATCTATACCTCACTGGGCAAATTTCCCCATCTGCCGAAGGTAGAAGGCAGTTATTATGCCAGGGATGCCATTATCCTGACCAGAGATGATAAGGGATTCATGTCCTACCCGAATACAGAGGAAAAGCGCAGAGAGCTGGAGGAACAGTACTGTCAGGTTCTGATGCAGGAGGGCAAAGAAGATATGATTGCACTGCGCAGGGAATACTTTGCACGTGCTGCCGCCAAAAAAAAGGAACTCTGGATGGTGTCTGACCGTACCTATGTGGCAAATGATAACGGAGAGCATTTTTTCCGCTATCTGCACAAGCATTGGCACAGGGGAATAGATGTGTGCTTCAATATCAATGCAGATTGTCCGGATTATGAGCGGATGAAAAAATACGGTGAGGTAATTCCCTATGATACAGAGGAATACCGGATGCATTTCCTGTTAGCGGATAAGCTGATATCCTCGTCCGCATCGGATTATCTGTTCAATCCCTTTGGTGATGACAAACAGTATCTGATGGATCTGATTCATTATGATTTTATCTATCTCAAGCATGGCATTATCAAGGATGATATGTCAGGGTGGCTGAATCGGTTCAATAAGAACATCCGCCTGATGATTACGGCGGCTGCACCGGAGTACCTGTCGATTGTGGGCGGCGATTATTGCATAGAGAAGGATCACGTTGCCCTGACGGGGCTGGCACGGTATGACAGCCTGTATCAGAAGAATAAGCACCATAAGGCAAAGAAAAAGATTGTGATTATTCCTACCTGGAGAAAAAGCATCAAGGGCAGCTATGACCCCAAAACAAACAAGAGTGTGTATGATGCCGGGTTCAGGGAAACGGAGGTTTTCAGGTTTTACCAGGCATTGATCCGTAATGAACGTCTGTGCAGGGTCATGAAGGAAAAGGGCTACAGCGGTCTGCTGTGTATGCATCCGATGCATAGTGAACAGGGACGGGATTTTGAAGGAAATGACGTTTTTACCGTGAATGAAGGACTGGTGGATTATCAGAAGGAATTCGTGGAGGGCGCTTTGCTGGTGACGGATTATTCCAGTGTAGCCTTTGACTTTGCGTATCTGAAAAAACCGGTGGTGTACAGTCAGTTTGACAGAGAAGACTTCTATAAGAAGCATACATATAGTGAAGGGTATTTCAGCTATGAGGAAAACGGCTTTGGCCCGGTCTGTACCGACCTTGACAGTACGGTGGACGCTATCATCCGTCAGATAGAAAACGGCTGCCGTATGGAGGAAGCCTATCTGAACCGGACAGAACAGTTCTATCCATACCATGACGCCCACTGCTGCAAACGGATTTATGAAAGCATCCGTGAGCTGAGCGGCGTAAAAATGTAATATAACGGGTGAGAAATGAAAGAAAAGCAATTTGATTTTACCGTGGTGATACCCGTTTATCGGGTGGAGCATTATCTGCGGGAAACGCTGGATTCTGTGATCTCACAGACCATCGGCTTTGAGGAGCATATCCAGATCATACTGGTTAATGACGGCAGTCCCGACAACAGTGAAGCTATCTGCCTGGAGTACAGGGACGCCTATCCGGATAATATAGAGTATCTGAAAAAAGAAAACGGCGGCGTCAGCTCTGCCAGAAATGCAGCAATTCCGTATATCAGGGGTGATTATGTCAATTTCCTGGATTCAGACGATTGCTGGGAGGCGGATGCGTTTGCGGCAGTAAAGACATTGATAGAGCATGGGGGTGACCGTGCGGATGTGATCGGATGCCGCAAGCGGTTTTTCGGTGCAAAGGATGGCTATCATTATCTGGATTATAAATTTGAACATACCAGAGTGGTAGATCTGCGGCAGCACTATGACTATATCCAGCTGGATGTAACAGCTGCCTTTATCCGTACAGAGGCGATTGGCGGGCTGCGCTTTTCAGAGCTGCTGCAGTTCGGCGAGGATGCCCGGTTTGTGAATTCTATTTTGTTGAAAAGCTGCTGCCTTGGTGTTTGCCGTGAGGCGGTGCATCGTTACCGCAAACGACTTGATCAAAGCTCCGCACTGCAGAATGATGTCAGAAATAAAAGCTATTACATCAACTCACCCCGCTATTTTTTGCAGGCGCTGCTGGATCAGTCAGTTGCCGCCTATGGCAGAAAAGAGAGGTTCATACAGTATACCGTTATGTATGAATTAGGGTGGAGAATCCGCAAGGAAGGTATCAGACAGTATCTGACGGAGGAGGAATATGAAGCCTACTGCGATCAGCTGACAGCGCTGCTGCGGCAGATTGACAGGAGGATTATTCTGAAACAGAGAGTATTGTGGAAAAAGCATAAGCTGTTTTGTCTGCTCAAAAGGAGCGGCATGAACCGTGCAGCCAGATGGTTCTGCCGTATAACGAGACTGAAAACGGTTTACGGCTGACAGCGTATGAGGAGGAGAGCAAAGTGAAGGATTATAAGTATCAGTTTTCAGTCATTATACCGGTGTACAATGTAGAGCAATATCTGGCAGAAACACTGGATTCGGTGATTGCACAGACGATTGGATTTGAAGACAATATCCAGATCATTCTGGTAAATGACGGCAGCCCGGATAACAGCGAGCGGATCTGTCTGCAATACCGGGAGCAATATCCCGAAAACATCATCTATATCAAAAAGGAAAACGGCGGCGTCAGTTCTGCAAGAAACGAAGGTATTCCATATGCACAGGGGAAATATGTCAATTTCCTGGATTCAGACGACTGCTGGGAGAAGGATGCCTTTGAACAGGCACTGGCATTTTTTGACGCCCATTATGATGCGATAGATGTTCTTGGCGCAAGGAAACAGTTTTTTGACGCCCAGACAGGGTATCATATTCTGGATTATAAATATACTGTCAGCAAAATCGTTGATCTGCGGGATGAATACGAGTTTATTCAGATGGATGTAACAGGTGCGTTTATCAAGAATGAGGCAATCGGCGATATCCGGTTTTCGACCCGCCTGAAATATGGAGAGGACGCCCAGTTTGTTAACCGTATTATTCTGGAAAAATGTACGCTGGGCGTATGCCGTGAAGCGGTTCAGCTGTACCGCAAGCGTCAGGATGACAGTTCTGCGCTGCAGAATGAATTGAACAGCCCCAGTTATTATTTTGATACGCCGGTAGAATGTCACCGTTACCTGATAGATTTGTCAAAACAGAAATACGGAAAGGTAGAACCCTTTATCCAGTACCTGATTATGTATGACCTGTCCTGGCGGCTGAAAAAGGATGTGAAGCCTCACCTGACAGAGGAAGAATATGAGCGGTACTGCGACCTGATAGAGGGGCTGATCAAACAGGCAGACGACAGAGTGATCTTCAAGCAGAAGGAAATGTTTATGAATATGAAGATGTTCTGTCTGTCCACAAAGTACGGCAGGGATATGCGCAGGGAACTGGTCTATGACCACGGCAATCTGCTTTATAATAACCTGTCAACGATGAACCTGAATAATGCCAAAACAAATATTATCTGGTTTTTTACAGAGATACGGGACGGTGTGCTGTATCTGGAGGGAAAGGATAACTGCTGGCTGTCCAGAGATAGCTATGCCTATTATGCGCAGATGGGGGATGAGGTCTTCACACCTACCTATTCCCATGCACCCTGCTTTGATTTCAGCAATATGTTTGGAGTGGTAGACGAGGGCAGATCAGTCCGCTTTGTGATTCCGCTGAAAAAGGGTGAAGAGCAGAAGATTCAGTTTATCTTCCAATATGGAGAGAATAAACGTCTGATCTATACTTCAATGGGAAAATTCGCTCATATTCCGCCGATCTGGGGCGGCTATTATGCAAAGGATGATTTTCTGGTAAAAATGTCAGGAAAACTGCTGGCGATTCATCCGTACACTAAATCACTGCACAGAAAATACGAAACCTTCTATCGGGAACAGCTGAAAAAGAATAATAAGGGCTACCTGATCAAGTATCGCCGCCTGTACAGTATGCTAAAAAAGAAGGATAAACAGATTTGGCTGTTTTCTGACAGAACGGATAAAGCAAATGATAACGGAGAACATATGTTCCGCTATGTCAGCGGATTGAATCTGAAGGATGTGGATGCCTATTATTTTATTGACAAGAACAGCCCTGATTACGAAGAAATGAAGAAGATCGGAAAGGTGATTCCGTATAATACACCACAGTTCAGACTGTATTCACTGCTGGCGGATAAGATGATCTCGTCCAGCGGCAGCGAGTATGTCATCAATGCCTTTGGCGGGGACAGGAAATACCTGTGTGATCTGTATAATTTTGACTATGTGTTCCTGCAGCATGGTGTGACAAAGGATGATATTTCCGAATGGATCAATAAATTCAACAAGAATATGACGATGATCGTAACTGCCGGAAAGCCGGAGCAGCGATCGTTTATGGAGCCGGGATATTGCTACGGACCGGAGGTGCCGGTGCTGACGGGATTTCCCCGGCATGATAACCTGCTTCGCCTGCAGGAAACGAATCCGGTTGAGAAAAAGATACTGATCATTCCTACCTGGCGTAAGAGCATCAAGGGCAGCTATGATCCCCGGACGACAGAAAGTATTTATTTTGCCGGTTTTCGTGATACGGAGTATTTCAAGTTTTATGACGCATTGATTCATGATCAGCGGCTGTGTGATTGTATGCGGGAGCATGGATATCAGGGCGTATTGTGTATGCATCCGATTCACAGTGAGCAGTGGATCGACTTTGTTCCGAACGATGTATTTGCCATCAATCATGGTTATGTGGACTATCAGAAGGAATTCACCACCTCTGCTGTACTGGTAACAGATTATTCAAGCGTATTCTTTGATTTTGGATTTCTGAAAAAGCCGGTTGTCTATTCCCAGTTTGATAAGGAGCAGTTTTTCTCTGGCGAGCATTCCTATTCCAAGGGCTATTTCAGCTATGAGGATAACGGCTTCGGACCAGTATGCTATGATCTGGATAGTACGGTAAATGAACTGATCCGGCTGATAGAAAATGATTGTCATAATACGGAAAAGTATATTGGCAGGATAGAAGATTTTTACGCCTATTTTGATGAAAACAGCTGTCAGCGTGTCTATGAAGGCATCCGCCGTCTGGACGAACGGCTTTGAATTATGTGGAATCTGGAAAGTGGAATACGGATGCATTCCACTTTCTGCATTCCGTACTGCACAGGCAGAACAGAAATAATGTTGGCAAATCAGATTGACTGCCAACGAGAATGTGCTGCGTAAAAGCCGTGTGCGACTGAATTTCCGGGTACAAATACGTTCAGGCTGTAACCAGAGCGGAGAAAAATTTTCATGCATACTTGACAAGAGGATAATAATGGTATATAATAGAAAAGTCGGATATGTGCCGGTGTGTTGGAATTGGCAGACGAGACAGACTCAAAATCTGTTGTCCGAGAGGGCGTGTGGGTTCGAGTCCCACCACCGGCACTCTATAAACCGCTTAAACACTATGTTTTTGCGGTTTTATTTTTTTGCCATTTGGAATGATCTGATATATCATGGTATTTTTCTGACAAACTTCTGACAGGGGAACTACTGATGTCTGCTGTAACTCCTATCAGACCAGGCAGGTCCTACTCTTGTATGAAAAAGCATAAGTCTTCAGTTGACGACATTGCCCGGAGGGGACGTCATTTTCCGGTAAGTTCTGATACAAAAGCCGCAGCGCTGTTTTGTAAACCTGTTTTAGTCACTAAAGCTCTCTTTGCTAAAAAGTAACTCCTTAATTCCTATTGTTGAACTTCTCACTGCACACAGCCGGCCTTTCTGCGCTGAATATGCATAAAATGATGCATATTTGTATAGAGTATACATTTAGTTCTTATTCAGAAATAAAAGAGTTTGTTAAAACCAAAACAATACAGGAGATAGAAATTAGTTTTACAGATAATATTGATAACTTTCATAAAATAATCCGGAAAATACTGTTAAAAAAGCTGAAAATCGCCTGATTTGAATAAATATTCAATAAACACTTGCAAATTGTATAAAAAGTTGTATAATAGTAAACGTAGCGTATTTGACGGTTATCGGTACACACGGACTGTATAATCGACAACTGCAGCATCAAATAACGGAGGTATTTGTCATGGGTGATATTAAAAAGGTAGTGTTGGCATATTCGGGCGGTTTGGATACGTCCATTATCATTCCCTGGCTGAAGGAAAACTATGATAACTGTGAGGTTATCGCAGTGTCAGGTGACGTGGGTCAGGACAGCGAACTGGAAGGTCTGGAAGAAAAAGCAAAGAAGACAGGCGCATCCAAGCTGTATATAGAGGATCTGAATAAAGAGTTTATCGAGGAGTATGTATTCCCGACCATCAAGGCGGACGCTGTGTATGAAAGCAAGTATCTGCTGGGTACTTCCTTTGCCCGACCGATTATTGCGAAGCGAATTGTAGAGATCGCTCTGGCAGAGGGTGCAGATGCAATCTGCCATGGCTGCACAGGTAAGGGTAATGACCAGGTTCGTTTTGAGCTGGCAATCAAGGCATTTGCACCGGATATGAAGATTATCGCTCCATGGAGAGAATGGAATCTGAAATCCCGTGATGAGGAAATTGCTTATGCAGAAGCTCATAACATTCCGCTGAAGATTACAAGAGAAACCAACTATTCCAAGGATAAGAACATCTGGCACATTTCACATGAGGGACTGGATCTGGAAGACCCGGCAAATGAGCCGATGTATAATAAGGTAGGCTTCCTGGAGCTTGGCGTCAGCCCTGAACAGGCTCCTGATAAGCCTACGTATGTAACCATTTCGTTTGATAAGGGTGTGCCGGTAGCAATTGACGGCGAGAAGATGGATTCTGTGGCGCTTGTCAAGAAGCTGAATAAGCTGGGCGGAGAAAATGGTATCGGTATCGTAGACCTGGTAGAGAACAGACTGGTGGGCATGAAGTCCAGGGGTGTATATGAAACGCCCGGCGGAACCATTCTGTATCATGCACATAACAAGCTGGAGGAAATCACGCTTGACAGAGATACCTATCACTTCAAACAGCAGGTTGGTCTGCGTTTTGCAGAGCTGGTATACTTTGGTCAGTGGTATACACCGCTGAGAAAGGCATTGTCTGCTTTTGTGGACTCCACACAGGAAACCGTAACAGGTGACGTGAAGCTCAAGCTTTATAAGGGTAATATTATTGATGCAGCCGTTACCTCGCCGTATTCTCTGTATGATCCGGATATCGCAACCTTTGATGAGGATGAGGTATACGATCAGAAGGACAGCGCCGGCTTTATCAATCTGTTTGGTCTGCCGATCAAGGTACAGGCTAAAAAAGGTCTTATCAAGGAATAATGCATACAGTCTGATTCATCAATTCAATACAAACATACCCTCCTGAGCCTGTCCGGTTATAGCTGTACAGGCTTTGCGGAGGAAAACAATGTCAGGGCGAATAGTAATAACACTGTCCGCCCGACTTATTGTTTAAGAGAATTTGTCATTTTCCGCATTTTCGTACATCGTATGATAATACGGAAGGTGTAGGGCGCCGCAGCCGCGCTGCGGTGACAATGAAAAGGAACAGACAGTCAGCGGCAGCTGCCGCTGTGCGAAAGGAGTATGGAACATGAAACTATGGGCAGGAAGGTTTTCAAAGGAAATTGATAAGAAAACAAATGATTTCAATTCTTCCATTTCATTTGACAGCCGTATGTATAAAGAGGATATCGAGGGCAGTATTGCCCATGCAACGATGATCGGCGAATGCGGTATTATAGAAAAAAGTGAAGCAGATGCGATCATCAAGGGTCTGGAGGAAATCCTTGCCGATATCGAAAGCGGTAAGCTGACGATTGACCCGAATGCAGAGGATATTCATACATTTATTGAAGGCGAGCTGACGGAAAGACTGGGGCAGACCGGCAAGCGTCTGCATACAGCCCGAAGCAGAAATGACCAGGTGGCACTGGATATCCGTCTTCACCTGAAGAAAGAAATCACACAGATACAGGCAATGGTAAAGGAGCTTATTCAGGTTCTCTGTGATAAGGCAGAGGCATACAGTACAGCTGTTATGCCGGGATATACCCACCTGCAGAGAGCACAGCCGATCACCTTCGGACATCACCTGATGGCATATGCAGAGATGCTGCTGAGAGATGTAGACAGACTGGAATGTGCCTATCGTCATACAGACAGCAATCCGCTTGGCAGCGGTGCGCTGGCAACCACTACCTATCCCATAGACAGAATGATCACGACAAGATTGCTTGGGTTTGAAAATGTCTGCCAGAACAGTCTGGACGGAGTTTCTGACAGAGATTTCTGCATGGAGCTGGCAGCGGCACTGTCGATTATCATGGTGCATCTGTCGAGATTTTCGGAAGAGATTATCATGTGGTGCAGCTGGGAATTCAAGTTTGTAGAGCTGGACGATGCGTTTTCCACAGGGTCGAGCATTATGCCGCAGAAGAAGAATCCGGATATAGCCGAACTGGTGAGAGGAAAATCCGGCAGGGTGTTCGGTGATCTGATGACGCTGCTGACGGTCATGAAGGGCATTGCGCTGGCTTATAATAAGGATATGCAGGAGGATAAGGAGGCCATATTTGACGCTGTTGATACGGTGAAAATGTGCCTGACCGCCTTTACTCCGATGATAGATACAATGAAGGTCATTCCGGAGAATATGAGAAAGGCAGCAGCGAATGGTTTTATCAATGCGACTGACTGTGCGGATTATCTGGTGAAAAAGGGATTGCCGTTCCGTGATGCCTATAAGGCAACGGGTACGCTGGTGGCTCTGTGTATTGAGAAAAAGACAACGCTGGAGGAGCTGCCGATGGAGGAATACAAAAACATCTGTGAAACCTTTGACGAGGGTGTGTATGATGCGATTTCTCTCGAAAACTGTGTGAACGGCAGAAAGGCACTGGGAGGCCCCGCAAGCGAAAATGTAAAGGCGCAGGCGCAAAGAGTGCGTTCATTACTGAAATGAGTTAAAAGGGAAAAAAGAATATGAAAACGATGGGTGTTTCAGAGCTATATCAAAAGCTTGAACGAAAAGACTATGAGGTTTTCTTTGAGCTAGAAGTGGGTTTTTGTACGGCATTTGAAGAAATAGAAGAAAAGCCTGCCTTTCTAAAAGCATTTATAGCTCTGGTCAATTGGAACAATCTTTCTTCAAGTGACGGCGTGTATGCTTTTTACGAAGAATATATTCCGGAGCGGGCAGATGAAACTTATCTGATAGCTGTTATGGCTGTTGTCAGCACATTGGGAGATGCGGAAGAAATAGGCAGATATTTCCGATCGGGCATACCGGAAGAGATGAAGGATATGGCGTTGGATGAGAGAGAAACCATTTATAGAGTGATAGATGATTATATTGATCATCATTTCGATGCAATATGGGAAACCGAGAAAAAGATATTGACAAACTATAAACAGGAGATCATGGGATTGTTTTCAATCGAAAAAGAATAAAAGAAACAGGAGTTGTCAAAAGGAAATGAAAATAAAAGCAGGAATTATTGGAGCAACAGGATATGCGGGTGCAGAGCTTGTGCGTATTCTGCTGACACATCCGCAGGCTGAAATTGCAGCTATCAGTTCGGTCAGCTTTGAAGGAAAGCAGCTTAGTGAGGTATATCCGTCTTATAAAAGCCTTTGTGATATGGAATGTAAGACACAGGATGAGGTAGTGGAAAAAAGTGACGTGATTTTTGCCGCATTGCCGCACGGACTTTCACAGGAGCTTGCCGCACAATGTGATCAGGCAGGAAAAGCCTTTATCGACCTTGGAGCAGACTTCCGGCTGGAGAGCGAAGAGGCATATAAAGAATGGTATGGCTGCGAATTTCTGGATCATGATTTACATAAACGTTCGGTTTACGGTCTGCCGGAGTTGTTCAGAGAAAACATTAAGGGAAAAAGGATTATAGCGAATCCGGGCTGTTATACCACCGGTGCACCGCTGGCGCTGGCGCCGGCAGTCAAGGCAGGGCTTGTCAGCACGGAGGGTATCATCGTTGATTCCAAATCGGGTGTAACAGGAGCAGGCAGAAAGCCGAGCCAGGGAAATCATTATCCGGAGCTGAACGAGGGCTTTCATGCCTATAAGGTGGCAAATCACCGACATACGCCGGAAATTGAGCAGACATTGTCAAAGCTGTCCGGTAAGGATGTGACCATTACATTTGTACCGCATCTGCTGCCGGTAAACCGGGGCATTATTTCGACGTGTTATGCACGTATCAAAGACGGCGTCACATTTGAGCAGATCCGGGCAGAATATGAGCGTTTTTATCAGGACGAATTTTTTGTCCGACTGCTGCCGGACGGAGCGAATGCGGATATACATAACATCAAATATTCCAATTTCTGTGATATTTCACTGCACCATGATAAGCGAACCAATACGCTGATCGCTATATCAGCCATAGATAATATGGTGAAGGGCGCAGCCGGACAGGCAATACAGAATATGAACATCATCTTCGGACTGGAAGAAAAAACCGGTCTTGTGATGGTGCCGCCGGCATTCTGACAGGCTGTGATGTGCGTATGGTTACGCAACAGCAGCAATTATGAGGAGGAAAAACAATGGGCTATAAAATCATCAACGGTTCAGTGACGGCTGCCAAAGGCTTTAAAGCAGCGGGCGTTCACTGCGGAATCCGTAAGAATAAGTCGAAGCAGGATCTGGGGTTGATTTTTTGCGAAAAGAAGTGTACAGCAGCAGCCGTATATACTACCAATCTGGTACAAAGTTCCCCGATTACCATTACCAGAAAGAATCTGGCAGATGGCTTTGCACAGGCAGTTATCGTGAACAGCGGCAATGCCAACACCTGTAATGCTGACGGGGACAGCAAGGCGCAGGCAATGTGTGATCTGACAGCGGATGCACTGGGCATCCATGCGGATGATGTGATTGTGGCATCAACAGGCGTAATCGGACAGATACTTCCCATAGAGCCGATCGCAGACCATATCAGGGAGCTGGCAGATGAGCTGACAGAAGACGAACAGGGAGCTGCTGATTGTGCGGAAGCGATAATGACAACCGATACCGTCAAAAAAGAGATGGCTGTAGAAACCGTGATTGGCGGAAAAACCGTCAGAATCGGCGGAATTTCCAAAGGCAGCGGTATGATCCATCCTAATATGGCGACCATGCTGTGCTTTGTGACAACAGATGCGGCTATTTCCGCAGCCATGATACAGAAGGCCGTGAAGACGGCTGCGGATGAAACATTCAATATGATCAGCATTGACGGAGATACCTCTACGAATGATACACTGTCAGTGATGGCGTCCGGTCTTGCGGGCAATGAGGAAATCACCGCAGAGGGTCAGGATTATCAGGATTTTGTAGAGGCACTGACAGCGGTATGCCGCGGGCTTTCGAGAATGATGGCAAAGGACGGCGAGGGTGCGACCAAACTGCTGGTATGCAAGGTAAGCGGTGCGAAAACAACAAAGGACGCAAAGCTGACAGCCAAATCCGTCATTTGTTCCAGCCTGCTGAAAGCAGCCATGTTCGGAGCAGACGCTAACTGGGGTCGTGTACTTTGCGCTATCGGATACTCAGGCGCAGATGTGGATGTGCAGCGTGTAAACGTATCATTTGCATCGTCAGCAGGAAGGATTGAAGTCTGCCGGGATGGTGCGGGGCTTGATTTTTCAGAGGATATCGCAAAGGAAATCCTGATTCAGGATGAGATTGATATTATCGTAGAGCTGGGTGACGGCAGCGCAGCCGCCGAAGCCTATGGCTGCGATCTGACATATGATTATGTCAAAATAAACGGAGATTACAGAACATAACAGGGAGTTGGAAATCATGCGGAATATAGCAGATCAGGATCGTGCCAATATACTTATCCAGGCACTTCCGTACATCCAGAGATGGGCAGGTCAGACGATTGTGATTAAATACGGCGGAAATGCAATGATCAATGATGAGCTGAAAGAAGCCGTCATGAGCGATATCGTATTGCTGCAGCTGGTGGGTATCAATGTTGTACTGGTACACGGAGGCGGCCCCGAGATCAGCCAGATGCTGAATAAAATCGGCAAGGAAAGCAAATTTGTGAACGGACTGCGTGTAACGGATGCAGAAACGATTGATATTGTACAGATGGTGCTGGCAGGTAAGGTGAATAAGACGCTGGTGCAGCTTCTGGAACAGCACAGCGGCAAGGCAATCGGACTGTGTGGTCTGGACGGCAGAATGATCATGGCGGAAAAGGTGATAACAGCCGAAGACCTGGGCTTTGTGGGAGAGATCACGGAGGTCAATACCGGCGTGATTACGGATGCGACCAAAAACGGCTATATTCCGATAATTTCAACGATTGCAGGCGGCTATAACGGAGCTGTGTATAATATTAATGCAGACCTGGCAGCAGCAAGGATTGCCGCAGAGCTGAAAGCAGCCAAGCTGATTCTGATGACGGATATCAAGGGACTGCTGAAGAATAAGGATGATGAAGATACCCTGATACCGGTGGTAAATGTGAGCGAAGTACCTTCATTGAAGCGGGAGGGCATTATTTCGGGCGGTATGATACCGAAGATAGATTGCTGTGTAGAGGCTGTCAGAAGGGGCGTCAAGAGAGCGCATATTATAGACGGCAGAATTCCGCATTCCATACTGATTGAAATGTTCTCTGATGAAGGAATCGGTACGATGTTCTATTGAGTATAGATGCAGCAGGAATAATCGTATGGGGAGGTTATAAGATTGACATTTGAAGAAATCAAACATGATGAAGAACAATATATGATGCATACCTATGGACGGTTCCAGACAGCGCTGGTCAGCGGAAAAGGAGCCACTGCCCAGGATGCAGAGGGAAGGGAATATATCGACTTTACCAGCGGTATCGGCGTCAATTGTCTGGGTTATAGCGATGAAGGCTGGGTAAAGGCGGTTTCGCAGCAGGCAGCAGCGATTCAGCATATTTCCAATCTGTATTATTCGCCGGTGCAGACAGCCGTTGCCGGAAAGCTGTGCAAGCTGACGGGAATGGATAAAGTGTTTCTTTGCAACAGCGGAGCCGAAGCAAATGAATGTGCCATTAAGATTGCCAGAAAATACAGCTTTGACCGTTACGGTAAGGGCAGACAGAAAATTCTGACGCTGATGAACTCTTTTCACGGCAGAACAGTGACAACACTGGCTGCAACGGGTCAGGATGTTTTTCATAATTACTTTTTCCCGTTTACAGAGGGCTTTGACTATGTGCAGGCAAACAATATCAGCGACCTTGAGCAGAAGCTCGGGGAGGATGTATGTGCCGTATTTATGGAGCTGATACAGGGAGAGGGCGGTGTGATGCCGCTTTCACAGGAATTTGTGGATGCAGCAGCCCGTCTTTGCAGGGAAAAGGACATTCTGCTGATGATTGATGAGGTGCAGACAGGTATCAGCAGAACCGGAACTGTTTTCTGTTATGAGCAGTACGGCATACAGCCGGATGTAGTGACATCTGCTAAGGGACTTGGAGGGGGATTGCCGATCGGTGCCTGCATTTGTCAGGAAAAGCTGTCGGAGGTACTGACAGCCGGCACACACGGAACCACCTTTGGCGGCAATCCGGTTGCTTGTGCGGGAGCAAGGGAAGTGCTCGATAGAGTAACGACAGAAGAATTTCTGGAGGAAGTCCGTCACAAGGGAGCCTATATCCGTGAAAAGCTCTCCGCAATGGCAAATGTCAGTGAAATCAGGGGCAAGGGTATGATGATTGGAATCGTAACCTGTCAGGATAATGCGAAAGCAGTTGCAGCTGCGTGTGTGGAAAAGGGCTTGCTGATTCTGACAGCAAAGAACCTGCTTCGTCTTCTGCCGCCGCTGAATATCAGTTATGAGGAGATAGACAAGGGACTTGCCATTCTGGCGGAGGTTATGTCAGCAATATAAGGGTAAGCTGTCAGGTACAGCCTGCGGAATATATATTTTTGTTGGAGGAAATGACAATGAAACATTTATTGAAAATGCTCGATCTGACTTCTGAGGAGGTAATAGAGATTCTGAACCTCGCAGACCAGCTCAAATACGAGCAGAAGCATGGAATCGCACATAAGCATCTGGAAGGAAAATCACTGGGTCTTATTTTTGAAAAGGCATCTACCAGAACGAGAGTATCATTTGAGGTTGGAATGTACCAGCTGGGAGGTCAGCCGATTTTTCTGTCATCCAAGGATATGCAGATTGGCAGAGGCGAACCGGTACAGGATACGGCAAGAGTATTGTCCCGGTATCTCGATGGCATCATGATTCGTACCTTTGAGCAGAAAGAGGTAGAGGATCTGGCTGCATACGGCAGCATTCCGATTATTAACGGACTGACAGACTTCTGTCACCCGTGCCAGATTCTGGCTGACCTGATGACAATCCGTGAGTTCAAGGGTAAGCTGGACGGTCTGAAAATGGCATTTATCGGCGACGGCAATAATATGATGAATTCTCTTATTGTGGGCGCACTGAAAACAGGAATGTCCATTGCGGTTGCTTGTCCGGAAGGCTATGAGCCTGACGCACAGGTTCTGGAATTTGCCAAGGCTTACGGCGATCGTTTTTCGATGTTCCGTACACCGAAGGAAGCAGTGGTGGATGCGGATGTAGTTATTACGGATGTGTGGGCGTCCATGGGTCAGGAAGGCGAAGCAGAAAAACGCAGAAAGGCATTTGACGGCTATCAGGTCAACGCAGAACTGATGGCACTGGCTAAGCCGGATGCAATGGTACAGCATTGTCTGCCTGCCCACAGAGGTGAGGAAATTACGGAGGACGTGTTTGAAGCACACGCTGACGAAATCTTTGAAGAAGCAGAAAACCGCCTCCATGCTCAGAAAGCCGTTATGGTAAAATGTCTGAAGGGCTGAATCCACTTCTGAACAGTTGAAAAACTAACCCGACCTCCTGACAGGTATTTGCGCCTGTAAACGGCGGTCGGGCTTTTTTAGCTCAGATTAGCTACTCTGGGGGAAACCCTTTGTCCCCAAACAAAGGGTAATCCCCCTTCTCGCCTGGCGGCAGCGTGACGCTGCACCCTATACGCGTCAGTCGCTACACTACGTTCCGCTCTGGTTGTAGCCTGAATAGATTCACACCCGCGTGATGTATTCAGATGCACACGGCTTCAACGCAGCTTATTCTTGTTGGAAGCCATATTTGCCAACTATTATACACTAAAAAACGAATTTTTGCTTTTTACAATGGTATCGGAATGTATACAACAGACCGCCAATTCAAAGCAAAATCGCTATAAACCAAAACCAGACTTAGCAAACAAATTTCCCCATGCTACCGTAAAGTACCCTCTGAAATGAGGTGAGCGGCGCCCCTCTCGTGGTTCCCACCTTTAGTCTACCAACCAGCGGCTGTCATAATAGCATGACCGGCGTATGCCGATAAAAAAGTTGCGGGGCTGTTCACCAAAGCCTCTGCCACTGGGCGGAGTTCAAAAGCAGTCGGGCGCAGAGTTCAACTGAGAGTGCGCGGGTGCAGCGTCACGCTGCCGGCGGCGAATTGAATGAAAAAATAGCTTTACATTTCTGTTAAAAACTGTTAAACTATAGATAGAGTATGATAAAATATTAACAATATGGCAGGTGTTGACGATGAACAAATATCATAGTATATCGGCTCCCGTGATAAAGCGTCTGCCGAGGTACTACCGCTTTCTGGGCGAATTGATGGAAAAAGGGGTCAGTCGAATATCTTCAAGGGAACTGTCTGATATGATGGGATTTACCGCATCGCAGATACGGCAGGATCTGAATTGCTTCGGCGGTTTCGGTCAACAGGGCTACGGCTATCCGGTAGAAGGTCTGCACCGGGAAATCGCCCATATCCTGGGGCTGAATCATAGTTATCATGCTATACTGATCGGTGCGGGCAATCTGGGAAAGGCAGTTGCTATGCATATGTCCTTCGAGAAAAGAGGTTTTCAGCTGATCGGAATTTTTGATAACGACCCCCGTAAGGTCGGAAGTGTGATGAAGGATATCAGCGTATATCATACCGATGATCTGGAAAAATTCTGCTTTGAGAATCATACGGATGCTGCGATATTATGCCTGCCGAAGGATGCTGCTGCTGCGATTGCAGAACGCCTGTACCACCTTGGAATCCGTAATTACTGGAATTTCAGTCACTATGATCTGTCAATCAGCCATCCGGATATTATTGTGGAAAACGTCCACCTGAATGATAGTCTGATGATCCTGTGCTACCGCATGACGGCTGTACAGGATGAAGATAATTGAGGGTATTTCGCAGAAAAGGACATAGCCTGCCGCATCTGCCGCATATAGTATACAGAGAAAACTATATAAGGATGCGGGGGAGATAGATGGAAAACAATATGTTACCGTTGATTCTGGTCGGAATCATGCTGGCGCTGATCATCATACGTTGTGTGATGCATTCTAAACGACCGGTGAGAGCTGCCTTTCTGGGACTGCTGCCGGGACCGCTTGCGCTTGTCTGCGTTAATCTGACTTCGGTGTATACCTCAGTAGCGATACCGGTCAGTGTATTGTCACTGCTGACATCTGCTGTATTGGGGATTCCGGGTGTCACCATGCTGCTGATATTGCAGCGTATTTTATAAGCTGTTATCAATTAAAAAGGAGTGTAGAAATATGCCGGAAGTAGTTTATATGCAGCATCCGCTGATTAAGCATAAAATCACGATGCTGCGGCAGGAATCAACAGGAACCAGTGAGTTCCGCAAGCTGGTAGAAGAAATCGCTATGCTGATGGGGTACGAGGCATTAGCTGATCTGCCGCTCAGAGATGCAGAAATCAGAACGCCCATAGAGGATACCATACAGCCGGTGCTGGACGGCAAAAAGCCGGCAGTAGTACCGATACTGCGGGCAGGTCTGGGCATGGTAGGCGGTATACTGGCACTGATTCCTAATGCGAAGGTTGGTCATATCGGTATGTATCGTGATGAGGAAACACATAAGCCCCATCCGTATTACTGCAAGCTGCCGCCGTTTATAGAAGATCGGCTGGTGCTTGTAGTAGACCCGATGCTGGCGACAGGCGGTTCCATGATAGATGCCGTTGCTGAAATCAAAAAGCAGGGGGGCAGGCATATCCGCTGTATGTGCATTGTGGCAGCCCCCGATGGTGTGGAGGCATTTACAAAGGCACATCCGGACGTACAGTTGTATGTGGGTGTGCTGGATCGCTGTCTGAATGATCGGTGCTATATCTGCCCGGGGCTGGGAGATGCCGGTGACAGGATTTTTGGTACAAAATGAAAAAAGCCGCTCTTGATATGGAGCGGCTTTTTTACGTACAATTTGGTATATAAGAACAGTGTGCGGGAGAAAGCAGGATGCGTAAACGGTATGCATCTCACCGCAATTGTATGAAGAAAGCAAGGTATTTGACAAAAATAAGCTGCAAAGCTACATAAGCGGTTTGGTTCTGGAAAAATCGAACAGGAAATCGTTACCATTATCTCTGACCAGCTCATCGGCGAAGCACAGCAGAGGGATAACGGAGCTTTCGTGGTGAAACAGGTAGGAATGCAGATAGCCGTCTGCGGTGCGGATGGTTGTACAGGTTGCCAGCTTATTCTGGCAGAGAATATCCATGCAGGCATTGACTTCATGGATGGAAAGCCCGGTATGCCTGCTGATCAGGGAGGCATCTATGGGCGTGTTGAGTCTGGAGTACAGATAGAAAATAATACGCAGCAGCTTTTCATCTGAAAAAACGGCAAAGATTTTACGCAGCTTAGCAGGGTCAGAAAGCTGGTCACGGATCGTATTTTCAGGCTCCAGCATCAGAAAGAAGTGCTGAAGACCTTGTGACAGCCGCATGACCGCAACGCCGTTATCCTGCATGATTTTTGCAGCATAATCACTGTTGACATCGGCAATAGAAAAAGGGTCGGTAAAAGTGTTCAGAAAGTATTCCACCATCGCTGCATTCTGAAATAAACCGATTTCCAGCATCCAGCAGATACGAAATGCAAAAGTATAGGCTTCCTTGCTGTTCATTTTGCTCAATCGTCGGGCGATAGCGGTATAAATGGTCTGTTCTTCACGGCCAAAAAGGACGTCAATACTGACGTGCAGTACATCCGCCAGTACCGGCAGTAATTCCGCATCCGGCGTACCCCCACGTTCCCATTTGGAAACAGCCTGTGTGGTAACGCCCACCATCTGACCCAGTTGTTCCTGCGTAATACCCTGTTCGGTACGGAGTTTTTTGATCTGTTGTCCGATCATGCTCATGATGTTTTATCCTCCTTTGCGATCTGACGGACAGACAATCTGACCATACGATTGTGCAGGGCAAATGTAAAAACAGAGATCAGATACGAAGCAGCGATCATAATGGGTGCAGTGATGTACCAGAATCCGCCGGCATTAAAAGAATAAAAATCGTTCCAGGCACCAATAAAAACAACGTTGATGGTGTAGACAATAGCATATAGTAATGTGGGGATAATACTGACAGCTGTCAGATAAAACCGCAGTCTGCCGTCTGTTTCCAGAAAACAGAAGCTGAACAGCGAGAACAACGGAGCGGCAGCGTGCATATGAAAAGAAGTATTGCTCAGTACGGCAGCGGGTCCGTAAAGAGGAGCCAGAAAGAATATAACCGTACAGAAGGTCAGCATGACTGCTACGGTTCCCACATATTTCAGCGCAATGACCCATGCGGGCAAAACGGCATCCGGCTGTTTGAGCAGACGGATATCCCATGCTGCCACACAGACTGCTGCAATGGCAGCCAGTACATTGGAATCGGTTGTAAAGAATTTAAAGGATTCATATCCATACTGAATCAGAACGCCGGTATTGCCGCAAAAATACGAAATCACAATGCCGGTGGTAACCAGGGCAATAACGAGATTCAGGATCAGGGATAGAATGGTTTTTGTTTTAGTCATAGAAAGCTCTCCTGATAGTAGTGTTTCCGGTAATGGTTTTTCCAAAAAAACCGAGATTTGTCAGAAACAAACCTCGGCTTTTCATGAGAAAGATTTTCAAGTTATCAGCCTTTTACTGCGCCTGCAACAACACCCTTGATGATGTACTTCTGACAAGCAAAGTAGAAGATAATAATCGGGATAATGGCAAGAACCAGCATAGCCATCATCTTTGCCATATCAATAGAACCATAACCGCCTCTGAGATACTGGATTGCCATCGGCAGGGTTCTGCTCTTTTCGTCATTGGGAAGAATGAGTGTGGGGAGCAGGTAGTCGTTCCAGATCCACATTGCATTCAGAATGGCAACGGTAATAGCGGACGGTTTCATAATCGGCAGATCAATCATAAAGAAGGTTTTAATCGGTCCGCATCCATCAATCATAGCAGCCTCTTCAATTTCCACCGGGACGGATTTCACAAAGCCAGCGAACATGAATACGGAAAGACCGGCGCCAAAGCCCAGATACATGATGATAATGTTCAGAATGTTTTCGGGCTGCTGCAGCAATTCCGGCATTACAAAGCTGCTGTCAAACATTTTGATAATGCTGGTGAGCTTAATAGAGTTAGCCACAAAGGACATGGGATACATAACCATCTGGAAGGGAACAATCATCGAGCAGGCAAAGAGCAGATACATCAGCTTGGTGTACCAGGTCTTTACTCTGGTGATATACCATGCACACATAGCGGTCAGCAATACCAGCAAACCAACAGACAACACGGTAATGATAACCGTATTGAAAAATGCACTCCAGAAACCGATGTCCTGCATACCGCCTATATAGTTGTCAAAGCCGACAAAGCTCTCATTGTTAGGCAGTGCAAAGGGTTCATTGCTGACATACAGCTTGCCCTTGAAGCTGTTCATCAGCACCAGGACGATCGGCATAACGAACAGGATAGCCAGAACCAGAAGGACGGCAAATTTAATCCAGTCAGTGCCCTTCATAGGAGCGCCCTTCTTTTTCTTTGACTCTTTAATTTTATCCATTTCGGCCTTAATGCGTTTCTGTTCGTTTTCCTTCTTAACACCTTCCATGAATGCTTTCCACTCGGAGGAGTTATCACGCAAAGCTTCTTCATCCAGCTTTAATTCTACTTCTTTTTCTCTGATATCTTCATCCATCAGCTTTCAACCTCCTTACTTCTGGTAAGGTACAGCTGCGTCAGAGCAATTGCAGCTACGATAATGGAAAATACAACTGCCTTTGCCTGACCAACACCCTGCCAGCCGACACGGCCATAGAAGGTGTTATAAATATCCAGCGCCAGCATCTGGGTCTGTTTGTTCGGTTCACCGGCAGTCAGAGCATAGTTCTGGTCGAACAGTCTGAAGGAATTAGTCAGTGTCAGGAACAGACAAATCGTAATAGATGGCATAATCTGGGGCAGTGTTACATTAATCAGTTTTTGCCAGGGGGTTGCGCCGTCGATTTCAGCGGCTTCCAGCAGATCGGGTGAAATGTTCTGGATACCGGAGATATAAATAATCATCATATAACCGATCATCTGCCAGAGCATCAGTACCGTCAGACCCCAGAAGCCATAGCTCGCATCAGAAGTAATGGTTGCAGGGACGCTGAGCAGTACGCCGTTGATAATCATATTCCAGATATAACCCAGAACGATACCGCCGATAAGGTTCGGCATAAAGAAGACGGTACGGAATGCATTGGTACCCTTGATGGATTTTGTCAGAAGCATTGCAAAAATGAATGCGATGACATTAATCAGGATAACGGATACAAGAGTAAACAATGCGGTGAATTTCAATGCATTGATAAATGCAGAATCACTGAAAGCACGTCCGTAGTTAGTAAAACCGATGAATTTCGCATCCTTCACCGTTTTGAATTTACAGAATGAAAGATAAATACCCATAATAAACGGAATCAGGAATGCAAGAGTAAAGGCTATCATAGTCGGCAAGGCAAACAGCGCAAAATGCTTTTTAACTACCTTATCCATATGTACCTCCTTTCATTAAAAACCCCTTCTGCCCCTGAGGAGCAGAAGGGGTACGCTACATATTATTCGTGTCAGTCATCAGAAGCTGTCTTATTCAGCTGCTGCAGCGGCTGCTTCTCGCTCGGCCTTCCAGGAAGCCTTTGCATCCTCAACAACCTTTGACCATTCCTTCTTACCTTCTGTGTATTCAAGGAGAGCAGAACCGAACTGGCTCTTCCACTCTTCTGAAGGAATACCTGCAAATGTCCAGATAACTGTTTCAACGCCGTCCTTGCTCATCCAGGAAAGAACTTCCTTAGCAAGCGGATCGGTGGGCTTTTCGTCATCGCCGAAGGAATTGAACGGAGCGATGAAGCCAAGATCATTAACAACTGCCTTCTTACCGTAATCGCTTGTGAACAGCCAGTTCAGGAAGTCAACAGAAGCCTGCTGTTTAGCAGCGTCAACCTGGCTGTTGATTGCGAAGTAGTTTTCTGTACCGATGCAGAGGCTCTGCTTATCTTCGCCTTCCGTACCAGTGTAAATGGGCAGGAACTTGATATCCTCTTCCTTGACAGTGTTGCCCTTTACGTCCTTAACCTGACCCCAAGCCCAGTTACCGTTCTGGATCATAGCGCACTTGCCGGTTGCAAATTCAGCCATGGACTCGTCAACGGTCTTGCTGCCCAGGAGCTTCTTATCTGTGCAGGAGTTATCGGTGTACAGATCAAAGATATTCTTATAGTTATCAGCAAACTTGAATTCAAGCTCAGTTGCATTCAGGCAGTTAGTAATCGGGCTGCCCTCGCCTTTGAATTCATAGTACAGCGGAACGTTCATCAGATGGGTCTGCCATCTCCAGTCGTCGCCCTTCTTGAGGGAGGTAGAACCGAATACGCCTTCGATGCCCAGCTCCTTCTTCTTAGCGGTCATATCCTCAACAACTTCCTTGAGCTTAGCGAAGCTGTTGACCTCGTCCATTGACTTAGCCTTAGCGCCGTCCATAGCGAAGTACTTGGTCATAACAGCGTTATTATAGATAATACCATAGCCTTCAACTGCATAAGGAACGCCGAATACGCCGTCACCGTCCGTTACAGCGAGAGACTTGTCATTGAGCTGGTTGTAAAGCTCGGTTTTGCTCATATCGGAGCAGTAATCCTTCCAGTTCTGATAGCCGACAGGACCGTTGATCTGGAAAATGGTAGGCGGATCAGACTTCTGCATTTCAGAGGTCAGCATCTTCTCATACTCGCCGGAAGCTGCAGTCTGAACCTTAACCTTAACACCTGTTTCTTCTTCGTACTTCTTAGCGATTGCTTCATACTTATCAGAAATTTCGGGTTTGAAGTTCAGGAAGTAGATCTCCTTTACGCTGGAGGTATCAACGGACTCTTCGCCGACAACAGAAGGTTTTTCTCCGCTGTCTTTGCTGTCATCTCCGCCGTTGTTACAGCCTGCCAGTGCGCCTGCTGCCATGCATCCTGCCATTGACAGGGCAAGGATTCTTTTGAATTCTTTCATGGTGAATGCCATCTCCTTAAATAAAAATAGTAATAAAGAATTATCGCCGCAGAAATCATATTTTTTGCCGTCCTCTGCGGTAAGATTCTATGACAATCATACCATTTCTTTCCGAAATATTCAAGTGTTTTTTTACATATTTTTTAAAAATTCTTATCTAAATTTAATCATTTTGTGATAAAGGAATGAAAATTGATTGAGTAAAAACAAACAGCGGATACCGTTTCCGATATCCGCTCCTGTCAATATGTTCAGATGCCATCCTGTGCAAGCATATAGGGTGAAAGAATGAGGTTATGCTGCTGCAAAGAAGCCTGCACATCAATGATCCGCTGGTTGGCGCTGCCCCGGAAGCGCAGGGAGATATCCCGCTGTTCCTGTATAAATTCGCCGTCCACCAGAATGTCGATCATAGACAGCATTTCGTCCGTCACCTCGCAACAGGCTTTTCCGCCCGGCTGCAGTTCACTGTCAAACAGATAGCCGGTGTAGCACCAGACATTTTTCTCCGGCAGCTCCCTGCGCACTCTTTGCAGCAGTCTGACCAGCACCCGTTGGTTTTCCGGCTCAAAGGGTTCGCCGCCCAGCAGAGAAAGTCCGTCGATATAATCAGGTGATAACAGACCCATGATGGTATCAGCCGTTTCATCGGTAAAAGGAGTTCCGTAATCGAAGCTCCAGGTTTCCGGCTGGAAGCAACCCTTGCAATGGTGGCGGCAGCCCGAAACGAACAGAGAAACCCTGACGCCGATACCGTTGGCAATGTCACAATTTTTAATGGTACCGTAATTCATATCAGAGATGCAGCACCCTTTCCTTGATTTCCTGTGTTCTGCCCTGGTTCCAGAACTGAGTGCCGATATAGCCGCAGGTTCTGCGCGCCACATTCATTTTATTCTGGTCACGGTTGCCGCAGTTGGGGCATTCCCATACGAGCTTGCCGTTTTCGTCCTTGATGATCTGAATTTCGCCGCTGTAGCCGCAGCACTGGCAGAAGTCGCTTTTGGTATTCAGTTCGGCGTACATAATGTTGTCGTAAATATAGCGGATAACCTGCATCACAGCCGGAATATTCTGCTGCATATTGGGTACCTCCACATAGCTGATGGCGCCGCCCGGAGAAAGTGCCTGGAATTCAGATTCCAGCTTCAGCTTATCAAAGGCGCTGATCGGCTCAGTTACATGGACATGATAGCTGTTGGTGATATAATTCTTGTCGGTGACCCCTTCGATTTTGCCGAAGCGTTTTTGCAGACACTTGGCGAATTTGTAGGTAGTGCTTTCCAGCGGAGTGCCATAGATGCTGTAATCAATGTTTTCTTCTTTCTTCCACTTAGCGCAGTATTCGTTGAGCTTTTTCATAATTTGCAGACCCAGTTCTTTACCCTCTGGTTCTGTCAGCTTTTTGCCGTTGAGGCTGTACACACATTCCCACAGACCGGCATAGCCGAGGGAAAGGGTAGAATAGCCGCCGTACAGCAGCTTGTCAATGACCTCGCCCTTTTTCAGACGGGAGATAGCGCCGTACTGCCAGAGAATCGGAGCAGCGTCGGAGTGGGTACCCAGCAGTCTTTCATGACGGCAGCGCAGAGCCCTGTGGCAAAGATCCATTCTTTCTTCAAAAATCCGCCAGAAGGCATTGATATCCTTATTGGCGCTCAGACCAATGTCCACCAGATTGATGGTAACAACGCCCTGATTGAAGCGTCCATAGTATTTCGGCTTGCCGTTTGCGTCTATATAAGGGGTCAGGAAGCTGCGGCATCCCATGCAGGTATAGCAGTGACCGTCGCCGTTTTTGTCGATCTTGTTCTGCAGCATGACCTTTTCGGAGATATAATCGGGAACCATGCGCTTGGCAGTACATTTTGCAGCCAGTTCTGTCAGGTAGTAATAGGGGTCACCCTCGTGGATATTATCCTCCTCCAGCACATAGATCAGTTTGGGGAAAGCGGGGGTAATCCATACGCCGGCTTCGTTTTTAACGCCGGTATAGCGCTGGCGGAGAGTTTCCTCAATAATCATAGCCAGGTCTTTCTTTTCTCTTTCGTCCCTTGCCTCGTTAAGGTACATAAAGACGGTAACGAAAGGAGCCTGACCGTTGGTTGTCAGCAGGGTAACCACCTGATACTGAATCGTCTGCACGCCCTTGGTAATTTCCTTGCGCAGGCGTTCTTCCACGATATTGTCGATGGTTTCCTGCGGGATTTCGGCGCCCATCATTTTCAGCTCCGCTAAAAATTCCCGTTTGATTTTTTCTCTGGAAATCTGAACAAAGGGAGCGAGGTGTGTCAGGCTGATGCTCTGACCGCCGTACTGGTTGCTGGCAACCTGGGCGATGATCTGGGTGGCAATATTGCAGGCGGTAGAAAAGCTGTGAGGTTTTTCGATCAGTGTTTCGCTGATAACGGTACCGTTCTGCAGCATATCCTCCAGATTGACGAGGTCGCAGTTGTGCATATGCTGGGCAAAGTAGTCGGCGTCATGAAAATGAATGATACCCTTTTCGTGAGCATCCACAATATCCATTGGCAGCAGGATTCTCTTTGTCAGATCCTTGCTGACCTCGCCCGCCATATAGTCACGCTGAACGCTGTTGACGGTAGGATTCTTGTTGGAATTCTCCTGCTTGGCTTCTTCATTGTTGCATTCGATCAGGCTGAGAATTTTGTTATCCGTTGTATTGGAGGAACGGACAAGGGAACGCTGGTAGCGGTAGCGCACATAGTTCTTTGCCAGAACGAAGGCACCCTTAGCCATGATCTGATCCTCGACCATGTCCTGGATTTCTTCTACGGATACGGCACGATCCATGTGCATACATTTATACTCCACATAACCGGCGATATCCTTGATCTGTTCATCGCTGATTTTACCGTTTTCGGTTGCATCATTGGCTTTGGAAACAGCACGGATGATCTTATTGATATCAAAGACTTCTTCTGAGGAATTTCTTTTGATAATACGCAAAAAAAATCAACTCCATTTCTATATTTCTTTAAAAAACAAATTACTTCGTTTTAATGTGCGTGATACCTATTGTAGTACAAAGCACAGAAAAAATCTGTTGCAATTGCAACAAAAATATGATATAATACAATATATAGCGTTATGCACAAAAAACATCCACGATATGTAGAGGTGAAAAAGAATGAATCCATATTCTGTATTCCAGTCTGTCAGCACAGAACAGCTTCAGGCGCTGAAGGTGTGTCTTTCCGGAGAAACCAGAAGTTTCCAGCGGGGAGAGATCATTATCCGCCATACGGACCGCAATGAAAACATCGGCATACTGCACAAAGGGCTTGTGTTTCTGATCAGCATCAGTGAGGACGGCGAAACGAGTATCATAGATTACTATGAGAGGGGCAATATCTTCGGAAAGGGCTTTACACCCGACAGTGATATCAACCTGTATTATCTGACGGCGAAGGAAGACTGTGAAGTAACATTTTTTCCGTATGAGAAGCTGATGAATTGCTGTGAGCAGAACTGTGAAAAGCACAAGAGCATGATCAGCGGTATCATTTTTCATTCCTTCCGCCGTTGTCAGATGCATATTGACATTTTATCCTGCCGATCCATCCGTGGAAAGATCACTGCGTATCTGCGGTATATGCGTATACAGAAGGAATCCGACAGCTTTGAGCTGCCGATATCGCTGTCAGATTTAGCAGGTTACCTGTCTGTTGACAGGAGCGCCATGATGCGGGAAATACGTAAAATGAAGGAGGAGCACCTGATTGCCGCCAAGGGCAGCCACATACAGATACTGTCACATCTGTAAACTGAGAGCTCATGAAAGCAGATAACCGCATAAAAAAGCCGATGAACATAATATTCATCGACTTTTTTCTCAGTGTCGGGACATTCTGCTATTTCCAGGCAGAATTGTCCGGAACCCATTCCGGGGGAAAAATTATTTATTCTGGATGTACTCGTCAATTGCCTTTGCAGCAGCCTTTCCGGCACCCATTGCGAGGATAACGGTAGCAGCGCCTGTTACGGCGTCACCGCCGGCATAAACGCCCTCACGGGTTGTCAGACCATTTTCGCCGTCCGTTACGATACAGCCGCGGCTGTTGGTTTCCAGACCGGGCGTTGTGCTTCTGATGAGCGGGTTGGGGCTGGTACCGATGGACATGATCATAGTGTCCACATCCAGTACAAACTCGCTGCCTTCCTTGACGATCGGTCTGCGTCTGCCGCTGGCATCAGGCTCGCCAAGTTCCATTTCTACGCAGCGCATACCGCAGACTTCGCCTGCTTCATTGCCCAGTACTTCAACGGGGTTGGTAAGCGTCTTGAAGATAATGCCTTCTTCTTCTGCGTGTTCCACTTCTTCTTTTCTGGCAGGAAGTTCCTCCATACCGCGGCGGTAAACGATGTACACTTCCTCGGCGCCCATTCTTTTAGCGCTGCGGGCTGCGTCCATAGCCACATTGCCGCCGCCGACAACAGCCACCCTTTTGCTGTGCTTGATAGGTGTTTTGCTGCCGGGCTTGTAAGCCTTCATCAGGTTGATTCTGGTCAGATATTCATTCGCAGAGTAAACACCCTTGAGGCTTTCGCCGGGGATGTTCATAAAGCGGGGAAGACCTGCGCCGCTGCCGATGTAGATGGCTTCATTGCCCATATCGAACAGCTCGTCGATGGTCAGAATTTTACCGATAACCATATTGGTTTCGATATCCACGCCGATTGCCTTGAGGTTGTCGATTTCCTTCTGCACGATCATCTTCGGAAGTCTGAACTCAGGGATACCGTAAACCAGAACACCGCCTGCTAAATGCAGCGCTTCGTAAACCGTCACTTTATAGCCCAGCTTTGCCAGATCGCCTGCTGCTGTCAGACCGCTGGGACCTGCGCCGATGATAGCGACCTTATGACCGTTGGATGCGGGAACAGCGGGAGCCTCCTTGCAGTTTTCACGGTGCCAGTCAGCTACAAAGCGCTCCAGTCTGCCGATACCGACAGCCTCGCCCTTGATACCTCTGACGCATTTGCTTTCGCACTGTTTTTCCTGGGGACATACTCTGCCGCAGACAGCCGGCAGGGAGCTGGAGCGGGCGATAATCTGATATGCACCCTCCATATCCTCGTTGGCAACTCTTTCTATAAAAGCGGGAATATCAATCTGTACGGGGCAACCGGTGGTGCAGGGCTTGTTTTTACAATTCAGGCAGCGTTTTGCCTCATTGACAGCCATTTCATAGGTATAGCCCAGCGCAACCTCGTCAAAGTTATTTCTACGGACCATCGGGTCCTGTACGGGCATAGGACATTTTTTAGGATCCATATTTCTTTTGATAGCCATGGTTATCTGACCTCCTTGTTCAGAAGATTACAGGATGCCTCACGGGCATGTGTTTCAAAATCTCTGTACATTGTACCTCTGTGCATTGCCTCGTCAAAATCCACCAGATGTCCGTCAAAATCAGGACCGTCAACACAGGCAAACTTTGTTTCACCGCCGACTGTCAGACGGCAGCCGCCGCACATTCCTGTACCGTCAATCATAATGGGGTTCATGCTGACGATGGTTTTGATGTTATATTTTTTTGTCAGCTGAGCGACAAATTTCATCATGATAACAGGACCGATGGCAATGACTTCGTCATACGCATTGCCTTCCTGGATGAGCTGTTCCAGTGCATTGGTAACCAGACCCTTGGTGCCATAGCTGCCGTCATCGGTCATCATGCAGAGCTTATCGCTGACAGCCTTGAAATCGTCTTCCAGAATAACCAGATCCTTGTTGCGGAAACCGACGATGCTGTGAACCTCACAGCCCAGGTTGTGCAGCTTTTTGGCGATAGGAAAGGCAATGGCACAGCCTACACCGCCGCCGACAACAGCCACCTTTTTCAGACCGTCTGTTTCGCTTGCCTTGCCCAGCGGTCCGACAAAATCGTGCAGACAGTCGCCTTCATTCAGGGTATTCAGCTCCATAGTAGCGCCGCCGACAATCTGAAAAATAATCGTAACGGTACCCTTTTCACGATCAAAATCAGCAATCGTCAGAGGCACTCTTTCACTGTCCTCTTTTGCTCTGAAAATAATGAACTGACCCGGTTCCGCTTTTCTGGCAATCAGCGGCGCTTCGATTTCCATCAGTGTGACGGTAGGATTCAGTTCCTGTTTTCTGACAATTTTATACATCTTTTTCCTCTCCTTCATGGTGTGTAATACATGAGATAGTACAATAAATTGTGCATGAAATAGAATTTATTCCGACCGGATCTTTCAGAATCAGAGAGAAAAAGAGCGAAACTGACCTGAAAGAATCTTGCGATATAAACACACCAATTATAGCATACCTTCTTACATTTTACAAGGGGAAAAGAGCAATCCTTCAAATTTTTTTCAATGAATTCGTCAAAACAGCTTAAATTGCAGGAAAAAATAGTTCATACTGCACGATTATTGAAGCAAAAGCACGTTGTGGAAAAAAGAGAATATAAAGGTATTTTTTGCAAGTCAGACAAAAATACTTGCAAACATCATTATAATGTCAATAAATATCAATATACTGCTATTGATGAATTGTAGTATAAGTATTATAATACTATTGTATTAAAGAATAAATATTCAGACGAAAATTACCGGAAGCTGACAAATCTGTATAGAATAGCCTTCGTGAGATAAAGAATCCTTTTTGTGGGATTATAGACAATACTTACAATTTTAGCCAAAGGAATAAAGACACGGTTTTGTATAATGCTGGAAACCGTGAAAGAACGCAGATGTGTCAGCATTTTATAGTTGTTGCTTGATTTTGTGAAAGGAGAACATTTATGTATCATGATGAACGTCAAAGTCTGAAAGAAACAGGGCAAAAAGGCGATTTTTTGCTCCCATTTGTAGTAGTTAACACAATAATGCCCGACTTTTACACAACCTATCCCATGCACTGGCACGATGAGATGGAAATTGTATATGTGGAAAGCGGCGAGTACGAAGAATACGTAGATCTGGAAGAATATCATGTACACCAGGGTGACATCATTCTGGTAAGTCCGTGCGTACTGCATTCATTCCGTCAGACTGATAACAAGCGATCCATTTTCCGCAGCATCATTTTTAATTTCAATATGTTGACGAGCAATAATACGGATGCTTGTTCGATACGTTACTTCACACCTTTTCTGGACAATATGTATATAAATCCCGTAGTGATTTCTGAGGAAGAGCCATATTATGAGCTGTTGCTGAACAGTGTAAAAACGCTGATACAGTTGTATAACAAGAAGGAAGATTTTTTTGAAATCAAGATCAAGTCAGAGCTGTTCAATTTATTCCACATTTTGTTCAAGCATTTTCTGATTCCTGAAACGCATGAAACCAACATGAAGGATAACACCACAAGGAATATCAAGACCATATTGGATTACATATCCGAGCATTACATGAATCCGATTACGATTGACGAGCTGGCAGACAGTGTTAATCTGAGCAAGCATTATTTTATGCGGTTTTTCAAGAAGTATATGGGGATGACCTGTATTGAGTACATCAATGACTATCGTCTGAATATAGCGACCAATCTATTATTGACAACGAGTATGCAGATCACAGAGGTAGCCAGAAAGATCGGCATAACGAATCTGTCGTACTTTAACCGGATTTTCCGGAAGAAATACAACATGACGCCCAAGGAATACCGCTACAATGTAGACAACAGAAAATGACAGAAAAGCAGCTGTTGGCAGAAAAATGCCGCAGCTGTTTTTGTCACAAGGCGGCTCCGGCAGGCTAAGTGTGGAGTCAGGACTACTATAACGGCTAAGAGGAGTTTACGCAACAGCCCCGCAGCTTTTGTATCGACGTTCGCCGGTCATGCTATTATGACAGCCGCTGGTTGGTAGACCAAAGGGGGGAACCACAAGAGGGGCGCCGAGCCGGCGCACCCGTTGCTCTCAGTCGTATCTTTTGACCCTTCATACTGTCCGGCTCCACTGTGTGGGCTTGCCGTGTATTGGTTACCCCTCTTAAGGTTCCCCCCTTTGGAAAACTCCCTTCCTTAACTCCCTGCTG
>CACZSU010000107.1 GCA_902783855.1 uncultured Ruminococcus sp.
ATCAATCATGCCGGTTTTATCTATATAATTGCTGTTCATTATACGTTCAAATTCGTTGTTGCCCGGATTAAGATAAGTTCCCATAGCATCTTCCCCTTTCACCTGATCTGATTTAATTTTACCATACAACAAAAGCCATATCAAGTGAAAAAACAAACCATTCTGCTTGTTTTAAAGTTAAATATTGTCAAAAGAAATATCAAGCAAATTGTTCGCAGGAAAAATATGCGAGGTCTAAATAAGGATAATTACATATTGTTTATTGCTCTTTCAGCAATCTGTATTTTGTTTTTCAGGACTTCCTTAAGCTTCTTATTATATTCTTTTACAAATGATTCAATAAATTCATAGGCTCTATCTTCAAGACTGCTTCTTGCATAATAGCAAGCACTTAATAAATCCTTTCCCAAAGATTCAAAAGCTTTTCCCACATTCCTATAGCAGTACATATCCTTATATTTGGTTCTTCCACGCCAGTCTGTACCCGCAGAACATTCCATGTCATCGGTGTCCCAATAGCAGTCATAATCATCAGCAGAATAATCAAATTCTCTCTTAACCGAAGAAATCATTTCATCAGATAATACCTGACCTTTATTCAGCATTTTCCATGTAATGTCTTCATTCGGAAAAACATTCACAGTTACAAAATCATTGGACAGACCGTTTCCAATAATATTTTCTATCTCTTTCAATAGTTTTGATACTTCAGCATTGGTCTTTGCATAAACACTTCCATCATCTAAACTTTTAGTATAATACGGTTTAAGATACCTGACCCTGTATTCCGATATAATTTCCAAAATAAAGGTATCTATTTTATTGTACATTCCATCTTTAAAAGCACTCATAGCAGCACTCTCAGCCGCTCTATCACTGGAATAATTATATCTCCCTTCATTCGGGCTATATGGTACTCTGACATGATATTCTTCTTTTTTAAAACTAATTGAAGATTTTGAAGGAATCGGACAACCCTGAAAATTCTTTAGCTTCTGAATTGCTTGCATTGCCGCCTGTTTCTTGTTTTCTCCAGCTGATTCTACTGAAATAACACGGTTGGGACAAACAGAAGCAATTTTTTCAGCTTCTGTTTTATTCTCAAGAATCTTTCCGGCATTTACAGCAGCTGATCCATCATCATTTTCCTGAAAATAATTTGCATACTGTGCGTAGCACATTCCGCATCCAACACATCCGTTTTTAATCGTAAATTTAACTGCCATCTAAAATCACTCCTATAATTATTTTATGATTGAAGCAGAGCATTCATTTTATCAAGATATTGCTCACCATTTTCAATCATTTCAACAGCCTTTTCACTTATTTTTCCATCACTTTCCACCACGGGTATATTCAGAATATCCGCCATTGCTTTCGCAATATTAACACAAGTCATAAGGATTCCCTTATCATAATCATTGTAGTTTCTGACATTGTAGCCATTACGATCTATTGTATGTTCCGTTTCATTGATAGAACGAACAAACAATATATTCATTGCCACTATAAGTTTTGCTATTCTGTCTGCTCTCCCCACAATGGCATCATAGACTTCTGCAATTGATTGTGCCTGTGAATATGCAACATTTGCAGCTCTCATTTGACTATTTGCAGCCGAAAGATTTCTCTCGGACTCCTTAACCATAAGATTGCCAATTCCGCCAAATATCATTCCACAGACCAATTCTTTATCTGTAAACTCTTTTTTAGCCGAAATTGCTAAATCCTTTACAACAAACTGATCATTACTATTGTAAGGTATGATCTCATTGCTGACATTCTTTTGATCTATCTCTATTTTCTGTATTTTATCGTAAACTGATACAAATTGCGGAAAAGTATTTTGTATAACAAAACGCTTCTTTTTGGCAACATTTGCAAGCCTCTTATCAGTATACTCTGCTTTTTTTTTCACAAGCAATTTTGCATCCTGTTCTTTTTCAAAAGCCTGGGAGTACTTCTGCATTGCTCTTTCGTCCATATTAGTAGATTTATCGGCATCATAAAGCGTTTTTGCAAAAGCAGCTGCTCCCATCAATCCCAATTCTATTAACATCCTTTTCTCCACTCCTTTATGTCAAAAACTAAATTTTAAGGGCATATCCAGTTGTTCTTCATACTCATCAAGCGTCTTGAATGCAACAGATTTTCCAAATATTGATAAAATCTTATCTAGTCCATCTGTTATTCCCTGAAGATTGTATGTTTCCTCGCAGGCACACAGAATTATCTGATCAAATCCGTTCTGCATTGTTTCGTCCCATACTCTGAAATTCTCCTGCACAATTTCCTTGAATTTAATACGCTGAACGGACATTTCCTTCAAAGCTGCTGCTTCCAGCCTTTTAATTTGCTTTTCTTTGAGTTTAAAGTCATTCATATGCTTTTTAACACTATGAATTGTCATTATCGCAGAACAAGCAACAGTTGTTATTATCGTTCCTGCTATTTTTCCGATTACTTCACCTGCTGCGGTTCCGATTCCTGGTAAAATTGCTGTACCAATAATACCTCCAACTATCTCACCCACTTTATTTCCAATCATTCCCGCAACTACCAATGAACCGCTTACGCCTATCTCATCAATAAACTCTTCACCATTTATTTCACCGTTAACATATTTTACAGCTGATTTTTGAACCTTGAGACCAAAATCGACCATCTGCACAATATACCCATGCGGCAATACTTTTAATATAGGATTAGAGCTGTTTGTAAGCTGATTTGTAATAGCTTGCATTATTGCATTTTTCGCACCGCCAACTACAACTATATCCACTGTTGCTCTGCCCATTGAATCTGCAGCTTCCTTGAGATCCTTTCTCCCTTGTGCAACCTGAATCATCTGATTAACAGCTTCAGTTGTTAATTGAATAAGTGTATCTACTGCATGATCCTTTGCGTAATTTTGAACTGACTTTTCAGTAAATTTCCTGTGCAGCTTCAGATCCGACTTTATTTTTCTTTTTCCGAGTTCAATTCTTTTATCCATAGTCAGACCGTTAGTAGGATCAAGTATAATCTGACCTATGCTTTTATCTGATTTTGATCGATTAAACGATGATGAAAGTATCTGTAAATTCTCATCAGAATTCACTATTTCTTTTATATCACTATCTGTTAAAAACGGATTATACTTTGCAGCAGCATGGACAGATTTAATAGAATTTACGTGATCTACATCAGCAGAATGCTGAGCCCACTTTTTTGAAACAGATTTTCCGTCCTTACTCTTCATGTGATACTTTCTTCGAGCTGCATTCTGATCTCTGTGAAGATTTTCTCCACTTATTTTATCATAATACGTTTTCTTTCCGTCAAAAGTTTTATCTTTAAATTCACTTTTGCGTTTGTTATCATCATACAACTTTCTGTCATAGTTCTTAGCAACTCCAAGATTTTCGTTAACTCTTACATTTACGGTATCAGTGTAAAATGTAGTTACAGTACTTTCATCATTTTCACTAGATTTCATATATATCACCACCACATTCTTCACTCACTGTCAAAACAATATAAATATTATAATGAACTATTATGATAATATTATATCTCTTATTAAAATAATTGTCAATATTTAGAATAATAATAATATATCCTATATAGCGTTTTCCGCCTCCATATAATATAAGGAGAGGGAAACTGTTGGTTATTTACCTGAAAATGATTTTATGATTGCTATAGG
>CACZSU010000108.1 GCA_902783855.1 uncultured Ruminococcus sp.
CTGCACCAAACATCTGTCTGAATGCAAGACGACCGATACGGCCAAAACCATTAATAGCAACTTTTACTGACATGGGAATTACCTCCTGAAATTTTACTATGTCTACAAACAGGTGAACAAGCGCTGCCGTCCGTTTGCCGCCCTGACGCCCCACCCAACGGTTGGCAACAGCGGCACTGTATGCTGCGGGCATCCGCAGCTGCGGCACACCTATAACAATCCACTCATTTATAGTACTGTCACTATTTTATAGCATTTTAACGAAAATTACAAGTACTTTCATAAAATTTTCCAAAAAAATTGCGAAAAATGCGAAGGGTTCTTTTTTACAGGCTCATTTTCAGTTCTTCGATATCCTTTTGTATCTTGCTGAGCATTTTTTTCATCTCCTGGGCGTGCAAAAGGTTATTATCGGTTCTGCCCACCAGATAATCAATGGATACGCCGAAAAAATCCGCTAACTGTATCAGCGCATAGCTGTCGGGGTTGGTTTTCCCCGTTTCATAATTTGACAGTGTTTTCTGATCAATACCGGTTGCCCTGGCAACATCTATCTGACGAAGATCCATATCTTCCCTGAGATTTCTTATCCTGTTCATACTAATATTCCACCTTTCCTAAGTGGATTTTACTACTTTTTTACTACAATGCCTTGACAAACTAAATATTTCTGTATAATAAGTACTATAGTAAAATTTTAGTAAGCGACTATCTGATGACACATTTTCAGGCGGATATATTTGTTTTCCGCCGCTGAGGACGCTAACATATTACCATATATGCTGTTCAGAAAATGTCGGATCCGGAGTATTTTCCGGCGGTTACTTCCCGGAGGTGAGGATACCTTTTATAACAAATAGAAAAGAATAAAACAGGAGGTTAAATTGTATGAGTATTATTTGCGGATTATTAATTTTTGTTTACGCATTGTTTCTGATTATTGCGCCCATTGTCATGGCTGTCAGACTGAACCTGGAAGGTAAGGCATTGATTATTATTCTGGCTGTTCTGAATATTTTCTCCCTTGGTGTAACCGGAATGATTGCACAGATAGTCATCAGCATCGGTCTGAAAAAAGGCGGCTATTGTGATTACTCGCCAGAGAACAGGAACGCCAATATCAGAAAAGACGAAAAATCCGGTTATATTTCCCGCCTGGTTATGTATGCCATTGAATTTGGTCTGCTGTTTGCACCAATGGTAAGTATCGACCAGACAGCTTCAAATATGACATTGAATCAGGTTCACCCCAACTATAATGTGTTTGAGATGAAAGAGCTGCCCGAGGACACCTATCTGATATTGAGCATTGTGATTATCGGTGCGGTTTTTTTCGGTGCATTGCTCAATGCGCTGATCAGGGACCCCAGACGAACCTTTTATTTCGATTTGTTGACACAGATCGCCATTCTGGGAGCTGTTATAGCGCTGACTATGGCGTTCAGTGACAGTGATGGATTAGTCACCGTTGGTATCGGCGGCGCCGGATACGTTATTATGTCACTGGTTATGCTGATTAACATATTTTTTTCAATATATTGTCCTACCGGAGGGAAGAACCGCTGCCCGAAACACCAGCACCAGCAGCAGTGCCTGCTGCTCCAGGTGCCGATAATACCACGAAAGGATGAATTTTATGAAAAATATCAAATGGCTTGCCGCTGTGCCTGCAGCAGTTCTGCTGATGGCTTCTGCTGCCGGATGCAGCGAACAGGTGGTACAGGAACAGCCCTCTCAGGGAATCACACTCAGTGATGTGATTTCCGAAATATCCAAGGAAGCCTCTGACCTGCAGCAGGAAATCAGTACAGAACTGGAAGAACAGACAGACGGCAACACTTCTATGGGTGAAAATCAAGGTACCTATAATGCTGAATACGGACTTGACATGGGCAGCCCAAAGGAAAAAGATAAGGTCAGCGGTGATTATGTCTATGATGTATATGCCGATCACGTTGCTGTTACCGAATATACGGGTACGAGCCTGAAGGTAAAAATTCCGGCAGAAATAGATGGTATGCCTGTAAAGCGTATTATGCGTTATGAAGAGGATAGATATAATAAATATGCTGTCGTCCCTGGCAATGTTATTTCAGTCGAACTGCCCGAATCCATTGTGGCAATTGGTGAAAGAGCATTTTATGAAACATCCATCAAAACCATTAATTTACCTGATTCCATACTTTCAATAGGAGACGGCGCATTTTCTCATTGCAGTAAGCTGGAAAATGTGCATCTTCCCAATCAGCTTGATTATCTCGGCGGTAGTGCATTCTTTGGTTGTGAAAATGCATTTTCCGGAAAGCTCACTATTCCGGACAGCCTGTCAGAAATAAAAGAAGGTACATTCACTGACACCAGTGAAAACACATCTATAACTGAATTGGTTATCCCCGGTTCCGTAACAAAAATTGGTTCAGACGCCTTTCGCTCTTGTGTAGCTTTGGCAAAGGTAACGTTAGGCAACGGTGTAGAAGAAATAGGAAAACATACATTTGGTGAATGTACTTCCCTGAAAGAAATCAACTTTCCCTCATCACTCAAGACAATTGAGGAACAAGCCTTCTATGGTTGTGCATTGGAAACCGTTGATCTGCCGGAAGGAGTTTCATTGGAAACGGAGGTTTTCGCCCGTAACAACAATCTTAAAAAAGCAGTCATTCCCAAGGGAACCACATTCTTTACCAATACATGGTTAGATAAGGAACGATCAGGCGAAGGCTTGTTCTCACAATGTTCCAATCTGGAAGAAGTGGAAATATATTCGGAAATGGTTCCAGCAGCGGCATTTTCAGACTGTGACGCATTAAAAACCATAAAGCTGTCAGAGGATGTGTTAAAGATAGGCAACAGTTCTTTCAGTACGCATAATCCGAAAAACCAAATTGCGATACACATTCCAGCAAGTGTAGAGGTTATTAATGAATACTTTGTAGGAGGCAACGAAAAGTACTATACCATCTACGGCAAAGCCGGAAGCGAAGCGGAAAAGATTGCCAAATCCCGCGGAATCAAATTTGTAGAAGAATAATCCTATAACCATAGAATCGAAAGACATTCCCCTATAAAAGCAGCGTCTGCCGTAATTGTGACCGGCGGGCGCTGCTTTTTTTGCATAATCCTGCCGGAAACAGCGTATAATAGGATATCCAGTCTGACTGCGGGAGGTTATTTGCATGATACCAAAATGGAAAGCCTATGTTGTTTCCTTCATCGTCACAGGCATGGCAGCCCTTGTGGGCAGTATCGTTACCTATGCGGGCATGGACGGCTACCGTCAGCTGATACCGCCGCCCTTGTCGCCGCCGGCGGCGGTATTTCCGATTGCATGGACCATACTGTTTATACTGATGGCAATAGGTGCGGCACGTGTATGGCTGAAAACCGGTACCCTGCGCAGTACGCCTGTGCGTTTGTTTATCGCGCAGCTTGTGTTCAATGTACTGTGGAGCATCCTGTTTTTCGGGTTCGGAGCCATTCTGCCGGCATTTATCTGTCTGCTGATTCTGTGGGGTCTGGTGCTTGCCATGCTGCTATCGTTTTATTCCACGGATAAAATTGCCGGACTGATACAGATACCGTATCTGATCTGGCTGACGTTTGCTGCTTATCTCAATCTGGCGATCTGGCTGATTAATTTCGGCTGACTGCAAACAGCCCCCTTCCTTATCCATATCGATAAGAAAGGGGGTTCGTTCATTATTCAAACAGACTGCTCATAAGACCCTTGATCTTGCTTTTGCGCTTTTGGGTTTCTGTCTGGCTGACCCGGAAGGAAATCGGTTCTCCGGGCTTGGCGCCGCCGCTGAGTTGGGGAGAAAGGGCGTATTTTCCCTTCGGCGTCAGTACTGTCATCATTTCATTGTCAATGCTGGCAAAATAAAAGCGTGATACCTCAGCGGGACCGATTTCAATACAATCCCCTTCCTTTGCATCGGGAATAAATATTTTCGGTATCTTTTGCAGATTGCCCTCTGATACTTCTACAATCGCCATTGCACCCTCAAATCTGTCTACAATAACCTGTATCATATTGCTGCACTCCTTCTGCCCCTGGGCTTATTCCTTTTCGGTATCAATGTCAAAGGTATTGCCGTCTGTTGTCAATACCATGGTGCCATACTCATCTGTCCGCAAAATCTGGGCGCCTGCTTTTTTCCAGCGGTTGACTACCTGGGTGTGAGGATGATGGTAGTCATTGTCTGCCCCCAGCGAAAAGATCGCATACTGTGCTTTTACCCGGTTGACAAATTTCTGGCTGGAGGAGGTCGCCGAACCATGGTGCCCCACCTTGATGACATCTGCGGAAACATCATAATTCTTTTTCAGTATTTCATCTTCCGAGATGGTTTCCGCATCCCCCATATACAGGAGCCGTACCTTTCCATAGGTGATTTTCAGAACCACAGAATAATCATTCAGTGATTCGTATTCATTGCCGTTCGGCGCAAGCGTTTCAACGGTAATGTAGCTGCTGTTGTTGAGATTACCGATTTTGGTTTTAGCCTTTGCCGTTTTGATTTTCTTGTTTTTGTTCTTAATTGTGGTCAGCAGCTTTTCATACGTAGAGGTGTTGGTTTCAGCATTGGGCATATACACTGTGCCAAAGTCAAAAGCATCAATCACCTGCTTCATGCCTCCGATATGGTCAGCATGGGGGTGGGTCGCTATGATATAGTCGATATAATCATAGCCAAGATTGCGGATATAGCGGACGATTTTGCTGCCGCTTTCGGCGGGACCCGCATCAATGAGCATGGTCTGTCCGTCAGGAAATTCGATAAATTCACAGTCGCCCTGCCCTACATCTATGTAATGACTGATCAGATTGCTGGCAGTGGTTGACTTGTTGTACGGCTGGTAACCGTCATCGTAATATCCGTTGTCGTAGTACCCATCATCATAATACCCGTTGTCATAATATCCATTGTCATAACGGTCAGAGCCAAATATGTCGTTCAGTACATTGCAGCCGCACAGTAAAAAGCACATCAGCAGCCCTAACATACCAATCCATAGTCTTTTTGCCTTCATTTGTTTTCCTCCTTCATTTTCAGTATTGCCTCCGCTGCGATAAAATCAGCAGGATAGGTCAGCTTGATATTATTCCGGTCGCCGGGAATCAGCCGTACAACCATGCCCTTGCGTTCAAACAGCTTGCATACATCGGTGACAGCAGCTTTTTCCTGTGGGGTCAGGTTCTGGTAAACCGCAGCGAACTGCCCTGCCCGGAATGTCTGCGGCGTTTGTACCTGATACATACTGCTTCTGGGCGGGAAATCCGAAACGGTTGTACCATCCTGCGACAGCACAATGGTATCTGTTGCCGCAATGGCTGCCGTACACACCATACAGTCCTGCATGGCGGCAATACTGTCGTCAATCATTGCCATTGTCACAAACGGACGGACTGCATCATGGGTCAGAAGAATGGTATCCTTTCCGCAGCGCAGCGTTCCCAGTGCATATTCTACGATCTGCATGACCGTATCATTCCGGTCGCTGCCGCCCCTTGTTATATGAACTCTGCCGTCAAAATACCGTCCGGCTGCTTCCACAGCAGTCTGGTACCAGTCCGGATGAATTCCGATAATTACATCCGTAACGGCAGGATGCTGCAAAAATGCCTCTGCCGTGCGGATCAGCACCGGCTTTCCGCCAAGCTCTCTCCATTGCTTTGGCAGACCGCCGCCCATCCGTGAGCCTGTGCCGCCTGCCACAATCCCTGCAATTGCCATTGCTTTATCACTCCTTATACCTGATACACGTCAAGCCCACACGGGGGAAATGCGCCGGAATCAATTGTTGCCAGCACTTCCCTGGGGGAAACTCGCCTGCCGGCTCGGTCGGTACTTCTGCCTGCGGCAGAGATGTCCACCGGACATCCGCTTCTCGCCTGCCGGCTCGGTCGGTGCTTCTGCCTGCGGCAGAGATGTCC
>CACZSU010000109.1 GCA_902783855.1 uncultured Ruminococcus sp.
GTGGAAAGTGGAATTGTTATCAGCAAAGAGCGCCTCTTGCCTCATTTCAGAGGGTACTTTACAGTAGCATGGGGAAATTTATTTGCTAAGTCTTGTTTTGGTTTATAGCGGTTCAGATGTGATTAGAGTACCTGCTTGGTACATCCGGGAAGTTGGTATAGAGGGGAGTCGGGGTATCGTTTTAGCTGTGTCAGAATAGCCAATCAATTCATCTGAATAATACAGTAATCAAAGTTCAGAAAACAGCCTCGACCAAGCATTGCGGGTCAAGGGGCTCAGCCCCTTGCGGGGTCCAGGGGCAGCGCCCCTGGCGGATTCCAAAGGCAGAGCCTTTGGCGGGGACGGGGGCAGCGCCCGGCGGATTCCAAAGGCAGAGCCTTGGCGGGGACGGGGGCAGCGCCCCGGCGGGAAAGCGGACTGAGCTGTAAAAGCTACCGCCAGTATTTTCTGTCGAGGTTGCGGAATTGGACGGCTTCAAAAATATGGTTTTTGCGGATGACTTCGGTTCCGTCGATATCGGCAATGGTGCGTGCTACTTTGAGGAGTTTGTCATATGCTCTGGCGGATAAGCCCAGCTTTTCATACTGGTTTTTCATGAAAGAACGGGCGGCATCGTCCAGCGGGCACATTTTGTTCAGCAGCCCTGCTGTTATGCGGGCATTGCAGGAGATGCCGGTACCTTTGAATCGTTCATTCTGTATGGCTCTGACACGGTCTACCCGTTCTTTGATCGCTGACGAGGATTCACCGCCCGAAAAGGAGGACAGCTCGGTAAAATTAACGGCAGGAACCTCAACGTGCAGATCCAGTCTGTCCAGCAGGGGACCCGATACCTTGGCAAGATAGGCAGCCACTGCCTTCTGGCTGCAGCTGCACTTGGACGTACCGTAATAACCGCAGGGACAGGGATTCATGGCGGCAATCAACATAATAGAACACGGATAGGTCAGGGTAGCGTTTACCCTTGAAATGGTGACCTTTCCATCCTCCATGGGCTGTCGGAGTATTTCCATGGCAGTACGGTTGAATTCGGGCAGCTCATCCAGGAACAATACGCCGTTGTGCGCCAGCGAAATTTCCCCCGGATGCGGTATAGTGCCGCCGCCCGTCAGACCGGCGGGTGAAACCGTATGATGGGGACTGCGGAAGGGGCGTTCTGTTACCAGGGAGGTGTCCTGCCGCAGCATTCCGGCAATGGAATAGATTTTGGAGGTTTCAATCATTTCGTCAAATGTCATTTCCGGCAGAATGGTAGGCACCCGCTTGGCAAGCATGGATTTACCGGTACCGGGAGTGCCGATCAGCAATACATTGTGTCCTCCGGCAGCAGCAATTTCCAGTGCCCGTTTTGCCTGGGTTTGTCCTTTGACGTCAGAAAAATCCACCTGATAGCTGGCGTGGGTCCGTTCAGGGTCGGTGGGAGGGGCAGGGGAAATCCGCCGGGTACCGGTCAGATGCTCCAGAAGCTCCTGCAAATGGTTGACGGGATACACATGAATGCCCTGTACGACCGCACCCTCCCGGGCGTTTTCAGCAGGTACATAAAAATGCTTGCAGCCGCTTTCCTTTGCTTTGATGGTCATTGGCAGCACACCGTTGACGGGGCGCACCTCGCCGCTGAGGGATAATTCTCCGATAAATGCGCTGTCGGTCAGTTCTGCGGAAATCTGTCCCGATGCTACCAGAATGGAAATCAGTATCGGCAAATCATAGAGAGAGCCGACCTTCTTGACATCTGCCGGCGCCAGATTCACTATGATTTTCTGCGGAGGAAACTCCAGTCCGCTGTTTCTGGCAGCAGAGCGCACTCTTTCCCGTGCTTCTTTAATAGAGGTATCGGGCAGCCCTACAATATCAAATGAACCGAATCCACGTGTGAGATCCGTTTCCACCGTAATATTGAATGCTTCCATGCCCAGCAGCCCCATACTCCTGACTGTAACAACCATACACAAAACTCCTGACATCAGATGATATTGCTTCTATTGTAAACCAAAATACATCTGACCGCAAGACATTCTGAAAAAAAATTCATTTTCAGCCCCTTTGTCGAATACTGACAGTCTATTTTCTGCAAAATAAGTATTACGCAGAAAATTGTCGAAAGGGATAAAAAACGGCTGTAAAACCGGTGTAAAAGTTAACAAATTAGACTTGCGGTTTTACAACATTGTTCCAAAATTTGGTATATGGTCAGAAATCCATAAAAAACCGGTTGACGAAATGGAAAAAATAGTGTATCATGTAATAGTACAGATGCTTGTGAGGTGTATGTATGCTGGATTTTGAAATTTCCGAAAAGTATAAATTGATGGATGATGAAGAATTGATCATTTTGTACCGGAATGGCATCCAGGATGCCTTCACTGCGCTATCTGTGCGTTATATTTATGTCATCAAAAATAAAGCTGCCGAGTTTACAGGGACTGCGGTGGAGTATGACGACCTGTTGCAGGAGGGTCTGATCGGGCTGGACAATGCCGTAAAGAGCTTTGATAAAAACGGCGGTGCTTCATTTCGTACATTTGCAGGCGTCTGTATCCGGAACCGCATTATTTCTGCTGTCAGAAAGGCAAACAGCTCGCTGAATGCAATCAATGTGGAGGCGGTACCCCTCAGCGAACAGACGGATGCGCCTTCTTCGCCGATTACAGAGCCGGAAAGAGCGGTAGATGCTGTGGAGCGCATGGGTGAAATTTACCGTGAAATCCGTGAAAAGCTGTCTGAACTGGAACGGAATGTGCTGTCACTGTATCTGGACGGAAAAAGCTACGAGGAGATTGCCGGCAGTCTGGGTATCACGGTAAAGGGATGCAACAATGCCATGCAGCGTGTGCGTAAAAAGCTGAAGTTTTTGAAATGATATAACAGCGGTTATCCCTTGTTTTGTTGATCCCCTTTGCAGAGCTTTCCCCCACACATGATACTGTTTCTGTATGGAGCAGTGGATATTCTGGCACTTTACGATTCATTCCCCGCAGCTTATATGCCCTGGTAGCTTATACAGGAGAGCGTTGACATGATTCAAAGGTGACGGTGCAATTCCGTCCGAGGGCGAAATTATTAAATACCAAAGCGAGGTAAAAGAAGATGTACGAGGATAAGACTTTAGTTTGCAAAGAATGCGGTCAGGAATTCGTTTTCACAGCAGGTGAGCAGGAGTTTTACGCTTCAAAGGGCTTTGAAAATGAGCCGCAGAGATGCAAGGCCTGCCGTAGTGCAAGAAAGAATGCTCAGCGTCCTGAGCGTGAGATGTTCACAGGTGTTTGCGCTGTATGCGGTAAGGAAGCGAGAGTTCCCTTCAAACCACGTGAGGATCGCCCCGTTTATTGCAGCGAATGCTACGCAAAGAAGCTCCAGGAGGATCAGGGAGCTGAATAATATTCCCGCAGCTTTTGCGGATCGGGACGTTCCGGTTTTTGCCGGAGCGTTCTTTTTTTGGCTGAAAAGAAGAAAAGTGAATGTTGGTTAACATCAGAGATAAAAATACATAAAAAAGTTGCAATTTATAAAAAAATATTATATCATATGAATATGGAAATTGATTTCCGGATAGTTGCTGCAATGAAATGCGGGAGGTGGTAGACATGACAATCCTGATAGAGGAAATCATAAAGGAATTGAACAGTAAGCGTTTTGTAAAGGGCAAAACAGAGATAGGTGCTTTTATGGGACGCTGGATGTCAAGGGATGTTGACCCTGAAATCGGTAAGAAGTATACCTGTGAGCTTTCGCTGCCTGATCTGACGGTGGAAGATATGAGGGTACTGCCGGACGGGGCAAAAACTCCTGTTTATACAGATATTGATCTGGATGACAAAGTTGTGTTCAAAGGAATGATATGGGCAGCAGAGCAGGGCGGTGTTGTCGTCAGCTTTGCGCCGGACTGGATTGAATGCTTTGAAATCAGGGGCAGCGGATTGAATGCCTATGATTCGGTCATGTTTGTGCTGGATAAGGAGGATATCCGTATTTATCCGTATGATGTCGAGTAACCGAAGAAGCCAGTTTCAGAAAAAAATGTCCGCCTTTTGCAGGGCGGACATTTTTTTATCTGGTCAGAAAATAATACAGCAATGCACCCGCCGCTTCCAGAATGCCTGCGGCAAGCAGTATGAACAGTGCGATTTTCAGAGTTTTGAGGATCGCGCTGTTGCGTTTTTCGGCAGTGGAGCCGTAGGGCATAACGGGGCTGCGCTTGCTGATGGAAAGGTCGCTGCTGATCTGTTCGCCAATTTTGTCGGTATCGGGGCGAACCGTTTTTTCAGCCTCCAGCTGAAAGGCTTCTTTGAACAGCACTGCAAGTCTGTCGTTCAATGCTTCCAGTGCATCGGGACGGTCGGGCAGAATCAGGATGACCTGTCCGCCGCTTTTGATATAGCAGCCTTCACCGGGCTGTGACAGCAGGCAGCACAGTGGCGTATCCTTGCTTTTGGGCGTCAGCATACGGGCAAGCAGCTTTTCGGTGCTTTGTGCAGAGTCATCCAGCCCGCCGATGGTAATGATCAGGCGGCTTTTTTTCAGTGCGGACGACAGGTGCTTTCCCAGCTCATCCGCCTCACCCGCAGCAGAAGCTCCGGATAAGGACAGCCCGTATGGCTGCAAAAACTGCTCCAGCCGCTGCTGCATGGCGGCAGTCTGACCAGAACGGTAAAATATGATTTCGTAATTCATAAGTAACTCCGATACAAGAACAGGGGAGCTAAGCGGAACTTAACTCCCCTGATACAGTTTTTATTCGCCTTCCACGCTGGTTCCCTCCGGCGGTTCAACCGGTGACGGTTCTTCATCAGAGGATTCAACCGGTGAGGGTTCAACCGGTGAGGGTTCAACCGGTGACGGTTCCGGAGATGTTTCAGCGTCAATCTGGGCAGCCGTCTTGACCTGATTCATCTGGTTCTTGGCGGTCGATACATAGCTGTTGATAGCAGCGGTTGTATTGGCAGAGGAAATTCTGCCTGAATACTCGTTGATAATGCTTCTGATTTCCTGCTGCTGAGCGGGCTTATAGTTGCCCAGGTTGACATAGTTGGAAATCTCGTTTTTAGCGTTATCCTTAGCCTCCTGCAGCTGTCTTTCCTGTTCTGCCTTGCGGCTTGCTTCGGCTTCGGAAGATTCCTGTGCAGCCCTACGGCTGGATTCTTCAGCAGCCTTCTTTCTGGAAGCTTCATCAGCAGATGACTTCTTTGCCTTCTCGCTTGACTCTTCCTTGGTGAGCTGTTCGTCTGTCTTGATCTTCTTAAGGCTCTTGATACCTTCCTCCAGGGCTTTGTTGATTTCTTCTGCATCAGATGCATTGTCGATTCGTCTGGTGTATTCCTCGATAATCGACTTGATAACAGAAGCCTGGGTCATACGGTAGTTATTGCCTTCAATGGAATTGTTCAGGTCTGCCTTGGCAGCTTCCTTCTTTTCGTTCAGTTCCTTCTCACGCTGAGCCTGGTTGCTTGCTTCCTTGTCGGCATTCTGGTCTTCGATGGTCTTGACCTTAGCGATATCCTGGACAGCCTTATTGAAGATTTCGTTGATTTCGGTGCGGCTTCTTGCACTGTCAATCATCTTGGTGTATTCTTCCATGAGCTTATTGATCTGCTTCTTTTCAAATTCAGCATAATGTCTGCTGTCCACGAATTTCTTCAGATCTGCGATAGCGCTTTCCTTATTGGTCTTCAGGGCAGCCAGCAGCTTTTCGTCATCCTTTTCAGACCAGTCAGTCTTTTCGCCGTCATACCAGGTAATCTTTTTCTTGTTGAAAGCCTCCTGGAAGGTAGTAACATCCGGCTTCTTTCCGCCGTAGGTATTGTACCATACATCGGGGTAGAGGGTATCGGGATTCTCGATAGCCTTGGACACATCCACCTTGGTGGATTCGCCGTCACGAACCTTTCTTGCCACTACAACAAAGCGGAACTGTGAAAAGTCGTAGGTACAGGTAGACAGCGTTACCAGTGTATCGTCCTCGTTGACAGTAACGGGGGTATCAATAATAGAACGCTCACGGATCTGGTATACAAAGTTCAGGAAATCATAGCTGTTATCAAAATTACCTCTGAGGTAATTGAAGAACTCGCCCTGGCTTTCCAGGGTATTGGTCTTCATGATAGAGATGATCTTCCATTCGCTCTTTTCGTAGATAGTGTTGAAGGTAAAGGTGGGGTTTTTCTTGTAGAAGCTGAGATCCTCAAAATACTTGAGTGTACCGAACATTCTGCCGTCCCGCATATTGTGACCGTGCAGGATCATGTTCTGGGAATCAATACCGCTTCTGTAATCCAGGAAAACCGTACCGTAGGAATCCTGGTTTTTATAGAAATCCCTGTAAAGGTAGTACTCGTGATCTTCACCCTTTGGCGCCTGGCACACAACATAGTCAATCATGGTATTCGGCACCTTGATCCAGCCGATAGTGTCATCATTCTGCTGAATCAGTTTGCTGAAATCAACCAGCGTACCCTGAGAACCGTCGATGGGCTTTTTGGTAATCTTTTTACCGGTTTCATCCACCTCGTCCTTGTCAATGACCAGCATCTGACGAATCTGTTCATTCTGGCTGTCGTTGATGGCAGGCTTGACCACCAGCAGGTTGACCAGCATAACAGAGGATACAATAAAGGTACAGATTGCCAGCATCAGTATGACCTTGCGGATGACGTCAAATGGTGAATCACCCGAACAGGGAATGAACCGCTTCCAGAGCTTGGATTTGGATTTCGGCTTGAGCAGGCTTTTGCATACGCTGTAAAGAATCGTATTGAAGTTTTCGCCGGCTGTTTTTTCTTCAGGCAGGAACACCACCAGTATCTGACGATATACGGTTGTATATGCCGTAATGGTTCTGGCTTTTTTTTCCTCCGTTTCTTTCTCATCAGCGGCAGCCGGAGTCGTTTTTTCCTCAGCCGCTGGTGCATCATCGACTTTAAGGGTCGGCATGACGGGGGTGACCTTGTCATTTTTGCGTTTTTCTTCCAGGATCGCATCCAGATCAATGACAGGTGCTTCGATTTTCTTGATTTTGCTTTCCACGCCCAGCCGGTTCAGAAAGGCATTTACCTTTTCCGGGTCAGGATTACGGAATGCGTCAGCAACTACGATCAGATGCATTTTTTCGCTGCCGCCTGCGCTTTCCTCCAATGCCTCCGTAAAGCTGTCCTTCGTCAGATTGATCTCGGTTTTATAAATAATATTGATATCGACATCGCCGAGCAGCTTGACCGTATCCTCGAAATCCATTTCCGAGGTCTGAGCAAACGATTTTCCGGTTCGTGGAAAATACAATTCGGAATTCATGGTTATCACTCCTGTTTCAAATTAGTACAGATCGTTCAGTCTTCGCATATGGAACCATTTATGCGGCATTTACGATATGTCCGTGATCCTTACATTTTCAACGGCTTCCCGGATCAGGGAGTCGGCGTCTGATATTTTATCCTGCTGCGCCAGTACGTTTTTCAGTACCGGACGGGTTCTGGGATGCCTGGGCGTGAATACGGTGCAGCAGTCCTCATAAGGCTGGATGGAAGTGGAGAAGGTGTCTATCTTTCTGGAAATCGTAATGATTTCCTCCTTATCCATACCGATCAGCGGCCGGAACACCGGCATCTGGCAGGCTTCGTCCGTGCAGGCGATAGCGCCGATGGTCTGGCTCGCGACCTGACCGAGGCTTTCGCCGGTAATCAGCGCCTGACAATCGTTTTTCCGGGCGATTTCCTGGGCAATTGTCATCATCAGTCTTCGCATGATAATGGTGAAATATTCCTCGTGGCATTGATCCCGTATTGCCTCCTGCAGGCGGGTGAAGGGGACGGTGTACATTTTCATGCCGCCGCTGTAGACAGCAACTTTTTCCAGCAGCTGCCGCACCTTTTCCTCAGCCCGTTCACTGGTATACGGGGGGCTGGCAAAGTGAATGGCTGTCAGCTCGATGCCTCGTTTAGCCATCATATAGGCAGCCACAGGGCTGTCAATACCGCCGGAGATCAGAATCGCAGCCTTTCCGCCGGTACCCACCGGAATGCCGCCGGCGCCGCGGATAACGCCCGCATGGATATAGGCAGCGTCCTCCCGTATTTCAACGGTCACAACGGTTTCGGGGTGATGGACGTCAACTGCCACATCGGGGAACCGTTCAGCCAGACAGCCGCCCACCTCCTGTGCAATCTGGGGAGAGGTCAGCGGGAATTGTTTGTCCGAGCGTTTTGCCTCTACCTTGAAGCTGGCAGTGGTGCTGAAGGTATCCTCCAGATACCGGCAGGCAGTTTCCTTGATGCTCCCGATATCCTTTTCAGCGACACAGGCGCGGGAAAAAGCGGCGATTCCGAAGATACCGGCAATGCAATCCGCCGTTTCATCCATATCAATGTCGTCGAATACGGGTTCTACGGTAATGATGGACTGAGCGTTTCTGACTTTGAAGGCGCCGATGCGATGCAGACGGTGTTTGATATTTTTGATCAGCCTGTCCTCAAAACTTTTGCGGTTAAGACCCTTTAAAACGATCTCACCAAGTTTAATCAAAATAACTTCCTTCATTATTTCACCTTTCAACTGAAAATTTTACAATATTGAAATATATTCTGAATATCCACCTATAATATTATCACACTTATCAGCTTCTTGCAAGAGTAGAAACAGCGATTTTAAGATTGTTTACAATAATATCTGCATCTTCTGCAATGTTTTCGTCAGAAAAGCTGATACGGATGGCAGAATCAGTTCTGCGGGGGTCATAGCGCATTGCCTGCAGGACGTGGCTTTTGTGACCTTTGGCGCAGGCGGAGCCGCTGGAAACGAAAATCTGCCGTTCTGCGAGAAAATGCAGAAGTGTTTCGGAGCGCAGTCCCGGCAGGGATATATTGATGATGTACGGCAGACAGTTTTCATCTGAATTGAAGAGGATGCCGTCCACCTCCTGCAGCTTCTGGCGGAACAGAAGGTTAAGCGCCTGTATGCTGGTGTATTCCTGCTTGTCATAGCAGCGGACAGCTTCGCCCATGGCAGCAATCAGCGGAACGGCTTCTGTACCGGGGCGCAGCTTTTTTTCCTGCATACCGCCGAAGTGCAGCGGAAGGATACGTGTACCCTTTCGGATGTATAAGGCGCCGACGCCCTTTGGAGCGTGGATTTTGTGACCGCTGACGGTCAGCAGGTCAATGCCGTATTTCTGAGGCCGCAGCGGCATTTTCATATAAGCCTGTACCGCATCCACATGAAACAGGGCGGGAGATCCGGCAGCGGTAAGGATACGTCTGACGCCGTCCAGGGGCTGTATGGAACCAAGCTCGTTGTTGACTGCCATAATGCTGACAAGAATGGTGTCTTTGGTAATAGCCTTGCGCAGCTCTTCCCTGTGGATGCAGCCGGTTTCATCGGGCATGAGATAGATTACCTCAAAGCCTTCCTTTTCCAGCTGCTGCATGGCTTCCAGTACAGATGAATGCTCAATAGCAGTGGTGACAATGCGGTTTCCTCTGCGGCGCAGCGCATGGGCAGCGCCGAAAACAGCGGTGTTGTTTCCTTCGGTGCCGCCGGAGGTAAATATGATTTCTTCCGGCTGAACCGAAAGAGAGGCGGCAATGGTTTTCCGCGCTTCGTTTACGGCGTGTTCCGCCCGCAGTCCCATGGAATGCAGGGAGGAAGGATTGCCGTAATTGTCTGTCATGATTTCCATTGCTTTTTCAGCGGCTGCCCGACAGACACGGGTAGTAGCACTGTTGTCAAGATAAATGTTTCTCAAAATTCTGCTTCCTTTCTGGTGCTTGTGACTTCAAAGAAAAAACACAAAATATAAATGTATGAAAATATAAATGTATGTATATTTTTCTGAAAATTACCCATCCTAACAGACAGATGAGGTGAATGATCATGAATCTGACTAAACAACAATATGCGGATATGGTTGACCGGGCTGTTCCTAAAAGCAGACTGCTCCGGGATTGCATCGGCGCATTTCTGACGGGCGGCGCTATCTGCCTGATCGGTCAGGGAATCCGGGACAGCTACCTGTGGCTGGGACTGTCCGAAAAGGATACAGCCTGCATGACAAGCATGACGCTGGTTTTTATCGGCGTGCTGCTGACATTCCTGGGACTGTATGATAATATCGCCGCCTTTGCAGGGGCAGGCACATTGGTGCCGATCACAGGCTTCGCCAATGCGGTTGCATCCCCCGCAATGGAATTCCGCTGCGAAGGCTGGGTTATGGGCACCGGCGCCAAAATGTTTGCCATTGCCGGGCCAGTTATCGCCTACGGTACCGCAGCCTCTATGCTGTACGGTCTGTGGATCGTACTGATCAGCTCAGTGTAGCTACTCTGGGGGAAAACCTTTGTTTGAAAACAAAGGGTTATCCCCCCCTTCTCGCCTGCCGGCTCGGTCGGTGCTGCTGCTTCGCAGCGGGTGTCCATCGGACACCCGCCCCCCTTCCTAAAAAACGTATTTTTTGCTTCTTACTATAGTATCGGAATGCATACAATAGCCCGCCAATTAAAAGCAAAGCTGCTATTAACCAAAACCAGACTTAGTAAATAAACTTTCCTCGCTACTGTAAAGTACCCTCTGAAATGAGGTGAGCGAGGACGCCCCGGTGCTCTTTGCCGAAAGCAACGCCTGACGCCTCACTTCCATTGCTGGATGAAATTGACAGAAAAGGCTGCCGGAAGGGTTAAAAAACCGGGATTCGTACAATTTATCGTACAATGAAGACTGCATAACCGGTGTTTTTGTAAAAATAGAACATTTTTTCTATAGAAATTGTTGTAAATACAAAAGTTTTGTGGTATGATTAGGAAGGATAAATATTTTCGGACAGGCAGCCGCCTATCGGCGAAAGGAGCAATTATATGTACGATAAAATACTAACAGCCTTGTCATACGGTATGTTTGCCGTAGGCGTCAAAGGGGAGGGTAAGCCGAATGCCTGCATTGTCAATACAGTGATGCAGATTTCGTCTATGCCCATGACCATCGCGGTAAGTATTAACCATAACAATTACACCAATGAATGCATTAAAAAACACGGCGAATTTACCGTCAGCGTTCTGTCAGAAAATACATCAGGAACGGCTATCGGTGCATTGGGCTATACGTCGGGACGTGATACGGATAAGCTGGCTAATGTAAAGTATAAGATTCTCCGCGAGGGCGTGCCTGTTATACAGGAGGATATCTGCTGCTGGTTCCTGTGCAAGGTTGTGCATCAGGTGGAAACCGTGACACATACGGTCTTTATTGCAGAACCGGTGGCAGGCAGTGAAAAGATCAAGGGAACACCGATGACCTATGCCTATTATCGGAATACCATCAAGGGTAAATCTCCGAAATATGCGCCTACCTTCGTTCCGGAAGAGGAAGAGCATACAGATAAGTATGTCTGCAATATCTGTAAATACGAATACAGCGATAGTCTGATTCCGTTTGAGGAGCTGCCCGATGACTGGGTATGCCCGATCTGCGGGGCACCGAAATCGGTGTTCAAGAAGGAAACCTGAATCCGGTTTTATTACATAAAATATCTTAGCATATCTTTTACGAAATGTCAAGCATACTTGTCAAAATTCATGCTAAACTTGACAAATCAGAGAAAAAGGTGTATGCTTTAGTCTGGAGTAGATACGTATGAGCATGAGGGAAGTACAGGACGAGATACTTCGTCTGAAAAAAGAGAAGGATATATGCATACTGGCGCATAGCTATCAGGCGCATGAGATTGTAGAGGTGGCAGATTTCACCGGGGATTCATATGCGCTGAGCAAGCTGGCTGCAACCGTACCGCAGAAGACGGTGCTGATGTGCGGGGTGCGCTTTATGGCAGAAACGGTAAAGATGCTGTCCCCTGACAAGAAGGTGATTCTGTCCTGTCCGCAGGCAGGCTGTCCCATGGCAGAGCAGATGGATAAAGAACTGATCGAGGGTATCAAGCCGCAGTTTGAGGGTTATACTGTTGTAGCATATATCAATACAACGGCAGAGCTGAAAACGGTATGTGATGTTTGTGTGACCTCATCTTCAGCAGTGAAGATTGTGCGTGCGCTGGAAAATAACAATATTCTGTTTATTCCTGACTGCAATCTTGGTGCGTATGTGGCAAAGCAGGTACCGGAGAAGAATATCCGCTTTTTGCAGGGGGGATGTCCGATTCATGCGTCTGTCACAAAGGCACAGGCAGAAAAGGCAAAGGCACTGCACCCGGATGCGGAGCTGCTGGTACACCCGGAATGTATTCCGGCGGTGGCGGCGCTGGCAGATTATGTAGGTTCTACATCAGGTATTATGGAATATGCAAAGCAGTCATCCGGACGGGAGTTCATTATTGGTACAGAAAACAGTATAGCAGAGCATCTGCAATATGAATGTCCCGATAAGAAATTCTATCCGATGGCAAAAGGGATGATCTGTGAAAATATGAAGTCGACAACGCTGATGGATGTGCTTGGCTGTGTAAAGGGCGAATGCGGAGAAGAAATCGTTATGAGTGACGAGCTGATTCAAAGCGCCAGAAGGTGTATAGATAAAATGATAGAATTGGGCGGCTGACGCCTTGATGAAAGCAGGCATGACGTACAATCGTTGTGCCTGCTTGCTGGTTAGCCGTTAGCGTTTAGCGTTTAGTGGTTAGTGGTTAGTTTATTCAAGGGGGAGCAATATCTCAGCTGAAAGAGATTCAGTATCAGGCTGTGATGTCAGATAGCAATCCGGAATCAAGACAGCACAAATTGCGGGTCCAGGTGCCGCTTGCACCTGGCAGGGTCCAGGGACAGCGTCCCTGGCGGATTCCAAAGGCAGAGCCTTTGGCAGGGTTCGGGACAGCGTCCCGACAGGGGGGGAAAAGTGGTATTGAGTAAGAATGAAAGAATGAAGGCGAAGAATGCGCTGAGGAAGAATCAGTTTACGCATGGGGCAGCAGGTAGGCAGAGCAGCTTTGTGCCCGATTCGGAAGCAGGTGCGGGACTGAAAAGAGCGATTGTGATTCTGCCGATTATCATTGTGCTGCTGATTATTGCGGCGCTGCTGATCGGGCTGAAACAGTTCCGCAGCTATTTTGAACAGGAGCAGCCTCACACACAAAGCAGCAGCACTGCGTCACGAGTGACAGAAACAGACGATGAACAGCGGCTTCTGATGGTGGTTTCGCCGGTCAGTCCGCTGCCGGCAGATTATCGTACCGACCTTGTGACTGTACAGGAAGTAAAGGTAGATAAGCTGATAAAAAAAGATCTGGAGGAAATGCTGGCGGCTGCAGAAAAAGATCACGTTTCTCTGCGGATGGTGAGCGGATATATTTCAGGAGAACAGCAGCGGGAGCTGTTTCAGGCGGAGGTCAGCCGTCTGATGGAGGAGAAACATCTGACCCAGATCAATGCGGTGGAAGAAACGGAAAAGTCGATTCCGAATGAAAATCACAGTGAACGGCAGACCGGTCTGGTGATTACCTTCGGGACGTATCTGGTGACAGATTTCTCAAAAACAGAGGAATACCGCTGGCTGATACGCAATGCGGTACGGTATGGGTTTATTCTGCGCTATCCCGAGGGTAAGGAAAAAAGCACGGGATTTATAGCAGACCCTGCTTGCTTCCGCTATGTGGGCAAGGAAAATGCCATAAAGATCAAAACCCTCAATATGACGCTGGAGGAATATGCTGCCTATCTGAAAGCAAGAAAATAACCGGCATAACAGCCTTCCCGTCCTGCATACAATAGCTAATGAATGACAGGATGAAACGGGGGTTGTGTGTGGAAGAAGAATATGAGAATCAGGAGCTGTCGGAGCAGACAGAGGAAGTCACGAAAGCCAATGGCAGAGAATTGTTGATGATCCTGATACAGGTAGGCGTGTGTGTGGTGTGTATTGCGGCAGTACTGGCGATCAAGCTGGTGGGCGGTGCGGTATATGCACAGACGGCAACGTGGTTTTTTGAACGCTACAATAACAGCATCCTGACCAACAACGGGGATGGACAGATGCCGTTTGTAAGTGAGGTTTCTGTACAGGAAAACAGCCTGCTGAATGAGGCGGCTGATCAGACGCAGAGCCAACAGCAGACCTCCGCTGCTGATCCGGAAATGACAGCGCCCGGTCCGGGTGCATCGGAACAAACAGAAAATGCCGCCGCTGAAAATTAAGCTGGGCGGCATTTTATTTGAACTGAGCTTTCCGCTGGTTGCTGTCATGACAGCGGTGATTCTGTATGACAGCAGTCTGTCGGCGGCGGTTTGCTTTGTGTCAGTGCTGCTGCATGAGGGAGGACATCTGCTGGCACTGATACGATTCGGCTGCAAGCCCCGACGGATCCGCCTGACCTTGTTTGATATTGCTATTGAGGACAGGCGCGGACATCTGCGTGATTTCAGACGGGAAATGATCGTTGTACTGGCAGGACCGGCAGTGAATCTGGCAGCGGGCAGTGCAGCCTGCCTGCTGCATGGGATGCTGCATGACCCTGTGACGGAGCTGCTGATCAACAGCAATTTTACACTGGCAGTATTCAATCTGCTGCCGGTGGGAACGCTGGACGGGGGACAGGCAGTACTCATGCTGCTCTGCCAGAGGCTGGAAACGGACAAGGCGATCAAAGCAGCGGATATCCTGTCGGCAATTATCATTGTACCTCTGGGCATATTGGGATTTCTGGTACTGCTGCGGTCGAGGTATAATTTTTCACTGCTGCTGACAGCCGTATATCTGATGGGGGTTTTGCTGCTGAAAGAGCCGCACAGGTTCCGGAGTAAAAAACAGGAGAAAAAACAATGATGGAATATCAGATAACGCACCGGGGCGTTGAATTGTACGCACCCGAAGAATTTGATTTGTACCATACCTTTGAATGCGGGCAGTGCTTCCGCTGGCAGGAGGCAGACGACCATACATACAGCGGTATTGCCTTCGGGCAGCGCATCCGTCTGTACCGTGACGGTGATATGGTCGTGATGGAGGGAGCGGATGAGGAAAGCTTTTCCGGACGGTGGCGGAATTACTTTGATATTGATACGGATTATGAACAGCTGAGGCAGGAAATGGTGGCAGCCTGTCCGGTACTCCGGCAGGCAGCCCGGAAGCTCAATGGTATCCGCATTCTGCAGCAGGAGCCGTGGGAGGCGCTTTGCTCGTTTATTATCTCACAGAATAACCATATCCCCAGAATACGGGGCATTATAGAACGGCTCTGCGCCTGTTTCGGGGAGGAAGCAGACGGTGGTTACAGCTTTCCGTCCGCTGAGCGTCTTGCTATGTGTGAAGCGGAAGATCTGGCGCCGCTGCGGGCAGGCTTCCGGGCAAGATACCTGGTGGATGCTGCCCGGAAATGTGCGTCAGGTCAGGTTGATCTGGAAAAGCTGAAAACAGCTCCCCTTGACGAATGCCGCAGGGAGCTGATGTCGGTGGTTGGTGTAGGTATAAAAGTAGCGGAATGCACCATGCTGTACGGTCTGCACCGCATGGAGGCGTTTCCGGTGGATGTGTGGATGAAAAGAGCGCTTGCTGAGGATTTCGCCGGCGTATCGCCCGAAGCACTGGGGCATACGGCAGGCATCGCCCAGCAGTATATGTTCCATTACACCCGCAGCAGGCACATGAAAAGCTGATTCAGCGTTTTGTCAGAATACGCACAACATTCATGTCATGCTCCTTGCCTTCGGTATCGTTGACCTTGCTGCGGTTCTGGTTTTTCAGAATAATATTGCCGTCCTTGTCTTTTTCGATATCGTATATCATTGTGACAGGATCAGCATTGTTTTTCTTTGAAACCTCGTCCGTTATATGCAGAACAACCTGTTTGTCGGTATATTCATAGGTAAACTCCTGGGTCTGTATCTGCTGGGAAGGGGTATCCATCATCATAATGCCTGTACCCGATTTGTAGAAGCAGTAAACCAGATCGCCGATATATACATATTCCGGTTCAGCAGAATCCTGCGTCTGCATAAGCATATAGCCGGGTCTGTCATCTTTGAAGAGGTTATCATCAATGTAGGTTTTATTGCTGGAAAGGGTCCAGTTGCCGATGGGATTGAAGTCAAAGTCGCTGCATCCGCTCATGGACAGGCAGCAAAGACAAATCAGCAAACCCGCAGCAGCCAGTAATCGGAACGTTTTTTTCATAATGATCTCCTTTGCACTTAATGAGCTATTCACCAATAACAATGTGGAAAGCGGAATGATGATCACCCGCCGGTGATCAGTAATAACCATATTTTATTATAAACCCAAACAGAAAATTATGCAAGATGTTTGGAATATTTTTCAAGGGAATCAATTTTTGCCAGCACTTCCCTGGGCGAAACTTATGCGCTGGGCTAAGGGTAGTTTTCAGCTTTTTCGCCTCTGACACATAACGGAGTTCCGAGGCAGGTGGGCGCTTAGATTAACTGAGAGTGTGCGGGAGCGGCGGCACGCCGCCGGCTCGGCGCCGCTGGCAAATAAGTTGAGCAATTCAACAAATAGTCGACAGAATGAACGCAGCGTTGTGTGCAAAAACGGGCTTCCTGTGTTACAATAAGAACAGAACTAAAAGACCAGCACACAGGCAGGTGTGCATACATAGACAGAACTGGTAAAAAACAATACGGAGGTTGTTGAACAATGATGGATAATTTCAGCCTGTTATATCCCGAGGGAAAAGAACCGTCTTTTATGACGCTGAGCGATGAAACGTGTAATGACCTTTCACTGGAGTATCTTTGTGAGCATATTACGGAAAGCGAATATGAGCAGAATGTGATCCGTCATATGATGATGCGGCTGGAAAGCGACCCGGAGGTGCTGCGGTACCGCTGCGATATCTTTGAGGATATTCTGCGTTTTCCGAAGCTGAGAGAGAAAATCAAGGATTTGCTGCAGCAGCTGGATTATCTCAAGGATCTGGAAAAGTCTGTCAAGGATAATACGGCTGCACCTATCTGGCAGCTGATCAACCGGCTGCAGGAGCTGGATGTATATGTCAACTGTATTACCGGAATCAATGAATCGCTGACGGAAAACGCTATACAGTCAGAAGGACTGAAAAGAATGCAGCAGTTTGTCAGCTCGGTTTATAGTGAAAGCGGATTTGAAAATCTGAATGAGGATATCAAAGGGCTGATGAATGAGCTTGGGAAAATTCAGAGTGTTTCTCTGGGCGTTAATCTGGATAACCGGATGCGCCCGGTTGAGGTAGGAATTGTTTCGCTGAACGATGCAAAATTCAGCAAACCGAAATTCCTGAATAAATTCCTGGACTTTGCATCCAAAAAGAGCGAGATACATGGGGGTACTTCCTTTGACGGTATGACAAGAATCCATACGGTGGGTAAGGTGGCAGGCGATGATAAGCTGATGAGTACTCTCAGCCGTGTCATTACGGAGATGCTGGGCTCCACTGTCAAGCAGCTGAAAAACAAGCTTTCCCGCTATGTCAATATCAGCGGCTACAGCCTGACAAAACTGATTCCGGAGTTTATATTTTATGTGCGCTGGGCAGAATTCTGTGAAAAGCTGATACAGCTTGGTCTGCCAATGGCAAAGCCGAAGATTCTGGATCTGGCAAGCAGGGAGATGCACGCAAAAGGATTGTATAATCTCAAGCTGGGAATTCAACGTCTGGAAGGTAAGGAACTGGAAATTATCTGCAATGATTTTGAATTTACTGCCGAACATGGCATTTACATCATGACAGGACCGAACCGGGGCGGTAAAACTACCTTTACCCAGGCAGTGGGTATTATTTTCCTGATGGCACAGCATGGCATTTATGTGCCGGCTGAGGCAATGGAGCTGGCGCCCTGTGATAATATCTATACCCATTTCCCGGCGGATGAAAACCAGACCGTGAATCTGGGTCGACTGGGTGAGGAATCCAAGCGTCTGAGCGAGATTTTTGAAGCAGCAACGGAAAAAAGCGTATTGCTGTTCAATGAATCACTGGCAACCACCTCGTTTGCAGAAGGTCTGTATATAGCGAAGGACGTCGTCAAGGCATTGCGGTATCTGGGCGCAAGAACGGTGTTCAATACCCATATGCATGAGCTGGCAATGGATCTGGATACCATGAATGCGCTGGAGGGTGATATCAAGGTAGCCTCTCTGATTACCGGCATTCATGAAGGACTGCGCTCCTACAAGGTATTTCTGGCGCCGCCTGAGGGCGTCAGCTATGCAAAGGATATTGCGGAGAAATACGGCGTAACCTTTGATCAGCTGAGAACCTCCATTCATAATCACCGCTCCTGATACAGCTGTTTGTAAAATTTCAGATACTGCTACGCGGGCAGTCCGGTCTGTTACTCATCAGATCGGGCTGCCTGCGTGTTAATGAACCAGCGCAGATAACCGGGCTGTCAGAGGGACAGCGGGAATTGATTATGACGTTTTCTGTAATAAAATAAGGGAACTGGTAAGATTAGTTGAATATGTCATCGAAATGTTGCGATTTTTAGTGAAAGCGGAAATTTTATTGGAATTAGTAACAAAATTTTAAATTTTTGCTCTGAAACAGTAACAGATGTGTTATAATAGATCCGTATAAGCATTATGACAGAATGGTGCTCAATCAGATGGAGGGGATAGGATCATGGGAAAATCTCATGTATTGAAAAAATGGATTGCTGTGTCGCTGGCTCTGCTGGTGCCAGGGGTCGGTGCAGGGATTATGAATGCACCGCAGCCTGCCGGAATCACTGTACAGGCTGCGACAGGCGATCTGGAAAATGACGATCTGTTCTGTTTTCAGGAAGAAGAGGACGGAACATGGGCGGTAAGCGCCTGCTATGTGGACAATGTCAGCGGCAAAGACATTGTCATACCGGACACCTATAAGGGAAAGGCAGTTACGGTATTGAAAACAGGGATGTTCGGCGATCATAGAAACAGCGGCAAGGTCTATTCCCTGACGCTGGGAAAGAATATCCGTGAGGTAGAGGAATATGCCCTGGATGGTATCCATATGGACAAGATTGATGTCAGGAGCTCCAATAATTCCTTTGCCATTGTGTTCAATTCGCTGTATACCAAAGACAGAAAAACATTGGTATACTGCCCGGATATGATTTCCGGCAAGGTAAATGTATCTACTTATACGGTTACGATCCGGGATGACGCATTTTTGTCGGATCAGGTGACGGAAATCCGGTTAGGTCAGAAGGTTGCCCAGGTGCCGGAGGATGGTTTTGCAGGCTGCAGTAGTCTGGTGCAGTTCAGTATTGACGCTTCCAACCCCAATTTTACTGTCAAGGGAGGGGTATTGCTGAGTGCTGACGGGACTGAATTGTATGCATACCCGAAGGCGAAAACCGGCGGATACGTGGTGCCGTCAACGGTCAGAACGGTTCGTCCCTATTCATTTGCGGGGGCGCAGCTGAGCAGTATCAATCTGAATCTGGTGGATCACATTGGTGCATATTCCTTTTCGGACTGTGATAAGCTGAGAAGCGTTGTGATCAAGGCAAATACAAAGGCAATCGGTGAGGGCGCGTTCAGCGAATGTGATCTGTTAAGTGCGGCAACCATCGAAAAGGGAGTCAGATACCTTCCGGCTCATTTGTTCTATAATTGCCCGCTGCTGAATTCTCTCAGATTTCCGACTTCTGTAACAGCCATGGGCGTGGATGTTTTTGCGAATACCAGATGGCTCCAGAAAAAGGCAGATGGATTTGTCTATGTTTCTAAAATGCTGTATGGGTATAAAGGCTCGTCTTCCATTGCACAGACGCTGAATATCAAGGAAGGCACAGTGGGTATTGCAGAGGGCGCATTGAGAGGCGCCTATGTGACAAAGGTGGTATTTCCGTCATCCCTGGAATACCTGACAGCCGGACAGCTGTTCCCGGCGGAAAATATACGGTATTTTGAGGTTGCAGCCGATAATCCGTATTTTACAGCGGTCAATCAGTTTGTGTTTACCAAAAACAGAGAAAAGCTGATCTGTGCGCCTGCCAGAACGGGCAGCTCTGTCTGCTCCCTGCCGCCAAGCGTAACGGAAATCGGTGATTATGCATTTAAATTCAATACGGATATCAAAAAGATTTATCTGTCCAATTCTGTGACAAAATTTGGTCTTAGCCCGTTCTATAACGGCGACAGTGAAAGAACGGTTGTGTGTATGCCGGGTTCGGCTGCGGCACAGGCGGCAAGACTGGATAATGTCAACCTGCTGTACCCGGATATAGGGATTGCGCTCAGCGCGAAGGATGTTACACTGGGTGTCGGCGAAGACAGGGTTCTCAGTGCTACCATTACACCTGAAATTGCGGTAGGTACCGTCAGCTGGAGATCCTCCGATACTTCTGTTGTAACGGTAATCAACGGAAAGCTCCATGCGGTCAGAGCCGGTACTGCTACGATAACCGCCACTGAAAGCAATGGCAGCAGCACACAATGCAGCGTGACGGTCAAAGCTGCTCCCAAGCGCATTTCGTTTTCCAATACCGTTATCAACGTAGGTGAAGGAGAACTGTATACCCTGACGGACGTAGTGGATATAGATGCAGCTTGTACAGATAAGACCTATACTTCCTCCAGAAGCTCCGTGGTATCTGTACAGAAAACGGCGTCCGGCTGTCTGCTGCGGACTCATAAAACCGGTTCTGCTATCATAACGGTGACAACCTATAACGGAAAGAAAGCCCAGTGCAAGGTGACGGTAATGGCTGCGCCGGAAAGCATTGCCTTTGATAAGACGCAGATTATAATCGGTGTGGGGGAAACGGCGCGCCTCAGTACGAGTGTCAATAACGGTGCTGCGTCCATGACGAGGATTTATACTTCTACCAATACATCCAAGGTACAGATGGTGGAAGCGGAGGGCAGCTGTACATTTACAGGCGTGGCAGTGGGTACCTCCTATATTATGGTCAGAACCTATAACGGTAAGACATCCCAGTGCAAGGTTATGGTCAAATCCCCGCCGAAAAGCATCAGCATGGAAAAAAGCGAAGTTAATATCGGTATCGGCGAAAGCATGACACTGGGCAGCACGGTGCTGAGTACGGTGGGTTGTGCAACCAGAACCTATAGTTCTTCGGATAACAGTATCGTTAAAATGACAAAGACAGACTGGAAAGTCGGCTTTACAGGCATGAAGGTGGGAACAGCCTATATTACGGTCAGAAGCTATAACGGCAGAGAAGGCACGTGCCGTGTGAATGTAAAGGCAGCGCCCACATCTGTTACGCTCAACAAAACCCAGATCAACCTCAAGGTTGGTCAGTCAGCGACCCTGACATCTACGGTTCCCAGCGGTACCGCTGCAACAGATCGAGTATATTCAACCAGTGACAGCTCCATTGTGAAAATGACCCGTACCAATTGGCAGGGCGAGTTTACTGCCCTGAAAGCGGGAACCTGTTATGTAACCGTGCGCACTTATAACGGCAAGGAGGCAAGCTGTAAGGTCGTTGTCAGCTGACAACCATCCCATATATATAGTAACAAAGCGTCAGCTTTCACCGCAAGGTATGAAGGCTGACGCTTTTCTATCAGCTCAGTTCGGCTGAATTGCTATAAACCAAAACCAGACTTAGCGAAAAAACTTCCCCATGCTACTGTAAAGTACCCTTTGAAATGAGGTAAGCGAGGACGCCCCGGCGGCACGGCGCCGGGGCACCGCAGCGTGACTGGGTGCAGGAAACAGCCCGTCTATCGTCCGCCGGCGTGCCGCCGGTGTCAATGCTCTCGTTCGTATTCCTTGACCCTTCTGCTATTGCA
>CACZSU010000110.1 GCA_902783855.1 uncultured Ruminococcus sp.
ACACGGAAGTTAAGCTCGATAGTGCCGAAAATACTTGGATGGTGACGTCCCGGGAAGATAGGAAGATGCCAACATCTGAAGCAGCCGCCCAATAGGGCGGTTGTTTTTTTAGGTTGCGAATATACAATCTGTATATAATATTTATTATTATACATAATGTAACAAAATACAAATTGTGAATTCTAATAATTCTATACCATATGTATAACGGTGAGATGCCGTAATCTCTGACTCTGGTTGAATACAAATAGTAAAATATACAGATAGTATATACTATTGCTGCAAAGGACCGCAATGGAAGGATTTGCATACTATAATAGCAAAATCTATTTCAAACAGGCGGTGTAATATGGATACAGCACAGATATTGCTGCTTGCGGCAGCGTTAAGCATAGATGCATTAGGAATCGGAATGTCCTGCCGGTTGAAAGGAATCTGCCTGCCGGCGGGGTCAAGACTGATGGTGACACTTTTGTCGGCGATACTGACGGGTGCAGCTGTCGCAGCAGGCGGATGGATCGGCGGCAGTATGGCGGATTACGTGACAGAAGTGATCGGATCTGCTTTGCTTCTGCTGCTGGGACTGGCCATTATTCTGGGAGCTGTCAGGGAACGGTACGGTGTGCAGAAGCGGCAAAGCCGCAGCCCGATCAGACGCACAGTTCACATTCTGACAGACCCGTCTTCCGGTGATCTGGACCATTCCAGACGGATTGAACTGAAAGAGGCTGTCTATATGGGTGCAGCGCTGTCGGCAGATTCAGCAGCGGCAGGATTTGGCATCGGAACGGATGGCGTACTGCTTCCTGTATTCTGCTGTCTGTTCCAGTTTTTGTTTTTATGGCTGGGGGAAATAGCTGCGCTTTCCGTTCAGAAACGGCACATTTTCAAGGATGATACCATGAGCATGGTTTCAGGCGGAATCATCTTGCTGCTGGGAATACTCCGGTTTCCCCGGCTGGTATAGAGCAGACGGAATGCAGGCTTGTGCGGGCAGGGGCTGTAGCTGAAGCGAAGTATAAGGCAGTCATGTTTTGATTTTGTTGCACAAAAGTAACGGTGAATTATTGGTGATTGCATAGAATTTTGCAATTTGTATAAAATGACAAATAAACTTGACATCCGGTGACGCCGGGGAAATAAAACAGGCTGATTTAACAGATATTTAACAGATTAGAAACATATTTTATGGATTGCAGCAAAATGTGTTGGTTAAAATGCACAAGGTGCAATTCGTTAAATTTAACAATAAAAGTTGTTGAATATCTACGTCATTATCAAAAAGTGCATTCTGTTGTATCCAAATGCACAAAAATTATAAATACAATTTATGAATATGGATAAAAATAACCATTAACCGTTGAAATTGACCAATCTCTATGGTATGATTATTACAGTGGCTGACGAGTGTGTTGTGCTGCCCTTTTGCGGAAAGCACGCCATTTGTTGCCAAAAGGCACACAGTGCACGAAATAATATTTTACAGAAAGAGGGATCATTACAATGGTTAGTAAAACTAAAAGAGTACTTGCTATGATTCTTACAGGCATGATGGCTGCATCGGCTCTTGCCGGTTGTACACCGACTGAAACGACAGAGGGCGGCGGTACCAATTCAACAGCAGCAAGTGCGACAGAATCTGCTGCAGCTGGCGACGGCGCAAGCAAAGCAGCCGGCGGTGAGGTTCAGGATATTGAGGCTATGACCGATAATATCAAGGCAAAGATGAAGGAAGAGGCTGCTGCAACAGGCGGAAAGATCAGCCTTACCTTCTGGTGTGCATCTGATGACCGTAAGTTCGAGAAGTCCAGAATTGAGGAATTCAAGAAGAAGTACGGCGGCGATGGTTATGAATTTGATATCTCCGTAAAGGCTGCCTTCGGTGAGGGCGAAGCAGGCGGTAAGATCCTTGAGTCCCCAAAGGACGGCGCTGATGTATTTAACTTTGCAGACGACCAGCTTTCTACTCTGGTTGAATCAAAGGCAATTGCTCCTGTTATCGAGCTGTTCAACAGCAACGTTGTTGCTAATAACTCCGAAGAAACAGTAAGTGCATATCAGATCGACGGTGTTCCGTATGCATTCCCGAAGACATCCGATAACGGATACTTCCTCTACTATGATAAGAGAGTATATCCGACAGAGGCTGATGTAGCTAACCTTGACGACATGATCAAGAAGGCTGCTGAGAATAATAAGAATGTATACTTCAACATCGGCAACGGCTGGTACAATGCTGCATTCTATTTCTCTGCTGGTGTTACGATCAAGTATGAGAACGGCAAGCAGACAACGACCTTCAATACAGACGAAGGCTTCAACGCAGCAAAGGCAATGTGCCATGTTGCTGAAAATGCAGGCAAGGGCTTTGTTGGTACAGACGGTGGTTCCGGCGATAACTCAGCAGTAGCAAAGGGCTTCAAGGATGGCTCTCTGGCAGCAGCTGTTATCGGTACATGGGAAGGTCCTGCTATCAAGGAAGCTATCGGTGCAGATAATGTCGGCGCAGCTAAGCTCCCGACGGCTCTGATTGCCGGCGAGCAGAAGCAGCTGCATTCCTTCGGCGGTTATAAGCTGATCGGTGTTAACCAGTTCACAAAGTATCCTGTAACCAGCCAGACGCTGGCATACTTCCTCAGCAATACAGAGTCACAGATTGCTCGTTATAAGGAGAGAGGTCTTATCCCGACCGACCTGAAGGCACTGGAGGATAAGGACATTCAGTCCGATCCCGCAAGAAAGGCTATTTCTGACCAGCAGCCCTTCTCACATGGTCAGGGCTCCAGCGTAGGCGGTAAGTACTGGTCTACAAACGTTGGCGGCTTCGGCGGTGAGATCGTAACTAAAAAGGGTAAAATCAGCGATGATGAGCTGAAGAAGAGCCTTCAGAGCATCCAGACCCAGATCGATACCTGATCATGGTCGGATGACTGACAATGAATGTTTGACGAATGATTTTGCTATGGACTGCCTGATTCCGGTCAGGCTGTCCATAGCAAATAAAGTCAAAGGGCAAATTTTATACAAAGGAGTTGTATATGAATGGATTTTCTGGACTATGCCCAGTTGACCACAGGTCAGAAGATTTCTTATAAGATCAAATCCTTCTTTACAGGAATTCCCGGCGCAATTGCCGCAATATTTGCAGCAATCGGCAGATTTTTTAAAGGAATTTTCACATGGATCGGCAAGGGAATCGGCGGCTACGGCAGCAGATTCGCCAAGGGCGATGCCGGTACCAAAGCGTCCTATCTGATTATGGGTGCAGGTAATATCCTGCATGGACAGATAGGAAAAGGTTTGTGCTTCCTCGCAGTAGAGGTTGCATATTTTATGTTCATGATAAACTTCGGCTGGAGCTACATCACCAAGATTTATGGTATGAATGTACAGGTGGATGATAATACCATCGTAAGCGGTGTTATCGGTACACAGCCGCCGATTTATGATGTAGACCCCCTGTTCGGTGCAAAAACCGTAACAAACCTGGATACTCTGGATGACTCGAACAAAGTACTTCTGTTTTTTGTAATGACCATTATTGTATCCATAGCGTTTTTCGCTGTATATATTACAAATACAAAGAGCGCGTTCGCAACACAGGAAATCATTGCTGAAGGCAAAAAGCCGATCGGCTTTATTGATGAGCTGAAGATGTTCCTGGATGAGCGTTTCCATGTTACCATGCTGATTATCCCTGTATTGGGTCTTCTGGTATTCACAGTACTGCCGATTATCTTTACGATTTTCATGGCATTCACGAACTATGACAAAGAGCACCAGCCCCCCGGAAATATGTACTGGTGGGTAGGCTTCAAGAACTTTGCGGATGTATTCTACAGCAACCCCGATAAATCCGCAACATTTGGTAAGATTCTGGTATGGACACTTGTATGGGCTGTCTTTGCTACCTTTACCAACTATATCTTCGGTATTATCCTTGCGCTGATGATCAATAAGAAGGAAATCAAGTTCAAGGCATTCTGGAGAACCATGTTTGTTGTTACCGCTGCTGTACCGCAGTTCGTAACCCTCCTGATCTGTAAGCTGCTCCTTGCTGACGGTGGTCCTATCAATACCACATTGATGAGCATGGGCATGAATGCAATTCCCTTCCTCTCCAACGCAGACTATGCGAGAGTAACGGTTATCGTTGTCAATATGTGGGTAGGTATTCCGTACACCATGCTGATCACATCCGGTCTGTTGATGAACATTCCTGAGGATCTGTATGAGAGCGCACGTATTGATGGTGCAAATGCATTCCAGCAGTTTACCAAGATTACATTCCCTTACATATTCTTCGTAACCACACCGTACCTGATCACCACCTTCGTAGGCAATATCAATAACTTCAACGTTATCTACTTCCTTACAGGCGGCGGTCCGAGCCCGGCTTCCTACTACAAGGCTGGTCAGACAGACCTTCTCGTAACATGGCTGTATAAGTTGACAACCGTAAGCTCCGACTTTAACCTCGCAGCAGTAATCGGTATTATTGTATTTGTAATTTGTGCAGCAGGTTCACTTATTACGTTTAATATGTCTAAGGCATCAAAGAATGAGGAGGAATTCTCATGACAAATACATCTTCAATGCAGACAGGCTATGCTGCCAAGAAAAAGGCAGTCAATACCTTGATCTACGTTATCCTGTCTATCATGGTATTGATCTGGATTTTCCCGATTGTGTGGCTGGTGCTGGCATCGTTCAGTGGTGACGGTATCACCACGGGACTTGTTCCCACAAAGTTCACCTTTGATAACTATATCAGATTGGCACAGGATCATGATAAGGATGGTCATGTTTACGCACCGGAGGATATGCCCTTCCCGTACTTCAAGTGGATTCTGAATACCTTTATCGTTGCAGTATTGTCCTGTGTTATTTCAACCTTGATCATCCTGATGGTCAGCTATGCATTCTCACGTCTTCGTTTCAAGAGCCGTAAGACATTCCTGAACCTTGGTCTGATCCTTGGTATGTTCCCTGGCTTCATGTCCATGGCAGCTACCTATAATATCATGGAAATCTTCGGACTCAAGCAGAACCTCTTCGCACTGGTTATCGTATATTCTGCTGGTGCAGGACTTGGCTACCAGGTAGCAAAAGGCTTCTTTGATACGATACCCCGTTCGCTGGATGAAGCGGCAAAGATTGACGGTGCAACCCGAAACCAGATATTCTGGATTATTATTCTACCGCTATCCAAACCGATTATCGTGTATACGGCATTGACCACATTTATCGGACCGTGGGCAGACTACATTTTCGTAAGCTACTTCATGAAAGATAACTCCGATTCGTATACAATCGCACTTGGTCTGTACAGAATGATCGGTCAGGAAACCATGAACGAATACTTTACTGTATTCTGTGCTGGCGCCGTACTGATCGCTATTCCGATTACAATCCTGTTTGTTATTATGCAGAGATTCTATGTTGCAGGCGTAACAGGCGGTGCTGTAAAGGGCTGATTTGTAAAATTAAAAAAGCAGGGATGCGCAAGCTCCCTGCTTTTGTTCTATAAGAAAAGGAGATATCTATGGTACTAAGAAAACTGACCTCATTATTGTTATTTGCCTGTATGCTCACTGCGGCAGCTGTAAGCGGTTGTACGGTACAGGAAACGTATGAAAACGGTGCATCAGGCAGTTCCACTGCATCTGCAACAGAATACGCTGCATCCGGCGGCGGACAGGATACCGCTGCAGGAATGGCTCTGCCGGAGGACGGCGGATTCAAAACAGTGGATTATAAGCTGACGGAAAGATCTGATAAATACCGTACTTATTATGAGATATTTACGTACTCCTTCTGCGACAGCAACGAGGACGGAATAGGGGATTTTAAAGGAATCACCTCAAAGCTGGATTATCTGAATGACGGCGACACGAAAACGACAGATGACCTTGGAATAGAAGGTATCTGGCTGATGCCGATTATGCCTTCACCATCTTATCATAAGTATGATGTAATTGATTATAAGGCAGTGGATGAGCAATACGGCACCATCGAGGACTTTGAAGAATTGGTGTCCGAAGCGCATAAAAGAGGAATTAATATTATCATCGACTTTGTCATCAACCATTCTTCCACAAAATGTGAGTGGTTCAAGAAGGCAATCGAGGAATTAAAAGCAGGCAAAACAGACGGCTATGTAAAGTATTACAACTTTGAAAAGGGTAAAAAGGACGTCAAGGGTTGGTACAGTGCAGGAGTAGACGATTGGTACTATGAATGCGAATTCTGGGACCAGATGCCTGATCTGAACCTTAAAAATGAAGACCTCAGAAAAGAGCTTCTTGATGCCGCTAAGTTCTGGATAGATAAAGGTGTGGATGGTTTCCGTCTTGACGCTGTACTCTGGTTTGAAAAGAGATACGATGGAACGATTGATAATGATGCCTCTGTTGATGAACTTAAATGGTTCTATGACAGCGTTAAAGAAGTAAAAGATGATGTTTACATGGTCGGTGAGTGTTGGGAAAATGCTGCAACTATCCAGAAATTTTATGAATCAGGTATAGACAGTCTGTTCGATTTCAATGAACAGGGTTCGGGCGGACGTGTAGCTGATTCGCTGCACAGGAATGATGCAAAGAAATATGTGGAGTCGATTGTGAGCTGGGAGGACAGTATCAAGGCAGTCAATCCCAACGCAATCAATACGCCGTTTATATCGAATCATGATACGGGCAGAAGTGCCAGCTTCTTTACAGATGACTATCTGAAGAAAATGGGCGCAGCAATGTATATACTTTCACCCGGCAATCCGTTTATCTATTACGGTGAAGAGATCGGCATGGAAGGCACGGGTAAGGATGAGGATAAGCGTAAGGGTATGTACTGGACGAATGCCGAGGATAAAAACTATGTCAAAAAGATCCCCGGAATGTCCGATGACAGCGTTCCTGAAAAGTCCGTTGAAGATATGCAGAAGGATGATGATTCCGTACTGAATTTCTATAAGCGGATCATAGCGCTGAAGAACCAGAATCCTGAACTGAAAAGCGGAAAGGTTACTGCTCTGGTATTAGACGATGTCAAGGAAATAGCTGGATTTATAATGGATAAGGATGGCTCCAAGGTTGCTGTGTTGTTTAATGTGGCAGAGTATGGGCTGAAAGTCAGTATTCCGGACAGCAGCTTCAAAATCAATGAGGTAAGGGGCTATGCTATAGCAGGAGCTGAAAAGAAGGCAGAGGTATCCTCAGATCCTGATGATCCATTTGCAGTTGCAGCACCTTCCGCAGAAGAAAAGCCTGCGAACGCAATAGAAGCGGATAACTTTATTGTTGAGGGACAGGAAGTAACCTTCCCTGCAAGAAGTGTCATTGTATTGAAATAAGATATGCAAAAAAGACCATTCTGAACCTGATTTTTGACAGGTCCGGAATGGTCTTGATATATTCAGATGGAATTAATAGAGGGGGAAGTTTTTGCAGATGTCTTCCACGCCAGCAAGAATAGCAGCCTTGCTGTTATCAAAATCGTTCAGAGCGAGTGTTATGTACTCAGCGATTTTATCCATTTCCGCAACGCCCATGCCTCTTGTAGTAACAGCAGCTGTACCAAGACGCACGCCGCTGGTGACGAAGGGACTTCTTTTTTCGTTGGGGACAGTATTTTTGTTAGCTGTAATTCTGACTTCATCCAGACGATGCTCCAGTTCCTTGCCGGTAACCTCGCTGTTGGTGAGATCAAGAAGCATAACATGGTTGTCAGTTCCGCCGGAAACGAGCTGGTTGCCGCGGTTAACCAGACCATCAGCCAGAGCCTTTGCATTCTTGACAATGTTTTCACCATAGCTCTTGAATTCAGGCTTGAGAGCCTCACCGAAGCAGACAGCCTTTGCAGCGATGATATGCATCAGCGGACCGCCCTGTGTACCCGGGAAAACAGCCTTGTTGATACCCTTAGCAAGCTCCTCGTCATTGGTAAGAATCAGACCGCCTCTGGGACCTCTGAGGGTTTTGTGGGTGGTAGTGGTGGTGAAATGAGCATAGGGAACCGGATTCGGATGAACACCAGCAGCTACCAGACCGGCAATATGAGCCATATCCACCATCAGATATGCGCCGCAGGCATCAGCGATTTCTCTGAAACGCTTGAAGTCAATAATTCTGGGATAAGCGCTGGCACCGCAAACGATCAGCTTCGGCTTTACTTCCATAGCGGTTTCGTATACCTTGTCATAATCAATGACATGGGTAACGGGGTCAACACCGTAAGAAACGAAATTGTAGTATTTGCCGGAAATATTGACAGGAGAACCATGTGTCAGGTGACCGCCTTCAGAGAGGGTCATACCCATAACGGTATCACCGGGCTTGAGGATAGAAAAATAAACAGCCGTATTTGCCTGAGCACCGGAATGAGGCTGAACATTAGCAAATTTTGCGCCAAACAGTTCACAAGCACGGTCGATAGCGATCTGTTCAACGACATCGACGTACTGACAGCCGCCGTAGTATCTTTTTCCTGGATAGCCCTCCGCATATTTATTGGTGAGTACAGAACCCATTGCAGCCATAACAGCAGGTGAAACGATATTTTCAGAAGCAATCAGCTCAATATTCTGTTGCTGCCTTTTAAGCTCGTCCCCCATAGCAGCAGAAACAGCAGGGTCGTACTTTCCCACAAATCCAATTGTGTCCATAAGGTCATTATACATCGGAAATTCCTTCTTTCTTTAATATTTCGGACATAGCCCGATCATCATAATTCTATTATACACGAAACCTCACCATAAATCAACCCTCGTACCGCCAGCAGCTACAGGGAATTCTCATATGCCCTTCCTGAAAAAACGTGTTTTTGCAAGTGATGATTCACTATTCACTAGTTCTAGCCGCCTTGCTTTGTCCGGGATGCATACAATAGCCCGCCAATTCAAAGCCGAGCCGCTATAAACCAAAATCAAACTTAGCGAACAAACTTCCTGATGCTACTGTAAAGTACCCTTTAAAATGAGGTGAGCGAGGACGCCCCGGCGGCATGGCGCCGGGGCACCGCAGCATGACGGAGCGCAGAAAAAAGCCCGTCTATCGTCCGCAAGGACAATAGACGGGCGGATAGCCAGCAGAGAGTTAAGGAAGGGAGATTTCCAAAGGGGGGAACCTTAAGAGGGCGTAAGCCCTCTTGTGGTTCCTCCCTTTGGATTACCAACCAACGGTTGTCACAAAAGCATGGCCGGCGAATGCCGATATAAAAGCAGCGGGGCTGTTTCGTAAACTCGTCTTAGTCACTAAAGAGTTCTTTGCTAAAACAATTCCACTTTTCACATTTCACTTTTTATTTCCGGTACTCTTCAAAGAAACCTGCCTGCTTCACACTTGGATGCCTTACGGCATCCTGTTCCCATTCACTGATGACCGCTACAAGGGGACGCCCTTCGTCCCAGGGCGTCCCCTCTTCAAAAACAGTCCACCGGACTGTTTTTGAATTCACCCCTTGCCGAGGGATCGGG
>CACZSU010000111.1 GCA_902783855.1 uncultured Ruminococcus sp.
CCAATACACGGCAAGCCCACAAAGTGGAGCCGGACAGTATGAAGGGTCAAAAGATTCGACCGAGAGCATCGGGAGCGCCGGCTCGGCGTCCTCTTGTGGTCTTCCTCTTTGGTCTACCAACTACCCTTTGTCATAATAGCATGACCGGCGTATGCCGATACAAAAGCTGCGGGGCTGTTCGCCAAAGTCTCTGCCACTGGGCGGAGTTCCAAAGCAGGCGGGTGAAGAATTTAACTGAGAGTGTGAGGGTGCAGCGTTGCGCTGCTGCCGGGAAATTGAAAATAAGCATTTCGGGTATTATTACCAAAACCACTAATTGTATTGTTTGAATTGCAGGAATACACAATATGTTGTTATTGTTAAATAGTTGTCAATGTAAAAATACACATAAGTTAGATACACCTAACCAATATTATTATGGAATTTGTACGATAATTCAGGAAAGGTTTCTTTTATGGTTGACAAATATTAAAAAGAGTTCTATAGTAAGACTATAGTCTGACATAAGACAGTCGGCGTAGTTTGTCCTGATATTGCTTTTCGCTGCATATGCCTGCTGGTCGGACAGGATTTCATTTCGGGAGAGGAGTTTCTTATATGGATATGAGAAATACACAGGCCTGGGAAGGCTTTGAAGGAAGAATCTGGAAAGAGGAAGTTAATACAAGAGATTTTATTCAGAAAAACTATCGTCCTTATGACGGAGATGAATCTTTTCTTGTCGGACCCACTGAGGCTACCAGTAAGCTGTGGGCGAGGGTGCAGAGTCTGCAAAAGGAAGAAAGAGAAAAAGGCGGCGTGCTGGATATGGAAACCAAAGTAGTTTCCGGACTGACCGCATATGGCGCCGGATATATTGATGAAGAAAATAAAGAGCTTGAAAAGGTTGTCGGTCTTCAGACAGATAAGCCTCTGAAAAGAGCATTTATGCCCTTTGGCGGTATTAAAATGGCAGAGCAGGCTTGTGAAACCTACGGATACACCCCTGATCCTGATCTGCACAAAATTTTCAATGAATATGTAACGACCCATAACCAGGGCGTGTTTGATGCTTATACACCTGAAATGAAGGCAGTACGTCATAACAGGATTATTACAGGTCTTCCCGATACTTACGGACGCGGACGGATTGTGGGCGATTATCGCCGTGTAGCATTGTACGGTATCGACTACCTGATCGAGCAGAAGAAAAAAGACTTTGCCAACTGCGGCGACGGCGTGATGACAGAGGAAGTGATTCGCCTCCGTGAGGAAATCGCCAAACAGATCAGAGCGCTGAACGGCATGAAGGAAATGGCAAAGATTTACGGCTATGATATTTCTGCTCCGGCGAAAAATGCAAGAGAAGCAGTACAGTGGCTGTATTTTGGTTACCTTGCCGCCATCAAGACCCAGAACGGCGCAGCCATGTCCGTAGGTCGTGTTTCGACCTTCCTGGATATCTATATCCAGAGAGATCTTGACAGAGGTATTCTGACAGAGGAGGAGGCACAGGAGCTGATTGACCACCTCGTAATGAAGTTCAGAATTGTCAAGTTTGCCCGTATACCGTCCTATAATCAGCTGTTTTCCGGTGACCCGGTATGGGCAACGCTGGAGGTAGCCGGTATCGGTGTGGACGGACGCTCTATGGTAACGAAAAATGACTTCCGTTTTCTGCATACGCTGGAAAACATGGGACCCTCACCAGAGCCGAATCTGACGGTTTTGTATTCATCCGCATTGCCGGAAACCTTCAAGAAGTATGCTGCTAAGATTTCGATTCATACCAGCTCGGTTCAGTATGAGAATGATGACGTTATGAAGCCTGTATGGGGTGATGATTACTCTATCTGCTGCTGTGTATCTGCAACGCAGACTGGTAAGGAGATGCAGTTCTTTGGCGCAAGGGCAAACCTTGCTAAATGCCTGCTGTATGCGATTAACGGCGGTGTAGATGCTAAGACCCGTGAACAGGTAGGTCCCATGATGCGTCCCATCACATCTGAATATCTGGATTATGATGAGGTGATTCAGAAATATGAAATCATGATGGATTGGCTGGCAGGTGTGTATGTCAATGCGCTGAATCTGATTCATTATATGCATGATAAGTATTTCTACGAGGCTGCAGAGATGGCTCTGATTGATACGGATGTGCGCCGTACATTCGCAACTGGTATTGCGGGATTCTCTCATGTGGTGGATTCTCTGAGTGCGATCAAGTATGCAAAGGTAAAGACCGAAAGAGATACAGACGGTTTTGTGCTGCATTATGTTACCGAGGGTGATTTCCCCCGTTACGGCAACGATGATGACAGAGCAGACGATATTGCTGTATGGCTGCTGAAAACCTTCCTGGATAAGGTCAAAAAGCGTCATACGTACAGAAATTCTGAGCCGACAACCTCCATTCTGACGATTACATCCAATGTAGTATACGGTAAGGCAACGGCTGATATGCCGGACGGCAGAAAAGCAGGCGCTCCGCTTTCGCCGGGTGCTAACCCTAGCTATGGCGCAGAAAAGAACGGTCTTTTAGCATCACTGAATTCAGTAGCGAAGCTGCCGTATCATTGGGCATTGGACGGTATTTCCAATACCCAGACGATCAATCCCGATGCCCTCGGACATGAAGATCAGGAAAGAATCAATAATCTGGTACAGGTAATGGATGGATATTTTGACCAGGGAGCACATCACCTGAATGTCAATGTATTCGGCACAGAAAAGCTGATTGACGCAATGGAGCATCCTGAGAAGGAAGAATATGCGAATTTCACCATTCGTGTATCAGGATATGCCGTCAAGTTTATTGATCTGACACGTGAGCAGCAGATGGATGTCATCTCCAGAACCTGTCATGCATCCTTGTAAGATAAGAATAGATTCAATCTCATACGCCCTGCCATTGGTAGGGCGTATGCTGTATCATAACAGAGGTAAACGTGATGAATAATGAAATAAACGAAAATATAACGGGAAGGGTACATACACTGGAAACGTTTGGTCTGGTAGACGGACCGGGTGTGCGGTTCGTGGTATTTCTGAGCGGCTGCGGGATGCGGTGTAAATTCTGTCATAATCCGGATACCTGGAATAGCAGGGGCGAGGAGTGGACTGCCCAGAGGCTGTATCAGCACGTTCGCAGATATAAAAGCTACTGGAAGAATAACGGCGGTATCACGGTCAGCGGAGGGGAGCCGTTGCTGCAGATGGAATTTGTGACTGCGCTGTTTACGCTTGCCAAACGGGAAGGTATTCATACGGCAGTGGATACAGCCGGTCAGCCGTTTTGCAGCGATGAAAAGTGGTTGTCTGCTTTTCAGAAGCTGGCAGACGTAACGGATTTATTCTTGCTGGATCTGAAAGAAATGGATCCGTCAGGTCATAAGGATCTGACAGGCGTCGGAAATGAAAATATCCTGGAAATGGCACAGTGGCTGTCTGATCACGGCAAGAAAATGTGGATTCGTCACGTACTGGTGCCGGGAGTTACGGATGACGAAGATGATCTCAGGAAAATGGACGCCTTTATCCGTAGTCTGAAAACTGTAGAAAAGGTTGAAATTCTGCCGTACCACACATTAGGCACACTGAAATGGGCAGAGATGAATCTGGAATATCCTTTGCAGGGTGTACCCGTTCCTACGCAGGAACAAATTGATCGTGCAAAACTGCTTTTGCATATCGCCTTATAGTCTTTATTCAAGAAAAACGACAGCTCGCACCCATCTGTAAGGGTACGAGCTGTTTGTAGTTTGCCCGGCATGGGCGTAGTCTAATCGGTGAAAGTCCGTAAAGTGCCCTGATAGTGGGA
>CACZSU010000112.1 GCA_902783855.1 uncultured Ruminococcus sp.
CCGACCGAGCCGGCAGGCGAGAAGCGGATGTCCGGTGGACATCTCTGCCGCAGGCAGAAGCACCGACCGAGCCGGCAGGCGAGAAGGGGGAAGTGCTGGCAAAAATAGATTTCCGTGGTCACAAGCGGATGTTGATTGGCAGAAGGGGCGCTGAATAGAAGCGAGAGTGCGCGGGTGCGCCGGATAAACGGATGGTTTTTGTATGACAAGATGCAGAAATCATCCGTTTTTTAAAATAGAATGTAAAGAACTATTTACATGAATGTATGGGTTAGTTGATTGAAAAATCGCTTGAATGCGTGTAAAATTGGATTATAACGAGGTGTGAAAAACATGAAGAATATGATTAACAGCAACATTCGTTTTTTAAGGAAGAAAAACGGGTGGACACAGGAAGAACTGGCGGAGAGGATGTCCATCAGCCGTCAGTCGATCGCAAAATGGGAAAGCGGTGAATCCGTTCCTGACATTATCAACTGTATGGAGCTGGCAAAGCTGTTCGGAGTATCCATTGACCAGCTGGTAAGCCTGTCCTTTGAGAATGAAAATATGGATGAGGATGCCAGCAAGGGAAAATATGCGTTCGGTATGGTCAAGGTCGGCGAACGTGGACAGATTGTGATTCCAAAATCTGCCCGGGATATTTTCAATATAGCAGCGGGCGACAGGATGATTGTACTGGGAGATACCGGTAAGGGCGGTATTGCGCTGGTCAAGGTAACGGGTTTTTCCGAAATATTTGAGTAAAGGTGATAGAACATGAATGCAATTGAGATCAGAAATCTGACAAAAAAATATGGTGACCGGACGGTAGTTGATCAACTGTGTCTGAGCATAGAACAGGGTGAATTGTTTGGACTGCTGGGTGTAAACGGTGCAGGAAAAACAACAATCATCAAAATGCTGACAACATTGATACAGCCCACAGAAGGAACAGCTGTACTTGGCGGATTTGACCTGAAAAAGGACAGGGAACAGATACGGCGGATAACGAATGTATCCCCTCAGGAAACAGCTGTTGCACCGAAACTGACAGTGGAGGAAAACCTGTTGTTTATGGCAAAGGTATATGGCGCAGATAAACGCACGGCAATGACAAAGACCGGGGATATGATTGAAAAGTTTGATTTGTCAGAGATTACCCGCCAGAAGGCAGGTACCTTGTCGGGCGGCTGGCAAAGAAGGCTCAGTATAGCAATGGCTCTGATTTCTGATCCGGAGATACTGTTCCTGGACGAGCCGACACTGGGACTGGATGTACTGGCACGGCGTGAACTGTGGCAGGTGATCAGCAAGCTCAAGGGAAAAGTGACAGTAATCCTGACAACACATTATCTGGAAGAAGCAGAAGCGCTGGCAGATCATATTGCTATAATGGCAAAAGGAAAGCTCAAGGCAGTGGGAACAGCGAAGGAACTGATGCAGCAGGCAAAGACTGATCAGTTTGAGGAAGCATTTATCCGTATAGCAGAGGAGAATAAGGTATGAATTCAATATATTTTGCATCAAGAAATACAAAAGAGATGATCCGGGATCCGCTGACATTAATATTCAGTCTGGGATTCCCGCTGGTATTGCTGGTGCTGCTTTCGATTATCAATAGCAGCCTTCCCTCTGAAGCGGCAGAAAGCATGACATTATTCAGACCAGAAAACCTGACGCCGGGAATATCCGTTTTCGGGATGAGTTTTTTATCGCTGTTTTCTTCCATGCTGATTGCGAAGGATAAAACAACAGGCTTTATGCTGAGACTGTTTACATCACCGATGAAATCGCGGGATTTTATGATTGGATATACAGTCCCGCTTCTGCCGATAGGAATTGTACAGACAGTGATTTGTTATCTGGCGGCTTTTTTCCTTGGATTGTCACTGAATGTCCGGGTATTGCTGGCAGTAGCGGTCAACATTCCGATTGCAGTAGTGTATATAGCACTGGGATTATTATTCGGAACACTGTTGAATGAAAAGGCTGTCGGCGGTGTATGCGGTGCATTATTGACAAATCTTTCGGCATGGTTTTCAGACATCTGGTTTGATGTTTCAATGATCGGCGGTGCTTTTGAAGGCTTTTGCAACTGCCTGCCTTTTATCCATGCAGTGAAAGCCTCCCGTGCGGCGCTGGCAGGCAATTATGCAGACATTCTTCCGCATCTGATGATCGTTACGGTATATGCAATCGTAGTGTTGGTAATAGCCATTTTTGTATTTTCCATTCGCACAAAAAAGTTGAAATAAGGCATTGCAGTCTGTATTTGACGTGCCAGAGGGAAGGACAGTAACGGGAAGGCTTTTGAACAGCCCCGCCGCTTTTGCATCGGCATTTGCCGGGGTGCTTTGATGACAACCGCTGGTTGGTAGACCAAAGAGGAAGACCACAAGAGGGGCGGTGCCCATCTTAAGGTCTTCCCCTTTTGAAATTCCCTTTCCTTAACTCCCCTGCTACCTTCCGCCCGCCTGAACTAATACAAGGCAAGCCCACACGTGGAAGATGCAATAGCAGAAGGGTCAAGGAATACGAACGAGAGCAGC
>CACZSU010000113.1 GCA_902783855.1 uncultured Ruminococcus sp.
ACTGCTCTCGTTCGTATTCCTTGACCCTTCAACTATCGCATCAACTACGTGTGGACTTGCCTTGTATCAGCTTCCGGCGTGCCGCTTCTCTGGTTATCGCCAGAACATATTTATACATTGACCGCCGCACAGTGCAGAGCATTCTCATCTGTGCGGCGGTCGGGGTATAAGCATAAACAGCATGATTGGCAAAGGGGACTTCCCCGTCCTGGCGGCGGGGAAGCATGGGAAAGATTGCCTTTCGGCAAATGTCGTAAGCATACTCATTGCCTGATCTGTACAGGCTTCATTAACAATACAGTTATTGTATCACAAATTTCTGCCGGAATGGTCGCTTCTCAAGCGACACTTTCTTACAAATTTGCAATTATTCTCCTAATAGTTTCTGATCAAACGAAAATAACGCTTCGTTTATGGTCATGACATCATATATGTTGTTCGTAATGAAATATTCTATAATGATATCAGATTTGCTGCTGTGCGAAAGCGCAAAGCCTGCCTTTTCCAATAGCTCCTTGGTTTCAGCAAGCGATAGCTCCAGTGCGATTGCAAATGCTATGACAGTTGTTTTGCTGGGATTATATTGACGATCATTGCGGATCTTTGAAAACAGCTTTCTGTCTATGTTTGCTTTTTTGTAGCACTCTGTGTCCGTCATGCCCTTTTCGTCGATTTTCCTCAGCAGCATTTCGGAAAAGCTCTCGCCCATGTTATCCAGCATTTCTTCCAGACTGACCGGTCCGATTTTTGCACAGGATAGTTCACTCTCGTCATCCGCATCCAGTCCGAAAAAGCGGGTAAAAAATGTGTCACTGCCTGTATGATGCACACCGGTAGGTGAAGATGCCTTGTCCGCTTCTCCCTTGCGGAGTCCCGGAGCAGACAAATCATCTGACAAAATTTCACTTTCACTATGCACATAATCGTACCTCTGTGCATCCTTGTACATCTCCAGCACATAGTGATCATCAATGAAAGAGCGTATGTCACTGTACAGCTTTTCACTGATCAGAAAGCTGGTTTTATCAAATACGACCAGAAATACGGTCATATCCGAATCTCTTTCGGTCAGAAACGATTGTATCGTATCTCTTGCTATCTGCAGCGCTTCCTGACGGGGATACCCATATGTACCTGCTGCAATCAACGGAAATGCAACTGTTGAACATCCGTATTCCTCTGCCAGCTGCAGCGAATGACGGTAACAGGACGCCAGCAGTTCGGCTTCGTGATAAGCGCCGCCCTTCCATACAGGTCCCACTGTATGGATAACATACCGGCATGGCAGCCGGTAACCGCCCGTAATCTTCGCTTCACCTGTCCGGCAGCCGTGCAGCCTGCTGCATTCCTCACGCAAACCTTTTCCCGCCGCACGATGGATAGCGCCGTCCACGCCGCCCCCTCCCAGCAGGGAGCTGTTGGCTGCATTGACAATGGCATCACATCTGACCTTTGTGATGTCATTCCGAATTATCTGAAAAGGCATATTGTCCCTCCTGTTTCTGGTATTACCTGTTCCGGAGAAAAAGCCTTCCGCATGAGCGGATAGTACCGCTCATGCACCGGCTTTTCCGGAACTATGCCGATCATCCGCGCATCAGGAGCGGGCTATCGGAAGCAGCAGTTTCAGATTATGATTATCCATATCTATACTGGCAATTCTGTCCGATATGGTTGCCATACTGCTTGTTTTAACAGAAATGGAATTATACCAGTCCTGTGTTTCAAAGAACTGTTTTACCTCAGCATCTTTGAAAATATAACCATGCTTTGCATAAATGGCATTGATCAGCATCTGTGCATCGTGCTTGGTGATTCTTGTCACGTCCGACTGGTAAAGATAGTTGCCTACCATGCTGTGTACCACATAGCCGTCTGCCGGATTAGAATAACTGAAATTGTTTCTGCCGTAATAATAGGTATACTGTGTCGGTACGGAATAAGTCACATGGCTGCTCGGCGGCGTCACATAGATAATCGTGGTTCCACCCCCGTTATTGGTTGGTTCCTGTTGGGTAGGCGTAACGGTTGTTGTATGACTGGTCTGGGCTGCCGGCGGAGCGGTTGATTCCTGTACGGTACTGCTTTTCTCGTTGGGCTTTACTGTAACCGGAATCTTTGCCGTAATAGCCGGCTGGTCTCTGCGGGATATGGTTATAACGCAATCACCCGGTGCTTTGCCGATCACATTGCCTGATGAATCCACGGTTGCAATACTTTCATCGTCGCATACCCATACCAGATCACTGGAAAGCTCGGCACCCTTATCCGAGCTGACAGACAGCAGCCTTTTTTCGCTGATTTTGATTTTGCAGGAATCCGGGCTGACATAGAGCGCTGTGATTCCCTGAGAGGTCTGGCTTACCTCCGCTGTCGGCTGTATGGTGGATACCGTAACCACCGGCTGCGTCTGTGAAGATGAACCGGAATTGCTGCAGCCTGCCGCCGTCATTGCTGTCATAGCTGTCAATAATACAATCATCCATATCTTTTTCATCATTATTTCCTCCATTCGTCCTGATAATTTCTCCTGTGGTTGCTATATGCAATTGTTCCACAATTATTCTTTCATTTCGCCTTATCGTTGACATTATTATACAACACCCATTTTTATTAAACGCAACATTGTAAGTTTTCGTCCGTTTATTGTCATTTTTAGCCCGTCCCTGCCGCATCCTGCCATGCCGTAAAAAGCCTTCGTGATCCGGTCAGATATCCGACCGGATCACGAGATTTCATTGTAAATGTATTTCCCGGATCAATCCTTCTGCATCCGTTACAAGCGCATATGCTGGCGATGTAAAGGTATATCCTGTTCCGGTTTTTTCTGCCTGCAGGGACTGCGGCTGACGGCGGAAATCATGGACAGCGTTGGTTATTTTCTGCGGCAGGGACTGCTGCGGCAGAAGTGCGGAATCGCTGCGGCAGACAAGGCTGCCGTAAGAGAGCTTGTACTGTCCCTGTCCCTTGCTGAAGGTCAGACCGCTTAGGGCTGCGGGCGTTTGTATCGTAATGGTTTCCACGTCCTTGCTCAAAAATCCGATACGGCAGTTGTACGACACGTCCTTATAGCGCACAACACACGCACAATTGGCTGACAGCTTCGGCACAGGCGGCAATTCCTCCTGATGGCATCCGCCCGCCGCAAGCAGCGCCAGCACAGAACAAAGCAAGGCAATCTGTTTTCTCAAATATAGTCACTCCTCCTCCCGGCGGCGAGCCGCCGCTCCCGATTCGCGTCAGTCGCTACGCTTACGCTTCGCTCTGGTTATAGCTTAAATATATTCCCACCCGCGG
>CACZSU010000114.1 GCA_902783855.1 uncultured Ruminococcus sp.
AAATAAAAAATGGTATTCGCCTTTTATAGGTTTTTTAATTACTCGTTTATAATCAACGGGAAAGTTACATATCAAATTGCGCCCGAGTTTTAACCATGAAATACATTCAGCAACAGCGTGATAACTTTTATAACTTCCCGGTGTTCCACTATACAAAGAAATCATAATTTGATACCTCAAAAACCCCCCTATAATTACAGGGTAATAAATAGGGGGGACAGAAATTATTTGCTGATTTTCTTGAAGAGCTTCATAGCATAACCGATTCCAACGATTACACCAAAGACAGTAAGACCAATAGGAAGTACAATCGCAGCATAAGAGAAGAAATCAGAAAGCATCTGATTCAGGGCATTAGAAAGAGCAGTACTTACAATCTGCCCGCCTGTTTGGGTATCTTCTGCAAAACAGAAGAAACAACCAAGAGATGCAACAACCGAAACAACAGAAAGAACAGAAACCCACTTCATAATCTTGTTATTCTTCAGCTTACAAACTTTCTGTTTGAACTTTGATAAAACAGCCATTAATAAAACCTCCTTTCATTTAACTATATGGAATAAATTGGCGCATTGCCAAATAATCCAACCAAGAAAAGAAGCAATGACATAAAGCACGAATCCAGTACCAAAGCCGAGCAAGACGAGGCTCATAATATCAATATCCATATATATCACCACTTCCAAAAGCTAAATCCTTGGGCAACTCTTGAACCAAGCAGAGCAGCCAGAAGAAAAATCAAATACTGTGCATATTCAAATCCATTTTGAACATACACCATAAGCTCGTCAATAGTCATACTCATTTCAGCGCAACAAAAGCGCCGTCCTCACGTCTTGCAAAAGCATCCTTTACCCGGGTCTTGAGGTCATCGAGATCAAAATTGTATTCACCGTTAATACTGATTTTCTCGAAAAAGGGGAGAGGACATCTTACTTCAATAAACTGCTCTCCTTCTCCGACAGCTCCGGTAAGCGGGTCGCTCTGGTACTCACCAACAAAAAGTGACAACCTATAAGACACACCCTTATTACCATTGATTTCATAGGGTCTTGAATACTTACCCATTACTGTAGCAATCATTTAGATTCCACCTTTCTTTTTTTAAATATATTATTGATCCAGTCAAAAACCAGATTAATAACCTTAGCTAAAAAATAGCAAACCACAAAACAACCCGATACACCACCAATTATAGAGCCGCTTATATATGCAATTTCTTCTGGGGTCATATTACTTCATCCTTTCTTTTTTAATCCTATTACTCTTTAAGTTTTTTCTCTCTTTTTTGTTTTTTTCTTTTTTGTTTCTCTCTTTTTTGTTTTTTTCTTTTTTGTTTCTTTCTTTTTGTTTCTTTCTTTTTTGTTTTTCTATTTGATCACGCAGATCAGACACGGAGCCGACAGCCTGAACCGGAGCAACCAAGAGTTTGTCAAGTACCAGCTCGGCGAATACCTGGCGATCAGCTGGGGCCAAACCCGGATAACGTTCCACAATCTCATTATCCAACTCACGCAGAAAATGAAGAAAAAGGCAGTGTAAATATTTTTTATCCATACAACCAAACCTCCAAAAGGGCAGAAATGCCCCTTGTTTTTTTAACAGTGCCAATGTCCCAAAATGTGTGTTTTGGGACATTGAGGTAAGTTGAAAACAGATATACGGCATATTTCAACCAGAAATCGAATAAACCAAACATTGATATTCCCTACATAACAGAATCCATTTCCGGATCATAAATATCATATGAAAGCCCGGTTAGGTATTCACGAAGGTGTTCCTTTTTTAATTGAGCGAACGGCTTTCTTATAGATTGTACTTGTAGATTGTACTTGAAATAAGTTCGATCTCAACTCCTAAGACTTTGTATTGATTTTGCTTTTCCTGTGGATAGTATTCCATATTATCCGCAGGAAAAGCAAAGACATATTTTTGTAGTAATGGTCTGCAAAACTATCATATATACGTGCTGGTCTACATCTTTTATAATAATCGTTTATAAATCGAATCAGATCATTGGCTTTGATTTTCTGACGTTTCTCATCATAAAGTTACTGCTTGCCTGGAGAAATTTGTTTAAAAGGAGCATTTGCAAGGCTAACATAGTGTATCTTCGAATGGTTTCTCCTAAAATAGATTATATTATTAATCCAAATGTCTCAAAATCATTGCTGCTTTTCTCCATATTTGTTTTTTAATATCTTCTTTTGCAAAAAAATAAAACAAATATCAATCATTTAATTAGTTTACTGGTAAATTGACAAACTGTATCAACACAGATAGTGTATTATAATTGTAATACGAAAAGTCGTTATGTTAATACAAGAATCTAATCCGTACATTACCCTTTCCAATAGGATTCTTGACTGTCGCAAACTATATCAACTTGCGACAACCGCTTCTTATTTTTCAAAACCCATTATCTCCATAGCTCTTCTTACTTCAATAAAAGGAATATCATTCCTTAAATCAGGCAGTTTAGTAAGATGCTTTTCACACAATGTATTGTAAATTGTATCTGAATAATCAACTGAACCCATGAGATTTCCTTCAACGAAAACAACAAAGGTTCTTTTTCCATCAGCAGCAGAGAAAAGAATCTTCATATCGTTCCATTCCGGATGATCATCATGGATAGAAACAAAAACGAGTAGTTTATAAACCTCTATGATTCTGTCATCCAATCCTTCATCAAAAATAAAAATCTTCTCCCTTAGTTCATTCTGTGAACGGACAATTCTGATCAGATAGTTTGCTTTGAGTAATTCTTGTATCATTTTATCAGAATCTTCATAGAGAAACTGGTAAATTTCCTTTTCGTCCTCATCTGAATTTGCATAATGGATCATAATCTGATCTTCCATTTGGTGATACAGAAAACCATAATCTATGTAATTCTGAGTTCCGCAGGTAGGACAAGTAAATAAAAAAGCGGACTGGTCTTTAACAGCAGACTTCATTTCAGGGTCTAATGCAGTATTGATACTTTCCCACATGACGAACGGCTGTTTTTCTTTGCATTTTGGACAGGTAACGCTTATTGTTCTTCGTTTTGACATGATGCTCACTTCTCTGTATCTGTTATGTTTCCATTGTTGCCAGTTCAATCAATTTTTCGATATGGATCTCTACGCTATCCATACACGGGAGAATACAGTTTTCATTTTTCAATAATAGCGGCAATTCCGTACATCCAAGAATGACCGCTTCAATTCTATAAGTATTACGCATCTTATCAATAATAGCATTAAATTCTTGTAATGTAGATTCCTTTACAATACCAACCTCTAATTCCTCAAAAATTCTTTTTGCAACCAGTTTTCTGTCCTCTTTGCATGGAACAACTACCTCAATACCGGCATTTACGAGATTTTCTTTCATATAATCCTGTTCCATGGTGAATATAGTTCCTAATAATCCGACTTTTTTATAATTTCGGAGTATCGCTTCATCACACACTGCTTTTGGAATACTGACCAGCGATACACCGGTTTCTTTTTCGACTTCATCGGATACGATGTGCATTGTTCCCGCAGTCAATGTTATAATCTCCGATCCGGATAATTTTAGTAATTTTACTTTTTCAGACAGATACTCTGTAAGTTTTTTGTAATTTCCGGACGACACATAATCCCATGCTCTCCGAAAATTTACACTCTCAATGGCTATATCCGGCATAGCCTTTCCACCTGTCAGATTGTCAATCTTAGAATTCAATTCTTTATAATACATCAGCGTAGATTCCGGTCCGGTTCCGCCCACTAAACCTATTTTTTTCATTATATTTAACTCCTTGATTTTATTTTGATTTAGAGCATATTATTCTTATAGTTTTTGAGCAGATGTTCTTATAAAAGCATTGTTAAATGCTTGAAAGTTTTCCCCCTTGCTTCCAGGAGGACAATACACTGCAAATTCTATTGTCTTGAAATCATAAACGTATTCCTGCACCACTTCACGATATACTTCGGCAACTATTTCAGGGGGATTCCGGAATGCACCACAGCCAAATGCCCCTAAAACCATCACATCTTCACCTTCACTCACAGCAATATCAAGAATTCTTCTTGCTCTATTTTTGTGAATTTCTTTCAATTTCTCTTTCGTAATCCGGATTCTATCATAATATGAGTTCAGATCAGGAGCTGCACAAGTTATAACATCAACAGTAAAACGATCTGCCTTCGGCAGACGCTGTGGAAACTCAGTGTCAGTTTTTATTACAATGATTCCGGGTGAAAAAATACAGTCATCATTATAGAGTCTATTCATTTTTTTAGAACTGAGAAGCTGACGATGATAAACATGAAAGTTCTTTTCTGTTTCAGGATCATCAATAGCAAAGTACAATGTGCTGCAGCGACACAGACATTCCTCCTGTGCTCTTGCACCATATCGCACACCGCCTCCTGCATGAGTAGCAGATGCAAAGTTTAACACGCACACATGATCGTCTGGATAGTCTTTTGCTGCCTCCAGGCTGCGTTTTTGAGATACTACAATATTCGCCGGCTTTATAAAACGATGCTGTTCGGCTTTTGGCTTGATATCGTTAACATTTCTTACTATGTACTGATGTTTGATGGTATCAGTAATTGCGGCTGAAAGTATTTTATCTTTTTGGCATAGCTTTTCCGTATCAGTAAAAATGGTTATCAAATCAATCACTTTATATTTCCTCCTGTTATATTCATGAAAGGAATTGCAGAAGTCTTTATTTCTCTACAAACATAGAGGTTTTACATCCCGGTTGTCATTGTCCATAGTATTGACCGTTATCAAGCAAATTTGGTGTAAAATGACGGGAAAGATGCAAACAAGACAGATGCAGGGCCGGTGGTTCCTTAAATATCGAATTCAACTGATCCGCTTTCCAGATGATACACTGCTCCTATCACTTTCAGACCATGTTCCTCTTCTTTATGTATGGCAAAGCTGTCTTCTATGATTTTCATACTGTGACGCACATTCAGACAACAGGCTTTATATTCATCTGTTTCGTCCCCGATAGCTTTTCTTATTTCATCAGTAATAAATTTTATATAGCCGTCCGGGTCATGATTCATGGCAGCATCAACTGCTCCGCAATGATCATGTCCGAGTACTACTATGAGTTTGACACCTAAATGAGAAGCTGCATATTCTACAGACCCCAGTTGATGATCATCCATAACATTTCCTGCCACACGGATAACGAAAAGTTCACCTATTCCGGCACTGAAAATACTTTCAGGTATTACTCTTGAGTCGGAACAGGATATGACAACAGCGTAAGGCTGCTGACCATTTTGAGATGTTTCTGCTCGTTTGAATGCTGAAATATCACCTGTGCCTGTCAACGAATGAAGATATTTTTTATTTCCTGTTTTTAGCTTTTCTATCGCTTGAACAGCACTCAGTTTTTCCGGTATTTCCATAGTTATTTCTCTCCTTTAAACAGTTTCCCCGATAAGACTCATCTGTGCATTGATATCATCCTCAGCCTCCTGCATTGCTTTGAGTGTCTTTTCCTGCAGGACAGAAAGATCCCAACCAAGCATTTCCGCTCCTTGTTCAATAACCCCTCTGTTACAGCCGGCGGCAAAGCCTTTACTTTTGTACTTCTTTTTGAGTGATTTTAGCTCCATATCCTTTGTGCTTTTTGAGGGGCGCATCAATGCGGCTGCCCAGATAAGACCTGTCAATTCATCAGCAGCATATAACACCTTTTCCATTTCATGTTCAGGTTTTATATCAACCGTTATTCCATAACCGTGAGAACATACGGAATGGATGATATCCTCCCCTACCCCCGCTTCACGCAAAAGTGCAGGTGCCTTGATACAGTGCTGATCAGGATATTCTTCAAAATCGATATCATGCAGCAGTCCGACAATGCCCCAGTATTCCGACTCCTGTCCATAACCAAGGTCATTCGCATACCATTTCATGACAGCTTCTACTGTAAGTGCATGACGGATATGGAAATGGTCTTTGTTATATTTCTTCAGAAGTTCAAAAGCCTTTTCTCTTGCTATGTAGTTCATGTTATGACCTCATTTCTATTTTAAAACGATTGGATATTTCTCACGTATATGTCTGCGGTGAATGTAGTATTGTATCCGTAAACAACCCCTCAAAAAGCGGTATATAAACCCAAAAATATTCACAAATATATTATAACACAGATTCCGATAAAAATAAACATAAATCTTAATCCGTGAAGCTCAAATCAAATCCAAATCAAACAATACCCCTAAGATAGATCTCTTTTATTAAAAAATTATAGTTTTTTAATTTTTTTAGGAAAGGGATTCCCCTAGGGAAGTGCTGGCAAAATTGATTTCCGTGGAATTAATCAAACAGATAGTTGGCAAATGAAAAAATATGTGGTATACTGAAATATGGATAATTGTGCTGATATTATTCGTAAAAATGAGCGAAGAACGGACTGATAACTTGAAAAATACAGATATTATGCTGATAACGGCTGATACAAGGAATGTGGAAATTGACCGCAATGAAATGGCTCAGCGGTTGGGAACAAAACGACATTTTGAAGACGACCTGATCAGGAAATGTACACAGAATCTGATGAACCTGATCCGATACAAATGTGCTTATATTCGTGTGCCTGTGGATATGCAGACAGAATATGTATGCGATTTTGGGTTTATGCGTGTGAAAAGCATCAACCTGTATAAGAATCTGCAAGGCTGCCGGGAAGTCTTTGCAATGGCACTGACTGCCGGTCTGGCTGTTGACAGAGAACTGGCGAAGCTGAGAATTGTTTCTCAGGCAGAGTATTTTGTGACGGATGCTATCGCTTCGGCAGCAATAGATTCCTTTGCTGATTATGCCGTGCAGAAAATGAAGGGGAATCTGCGCTGCTGTCCAAGGTTCAGCCCTGGTTATGGTGATTTTGCTCTGCACTTTCAGCAGCCTTTTCTCGAACGGCTCAGCGCACAGGCACTGCTTGGTATCACGCTGGATCAGTCCTTTCTTATGTCACCGATGAAATCTATAACTGCTATAATGGGGATTAAACAATGAGTAATATTACCGAGCTTATACAACAACAGAGAATTTTTTTTGACGGCGGTACCGGTACCGTTCTGCAGGCAATGGGGCTTCCCGCCGGACAATCACCTGAGTTGTGGAACCTCTCACATCCTGACAAAATCATTTCTCTGCATAACCAGTATTTTGACGCCGGAGCTAATATCGTCAAAACCAATACCTTCGGCGTCAACCGTGAAAAATTTGACCAGTACCGTGAACTGATTCAGGCTGGCATACGCTGCGCAAAACAAGCTGCACAGGGGCGAAACAATGCGTTCGTTGCCTTTGATATGGGGCCGACAGGCAAGCTGCTGGAACCACTGGGACCGTTGAAATTCGAGGATGCGGTATCCATTTTTGCCGACAATATCAAGGTTGCAGCAGAATGCGGCGCTGACCTGATACTCATCGAAACCATGAACGACAGCTACGAAACAAAAGCTGCCGTCCTTGCTGCAAAGGAAAACTGTGATCTGCCTGTTTTTGTCACTAATGTTTATGATGAAAGCGGAAAACTCATGACAGGTGCCAGCTCTGCTGCCATGATTGCTATGCTGGAAGGATTGAAGGTAGACGCAGTGGGAATGAACTGTTCTCTTGGTCCCGATAAAATGCTGCCGATTATTGACGAGTTCCGCCAATATGCATCGCTGCCGGTGATTGTCAATCCCAATGCTGGCCTGCCCGAGGTCAGAGACGGAAAAACAGTTTATACCATTGACGCCGATGCTTTTTCTGATTATATGGTACAGCTGGCAGAGCGTGGAGCTACTATTCTCGGCGGATGCTGCGGTACCACACCGGCATTTATTGCCGAAACAATACGCAAGACCCGGTCTATCCCCTATACCCTGCCGACCCGGAAAGATATCACCTGCGTTTCTTCCTATACACACGCCGTCATCATCGGCGATGATCCGATTCTGATCGGCGAAAGAATCAATCCTACAGGTAAGCCTAAGCTTAAAGAAGCACTGCGCAGCGGGGATCTGAATTATATTCTGAACGAAGGTATCCGTCAGACAGACGCCGGATGTCATATTCTGGATGTGAATGTAGGTTTGCCCGAAATTAACGAAACCGATATGATGATACGCTGTATCTCAGCGTTACAGGCGGTCACAGACCTGCCGCTGCAAATCGACAGCACCAAGCCGGATACGCTTGCCGCTGCTATGAGAATCTACAACGGAAAGCCGCTGGTTAACTCTGTCAACGGCACCGCCGAAAGTATGAGCCATGTCCTGCCGCTGGTACAGAAATACGGCGGCGGTCTGATCGCTCTGACGATAGATGAAAACGGCATTCCTGACACGGCTGACGGTCGTGTTGCAATCGCCGGAAATATTATTGCCCAGGCTGAAACATACGGTATTCCTAAAAAAGATATCATTGTCGATCCGCTGGCGCTGACTATTTCATCCAATCAGAGCAGCGCAGAGGTTACGCTGGAGGCTGTCAGGAAAATACGTGAACTGGGCGTCAAAACCAGTCTGGGTATCTCCAATATCTCCTTCGGTTTGCCCCAGAGAGAACTCATTACTGCTGCTTTTTATGCCAATGCATTGCAGACCGGGCTGAATTGTGCGATAATGAACCCCTTCTCTGCCGCTATGATGAATATGTACTACGCTTACAGAGCGTTACATATGTTGGATAACGGCTGTCTGGATTATATCGGCTATGCATCCGCCCAGACAGGCTCTGCCATCACAGCAAAAGTCCCCGCTGCTGAAGAAAATCTACATACGGCTATCGTCAAAGGTCTTAAAGAAAGTGCCGCTGCCAAAGCGGAAGAACTGATCCGTGAGTGTTCCCCGCTGACAGTCATCAACGACCATATTATTCCGGCACTGAATGAAATCGGTACAGCGTTTGAGGAAAAGAAAGCCTATCTGCCTCAGCTGCTGATGAGCGCGGATGCCGCTTCTGCCGCATTTGAAGTAGTGAAACAAAATATTCCTGCTGAACAAAGCGATAAAAGCCGTGCCATTGTTCTTGCAACCGTCAAGGGTGATATCCATGACATCGGCAAAAATATTGTCAAGGTTCTGATGGAAAGCTATGGCTTTACCGTATATGATCTGGGCAGAGATGTACCGCCTGAGGTTATCCGTGACTGCGCTGTTGAACACCAATGCAAACTGGTAGGACTGAGCGCTCTTATGACAACCACCGTTCCGGCTATGGCAGATACCATCCGCCTTCTCAATGAAACGGACAGAAGTATCAAGGTCATTGTCGGCGGTGCTGTTCTGAACCGGGAATATGCAGAAATGATAGGCGCTGACCATTATGGTGCAGATGCCATGGACAGCGTTCGTTATGCAGAAGAATTCTACCGGACAATCTGATTCCTGCATCCTGAATCGTCATGTTTCAAACGCCGGGTTCATACACATTAATACGATCATCCGGTAAAACAAGGGAGTTCATGTGTATGAAAAACAGTTTTTTTGCAACCTCTACGGAAGAAAGTCCGATTCCCGGAGCAGCTCAGCTTTTTCTGCTGAAAAAAAATATACTATGGCTGATATTCCTCTTCTCTGTTCCCATTGGTACTGCGTTCGGAGCTGTATTTGAAAAAAACGCGGATGAACAACTGCTGAAAGCACTGGATCTGATCTTTCTGACCAATTTCCGCTTTCGCAGAGATACAGCCTGGTATTCTGTATTTACTGCCTCCTTTGCTGCGGATTTTATTTTTCTGCTTGTCGTTTTTCTATTGGGGCTGTCCCTGTGGGGAGCTGTTCCTGTCGTTCTGGTTCCCATGATCAAAGGCTACGGCTATGGTCTGACAATGGGCTATCTGTATGCTTCCTACGGTTGGCAGGGCATTTTCTACAATCTGCTGGTAATCCTGCCGGGAGCCTTTCTGTTTTCAGTGGTCATTTCCGCAGCAGCCAAGACAGCTTTCTCCCATTCCGTACAGCTGACGGCTCTTTTCGTCAGAAAATCTGTCAATGACGATCCAAAGCTTCAAATGAAGCATTATCTGCTTTCTATGCTGTGGTTATTGTTTTTAACAGCATTATCGGCTTTGGTCGATCTGCTGTTTTCGTTGGTCTTTTCAAGGATTTTTCAATTCTGAGGTGATACAAATATGAGAACGGACAAAATTAATTATTATCTGGATATTGCGGAAACAGTTCTGGAAAGAGGTACCTGTCTTCGCAGAAATTATGGCGCTATTATTGTAAAAAATGATCAGATTATTTCTACAGGCTATGTCGGCGCTCCCAGAGGCAGACAGAACTGTATTGATATGAATGTCTGTGTACGGGAAACACTCAAGGTTCCCAGAGGTGAACGCTATGAGCTGTGCCGCTCCGTTCATGCGGAACAGAATGCCATTATTCATGCCCGTCGGGAAGATATGATCGGCTCGGCGCTCTATCTGGTCGGCAAGGATGCCAAAACAGGTGAATACGTTGAAAACGCTTCTGCCTGCTCCATGTGCAAGCGGATGATTATCAATGCTGGCATTGTTAAGGTCTATATCCGCAACAACAAACAGCATTTTACTGAAGTGGATGTCAACGACTGGGTTATCAATGACGAATCCATCCGCGGTGTTCTTGGCTACTAAACAAATGTAAAGAACGAAATAACGCTATACACCCACTTTTTTGCCATATTTCAGATATCCGGATGATTTTTGTCATAATAAGTATTTGACATCTGTTTCCTCTTATGATATGATTATATTAATGTTTGACATTTATATTAATTATAAGAGGAGCGGTTTTGTGAAAAGATTTTGTGCAGTATTGCTATCTAGCCTGATACTGACATCTTCCCTTTGTACCTGTTCAAATAATTCAGAACCGGTAAACGATTCTGTCGCTGAAAGCAGCCAGGCTGCTGACGTTACAAATCAGACTGCGGATAATAATGCCCCCGTTCAGGAAAAGATCGGCAGCGTGATCAATAAAATCAACAGTGATGAAAAAGAATATACCTTGATGGTATATATGAACGGCTCTGATCTGGAAAGCCGTTCGATGGCTGCCAGCATAGACATTGAAGAAATGCTGGGAAGTAATCTGGATACGTCAAAGGTCAATCTGGTTCTTTATACCGGAGGAACCGAAACATGGCATCTCAATATACCTAATACAGGAAATAGTACCTTCCTGATGGACAACCAGGGAATGATTTTACAGGGACTAAGTGAAAAACCGGTGAATATGGGCGATTCGGATACCCTTTCAACTTTTTTAAACGAATCCTATCAGAATTTCCCTGCCAGGCATTATGGTCTTATCTTCTGGGACCACGGCAGCGGTCCTCTGCTGGGGTTTGGCAAGGATCAGAATTTCGATGATGATTCGCTGGAGTTGAACGAGTTGCAGACAGCATTGGATCATTCTCCGTTCGACAAGGATCATAAACTGGATTTTGTTGGATTTGACGCCTGTCTGATGTCCTCTGTGGAAATTGCCAATGTCTTTAAAGATTATGCCAGCTATCTGATCGCCTCTCAGGAAACAGAACCAAGTATGGGATGGGATTATTCATTCCTTTCGGCATTCAACCAAACCAGCGATCCCGTCAGTATTTCTGATCAGATCATTCAGACGTACCATACCTACTATAATGAAATTAAAACGGAAAAGTTTTCTCCTCAGCTGACGCTTTCGTGTATGGATCTCAGTAAAACCGATAAGCTGAATGCCGCATTGGATGATTTATTCTCATCAATGGATACGAGCATCAAAAGAGGTAATTTCAGCAAACGTGTTGCGGAGAGGATGACATTCAAATCCTTTGGTGAAGGCTCTGTCAAAGAAAAAGGCTGCAGTATGGATATGATTGATATTGGCGATATGGCGGACGTATGCTCTACTAGTTTTGCTACTGAAACCAAAGCAGTCAAGGAGGCAATGGGAGAATTCGTTATTCATAATCAGTCCAATATCCCATGCTCTAACGGTGTTTCCCTGTACTATCCGTTTAATGGACCCTATGTATATGCCTTTCTGGGACGAAGCCGCTATACACAATTCAAAGGCTCCACCCAATACAGCAACTACATCAATACCTTTACCAATGCATGGTCAAAGGAATGGCTTTCATCTGACGAAAACCAAACCATCGAACACCGCAATTACAGTCTTGGCAAGGCTGAGCTGAATAAGGAGCTTTATTCCATTCAGCTCACAGACGAGCAGCAAAAGAACTATTCCCGTGCCTATCTGCATATCTTTACAGATAAAATAGGCGAATATGGTGATCAAGGTTATTTCCCGCTGCTGACATATGTTCCCCTGGAAAAAACAAAGGATGGTATTATCTCTTTTGATATCAATCAGAAAATACCGATTGCCAATGAAAGCTACTTCCCATTGCAGCAGCTTTCCGGCAAAGATGGCTACAATGAATATCAATCCATTTTCTCCAAGGTTATGGTCAATCTCGCAGGTATGCCCTATACGGCAACAGAAGATGTCAGAATTCTATGCAGTACCCAAAATGACAGTGATGAAATAACGATTAACTCCATGGAATATGATGATCCGGATCAGTCCTTGTTTCTCGGAAAAAACACGCTGGACAGTGAGCATTGGCCCCAATTTGACAGTGTGTTAAAAGAATATGTACCGAAAACAAATTCGGATGGCGGTGTCCAACCTTTGAGCCAATGGGAGCCATCAGGAACCAGTGTTTTTGTTTCAACAGACAATGATGAAAAACTGGTTTTCAAAATGCAATCACTGGACACACTGGATGAAGCCGATTATTACTACCAAGTAGTGATGGAAGGTATACATGGCGAACTTTATTCCACCGAAATGTTAAGTGCGTCAATTGGTACCAAATCCTACGACTACACAGAATCTTTCGGTGATAAGGGCAAAGCAACTTATAAGATTTATCCTGACCACGCTGAACTCAGATTACTGGAAGGAACAGAGAAATCCTACACAGTTCCAGATAAGGTCAAAAATGTTCCTGTGACAATAATTGGTCAAAAATGTCTGAAACCGGAAAACTCTATTGATGAACTCACAATCACCAACCCCGATACCAGATTCCGGCTCTTTGCATTCAGCAATGCGGCTATCAAAAAACTGAATCTTCCTGACCATATGGAAAAAATTGATGCTTACTCTGCTTTTAGTTATTCTGATCTGGAAGAAGTCAATATTCCATCCTCTGTTAAATCCATTTCTTCTCAGGCGTTTATCGGATGCTCTCGTATAAAAAAACTCAGGCTTCCTTCTGGTATTGAAGATATTGGTTACGGCGCATTCGCCGGATGTGTGTTCGATGAAATTTCTTTTGATGGCAGTAATACCCATTATATGCTCGAAGGAAAGAACCTGTACTCCAAGGACGGCAAAATCCTCTATGGCCGGTACGAAGATGGTGATACATATTCCGTCAAAGAAGGTGTAGAGGAAATCGCTCCCTTTGCCTGCTATGGCATGAAAGGATATGGCGAAGATTACAAGGTTCTCTATACTAATACTCTTCGTCATATCACTCTGCCTGATTCGCTCAAAATAATTGACTATAACGCATTCAGCAATTCAGAATTGATCACCATCACCATTCCTGACAATGTAACGGATATCGGTCACAACGCTTTTGCAAATTATAATTTCTCATCCTATAAAGATAATCTTCAGTATCCCGATCCTATCAAAGAAATTCACTTAGGCAAGGGTGTCAAGTGGATCGGAAAAGAGATTCTCGGAAATAATACCGTTGAAAAATGTACTGTTTCAGATGACAACGATTATTATTCATCAAAAAACAACAAATTATTCAACAAAGCCGGTGATTCGGAAATCCAGCTTACTGACATCATTGCCTCATCGCACTAATACTGCACTATACAGAAAGAACCGCTCAGGTCTTAGCCAGACCCGGGCGGTTCTTTTTTCGGGAAAATCCTTTTTCTATTACCTATTATATAAGAATTATTCACAACAACAAAAAACCACCCCTTGCAGGAGCGGAATGACAGACAGTTCTGATAATAGCAGGACAATTTACTCATTATCTGCGTGTCAGCAACTTTAAAAAACCACTGAAACGCAGACCCGTTACTATATTTTTCATTTCACCGCAACTCGGACAGTTGCCCGGATATGGAGTGCCATACAAACAATCAAAATGCTTTAAATGTGTATCATAGGTAACGTTGATGCACTGCCGACAGATATTGCCGCCAAATCTCTTATGTATTTTTTTCATGGTAACCATATTCTTTCCCCCAATAATGACTTATTCAAATGAACTATGCTGTTTTTTATTCCCCTTTTTCTTTCAGCATTGGTTCTGACCTTTCCCCTATCAAAATCTGCTGCCAAAGTCAATCCCTGCGGGATGATCACACCGCAGTATGTTATAGTACTAAAATGAAATATTATTCATTTTACTAGTATTATTATACCATAATTATCTGAAAAATCAATACATCATTCAATATTATTCTATTGGGCTGGAATGGCGTAAAAAAACCGATACGACTCGTCAAAGCCGTATCGGTCTTTTCATGTTTCAAGAATAATCATCCCTGAACAAAATCAATCATTAATCATTGCTATATACAGCACTGCCAAATCTTGATTTTGAATCGCCTGAACCAGCGTAGCCTCCAAGGGCATCAAGGCGGTTATTAATCGTTACGTGTACCATGCTCTCCCAGTATTCTTCATCACAGAGATCGCAGATAAAGTTCTGATTAGGATCTGCCTTTTCTACCGTATAGGAACCTTCACGGATCGTAAAGGAATGTTTCTCTCTATATTTGTCAATATACTCGACATGAATATCAGTCGGGAATACGACTTCCATAGAATTCTTATTATCCTTGGTTGAGAAATAGAAGTGCTTATCGTAGTTGGATGTTGCATCCACTGTACCAGATGAAGCGAATCTGATTTCCTTTGCTGCAAACCTGACAGTGTTATTGACCTTCAGATCAGAATTGCCTTCCCAACGGAAATAGAAGTTTCCGCTTGTCAGGTAAGACCACTGTCTGTTCGCTGCGAACGAACGATTGTTTACTGTCATGTTGACAGTCTTGGTGGTTGTATGACCACCTGCGGTAATGTCAAGATCATCGCCGTTTCTGGTTACCCAGTTGGTCAGAGCTTCAGCTTCGACTGCACCTTCCTGGTCTGTGTACTTCCAGTAGCTCTCAGGTGCCTCAAAGTAATCCATTGCCTTTGCGGTAAACAGATTCAATCTCGGAACATACTTGCCTGATCCAATATTGACAATTTCAAACGGACAACCGTCCTTGCCAATCAGTGAATCGTTGAACGAATATGCGCCTGCTCTGATCTTATACTTGGAACCGCTGCTCATTGTGACTGATACATCGTTCTTGAAATACAGAGTGATCGGACGATATGACTTCTGAGCTGCCTGCTCAGGTGACGTTGCAGGAGTGATAACATCTGTAGAAGACTTTCTCTCCTGTGTCATATCATAATAGCCGGAATCACCTGCTGTTGACTGATCAAATTCTGTATTAGAAATCTGACGATAATCGGATGCGGTATTCTGTACCCAGTAAGAAGTGGTTACACCAGCCTTCTTAGCAATATCCATATATACCCATGCGCCGTCAACTACAGAAATGTGATCCTTCTCAACGCCTTCTTCAGAACCATTGATGATGAACTTAACGTTATAGATCTCGTTCTTACCGATGAAGATAATCGGACAATGTTCCGTATTGAAGTTTTCAACCTTCTTCTTAACCGGGTTGTTGCCCGAAGGATCGGTTGAATACTGTACTTCAAATGTTGCCCCTGCACCTACAAGGTTCTGGGTATCATAGAAGATCAGCGGGATTCTATCCGATGTAGATACTGTCACGTTGTTGATCTTACCAAGCAGTGCGGATGCGGCTGCATTAATTGCACCTGCATCAGACCTATCGCTTGTATATACATCAACCGCATGACTAAGCTCTCTCTCCAGTTCGTCAATCGTTCCTTCATCATAAATATCCGGTTTACCATTATGGAGATATTCAGGATAATTTTGACCCTTGATGTAAGCTCTTGCCTTTGCCATCGTTGCATACAGGTTAGAATATGCTACAACATAGCTGTGTACATATCCGTAATCCATAGAACGACCTGCATCGTTTACATACTGCTCATTGAAGTGACCATCCAGGACTTTCGCTCTGATACCTTCAGCATACCGATAGGAGCCTTCGTCGCCCTTGTTAACAGGGTTACCGTTGGCGTCATACGCTTTAACAATAACAGAACCGTAGTAAATGCTGTGTGCAGCATACAGTTCTCTTTCAACTCTTACCTTGGGATCAATGTAGTTATCCCATCCGCCTGTACCTGCTCTGAAAGTAGGATCGAAGAGAATGAGGTCATTGCCCTGGAGAGAAGTTCTGCAAGTGAACGCCTTACCGGAAGCGTCCTTTGCCTCAAATACGAGGAACGGAGTCTTGCTCGGAATAGTCGTCATAAGCAGACCGTTGTAGCTGCTGAAGCCGTACTCAACATCCTCACCTACACCTGATGCTGTAACCTTGACATCATTTGCGGACCAACCGCCGGGCAATCTGAAGTAAATATCCTGCTGGTCGCTTACCTGGATATTTTCAGGGCTGGATGTATAAATCGTCATGTCTGTGAACTTACCGTTCTCGACCTTTGTCGTATTATTCATCTTCAGCCATACATCGCCGTATACGCCGTTGATCTGTTCTGTATACTGGGTGTCGGTTCTGTAGTCATCATCATACCACATCTTCGCCGATCTGCCTGCCAGATAGGGTGTATTATACTTCAGACCCTTTACCTGGAATGTGTAGGTATTGGTTTTATCAACCGGTATTTTGTATTCATACCAGTCATAAACCATTGTCAGTTCAGTATCGCCGACACGACCCATTGAGTCATTGTTTCCGCCTCTGCCGCCGTTACCGCCAAAGAGGTTATTGTAAGCAATAAGCGGCTTGTAGCCATTATTCCAGTTAGAAGCCATACGCTTGGAGTTTACACTGGACTGATGTGCCGTATAAAGTGTACCATATGAATAGTAGTAGGACTCATTCTTCATACGGATCTTTGTTCCGCCAACGAATGCCATTCTCTTGTCAGATGCTGTCATATCGCTGGTATCAATCTCCGGCTCATCATAATCATACATCGGGGGTTCATTGGATGTAATAGCTCTGTAATAATAACGGCCATAGCTATATACCTTCACTATTTCATATACATAGCTGCCATCATTATTCTTCTTGTATTCACCCTTCTCATCCTGTACCTTATACTGCTTATTAGAAAGCGTACCACGATAGCTGGTTCTTACAACTCTACCAGGAGCTCTGTAGCAATAACCGTCCAGACGGTTGCCGCCGCCCCAGGTGTAAGAATATGAACCGTTCAGTACAGTAGCATCAATCTTCTGATACAGGCTTGCCTTACCCTGACTACCAATTGCACAGATAGCAGGCTCAATAATTACCTTATTGTAACCTGACGTTGTTTCTACGAAATAGTCTGTGTGGTCAAAATAAATATTACCATTGTAATTCGTAAGCAGGTCGTTACAGCCGATCTTCTGAATGTTGTTATTACCATAGTCAAAGCTCAGTACACAACCCTGTGCATCGGACTTGACAGGCAGGTAATAGAACTTGGATTCAGCAACTCGCAGCGGCTCTCTGCCAGGCCATATACCAGTCAAAGACTGATCATTGTAATCCCATGAGTAAACACGTAATTTACTCAAATCTTTGTTCTTGAAATAATCGTTGTCGGTATCAATCCAGATAATGGT
>CACZSU010000115.1 GCA_902783855.1 uncultured Ruminococcus sp.
CCGCCTGCTTTGGAACTCCGCCCAGTGGCAGAGGCTTTGGTGAACAGCCCCGCAGCTTTTGTATCAGGATTCGCTGGGAAAAGGCGCTCCTTTAGGGGAGCTGTCACGGCGTCAGCCGTGACTGAGGGGTGCCCAAAGAGAAGTGCTGGCAAAATGATTTCCGTGGTTTTTGTCGATTTGGTATTGCAAAAATGCTTGTGGGATATTATAATAGTAGTGGTTGCCGAAGTGGGTGACCGCTATGGAAATAAGCAGCGCAGAATGTGCTGCCTGATAAAAGAAAGGAAAATGCGCTATGTCACAGATTACGAAGGAAACCATTGTAGGAGATATTCTTGATATTGATGCATCTACGGCACCGCTTTTTATGGAAATCGGTATGCATTGCCTTGGCTGTCCTGCTTCAAGAGGGGAAACCATTGAACAGGCTTGCATGGTTCACGGTGTAGATGCCGATGAATTGGTTGCAAAGCTGAATGCCCACATTGCAGCAAATCAGTAATCGGAAATGGTAAGCCGCAGAGATGACTGCTCTGCGGCTTACCATATGTCAGGAGTGAAAAAAGCGTGAAATTGGATGAAAGACTATCACTTTGTGCTGCATTTGTCAGAGAGGGCGCCAGGGTAGCTGATATCGGAACCGACCATGCCTATCTGCCGGTCTGGCTGGTACAAAGCGGGAAGGTATTATCGGCGATTGCCGCAGACGTCAGGGAGGGACCGCTTGAAAATGCAGTATCCAATATCCGCAAAAATGGACTGGAGAATCGCATCCGTGCGGTGTTATCGGATGGTCTGGAGCAGATTAAAGCAGAGGAAACGGATGATATTATTATCGCAGGTATGGGCGGCGAGCTGATCGCCCGCATTATAGAAGCAGCCGGCTGGGTCAGGAATCCGGATAAGCATCTGATTTTACAGCCAATGACCAGAGCGGAGGAGCTGAGGCAATACCTGTGTGAAAACGGGTTTGCAACACTCCGGGAGGAAGCGTGTATTTCCGGAAGAAAAAGCTACAGTGTTATGCTGTGCGCATATGACGGTAAAACAAGACCATGCAGCATACAATATGCCTATGTCGGCAATCTGTGGCAGCAGAACAGCCCACAGGCACGGCAATATATGTATGCAGTATGTGTGAAACTAAAAAAGAAGCTGCGGGGCTATGAACCCGGTACAAAAGAAGCCGCTGAGCTGTCAGAGCTGATCAGCAGGCTGGAACATCATACGGAGGGATATCGCTATGATCAGTGCGAAGGAGCTTTATGATTATATTGACAGCTTTGCGCCCTTTGAAAGCGCAATGGATTTTGACAATGTAGGAATTCTGGTGGGTGATCCCGACTGTACGTCCCGGAAGGTGCTTCTGGCACTGGATGTCACTACAGCGGTAATAGATGAGGCTGTCGCTAAGGGCTGTACGATCATTGTGACGCATCATCCGGTTATTTTCCATCCGCTGAAATCTGTTTTGTCAGACAGCTTTCCGTATCGGCTGATACAGAATGGTCTGACAGTATTATCGGCTCATACCAATCTGGATATCTGTGAGGGCGGGGTGAACGATACCCTTGCCCGGACTATCGGGCTTGAACTGACAGAGCGGACAGATAAGGATTGCTTTGTGACAGGAGACCTTTGTGAAGCTGTTGACTTTACGAATTTTGCAGAAAAGATACAGTATGTTCTTGGATGTAAAGGTTTTAGGTTTACGGGAAGAAATGGCTTGATAAAGCGGGTTTCGGTCGCCTGCGGCGCGGGCGGCGGAAGTATTTTCAGAGCTGTAAAGGAAAAAGCTGATGCTTTTGTAACAGGAGAAATCAAGCATCATGAATGGCTGGCAGCCAGGGAGCACAATATTGCCGTTTATGATCTGGGGCATTTTCGCAGCGAGGACATGATTATTGCTGCGCTGGTACAGCGTCTGTCAGCACAGTTTCCCGATACTGTTTTTGAAAAGGCAGAGGCGGACACGGAAGAAATTCTGTATTACCATGCATAGCTATCCGCAAAGAAAGGAGTAACCAATGGCACTGGATGGTGTTTTTTTACGACATATCAGATTTGAGCTGGAACAACGGCTGACAGACAGTAAGGTAGATAAAATCTACCAGCCCACAAGAGATCAGCTGATCTTGTCCATGCGCTCAAGAGAGGGTGTATTTTCGCTGCTGTTATCAGCACGTGCAAACAGTCCGAGGATTCACCTGACAACGGTAAAGCCTGAAAATCCCAAGGTACCGCCCATGCTTTGTATGCTGCTGCGGAAGCGGCTGACCGGTGCAAGACTTCGTGCGGTCAGGCAGCCCGGACTGGAGCGGCTGCTGATGCTGGATTTTGAGGCAAAGAACGAGCTGGGGGATACGGTTCTGCTGTCGCTGGCAGTGGAAATTATGGGACAGTACAGCAATATTATATTTATTGATGAAAATGGTATCATAATAGATGCAGTCAGACGAGTGGATGCGTCCATGTCATCCCAGCGGCTGGTACTGCCGGGGATGCCCTATGAACAGCCGCCGGGACAGGCAAAGCTGAGTATGCTTGACTATGATGCAGATGCGATTCTCCATGCGGTGGAAGCGCTGCCCGGTTCCAAACCGCTGTCAAAAGCATTGCTTTCCGTGATACAGGGGGTATCGCCCATTATCTGCCGGGAGCTGGAGTATCTTGCCGGCAGGGGACAGGATGTGTTCTCTGATCAGTTGAATGAGGAACAGCGTTCACGGCTGTTGTATTTTCTGAAAAGGGATATTCAGCTGGTGCGGGATGTCAGTGGGGAGCCGTTCTGCATTATTGATCAGAATAAAAAACCGATTGATTTTACCTATGAATATATACAGCAGTACGGGTCTGGCAGGTCAGTACGGGAAACCGACAGTTTCAGCGGCTTGCTGGACGCTTATTATGCGAAGAAGGATAATGCCGAAACCATGCGGATGAAATCGGACGATCTGACACGGCTGTTGTCCAATGCAGCGACCCGTCTGATGAAAAAAATGTATGTGCAGTCGGATGAACTGAAAAGCTGCGCCGACAGGGAGATTTTCCGTGTGCGGGGCGATCTGATACAGGCAAATCTGTACCGGATCCCTAAGGGAGCAGCGGAATGTACAGTAGAGAATTTTTATGACGAACAGATGGCGCCGGTAACGATACCGCTGGATCCGGCGCTCAGCCCCACTGCCAACGCACAGCGTTACTACAAAAGCTACCGCAAAGCAAAAACGGCTGAACAGGTGCTCAAGGTGCAGATTGAAAAAGCGGAGAAAGAACTGGAATATGTATCATCTGTTCTGGATGCTGTCAGCCGTGCAGGGTCATCTGCGGAGCTTTCTGAAATTCGTCAGGAGCTGACAGAACAGGGTTATATCCGTTCCAAAGGCAAAAAGCAGAAAAGCGACAAGCCTCTGCCGCCCAGGCAATATCTGTCAGAAAGCGGGTTTACGATTCTGGTGGGCAGAAATAATAAGCAGAATGACAGACTGACGCTGCGGGATGCGGATAAAAATGACCTGTGGTTCCATGCCAAGGATATGCCCGGTTCCCATACGGTGATTCTGACCCAGGGCAGACAGCCGGATGAAGCCACCATGCTGATGGCGGCATCCCTTGCGGCTTATCACAGCAAGGGCGGTACATCGGGCAAGGTGCCGGTGGATTTTACAAAAATACGGTATGTCAGCAAGCCTCAGGGAGCCAAGCCGGGGATGGTGATCTATACGAACCAGCAGACAATGTTTGTGGCGCCGAAGGATTATTCCTGAGGAAACACTGATTCAATCCAGTGTCTGTATTGCGCAGTCGGATTGTTCGTCAGGTTGTACCAGATAAGTGCAGGATGACGGGAAAGATGCAGGCAAGACAGGTGCTGAGCCGGCAGGCGTGATTGATTCAGTGGTTCCCTGATAACAAGTGCCAAAAAAACATTCATTTCTGAATTTTATTTGTGTTAATGATAGAAAACGGCATTATTCTTATAAAGAATTTTAAATGCCGGAATATGTAATATTATTGAATAAGACAAAGAAAAAGATGCAAGAAAGATAAGAAGTTGGAGGATTACAAAGTATGATCATGCAGATCATCCTCGCTTTAGGAGGACTCGGTCTGTTCCTCTACGGAATGAGACTGATGGGAGAAGGACTGGAACTGGCGGCAGGTTCAAATCTACGAACGCTGCTGGAAAAGCTGACAACCAACCGTTTTCTGGGTGCGATTGTCGGCGTTGTAGTAACGGCTATTATTCAAAGCTCAACGGCAGTATCGGTTATGTGTATCGGTTTTGTCAATGCGCAGATCATGAATATCAGCCAGGCAATGGGTGTGATCATGGGTGCAACGATCGGTACAACCGTAACCAGCATCCTGCTTTCCATACAGATTTCGGATTATGCGCCTATCGCTATTTTTATCGGTGCGATAATGGTTATGATCTGTAAAAAGAATAACCAGAAATATATTGGTCAGATCATAGCTGGATTTGGTATTCTGTTCTATGGAATGACGACCATGAGCGCTAATCTCAAGCCTATCGCTGAATCGGAATTTTTCAAGGGCATTATTACCTCGGTCAGCAATCCGCTGATCGGTGTTCTGTTCGGTATTGCCTTTGCTGCCATGTTGCAAAGCTCCTCGGCAGCAGTGGGTGTGCTGCAGGCATTGGGTGCAGCAGGTGCGCTGCTGCTGCCGGATGCGGTATATATGGTCTATGGCATTCATATCGGCGCCTGTGTAACAGCGGTTCTTTCTACTATCGGTGCTACAAAGTCAGCCAAAAGAACGGCGCTGTCCTATGTGCTGTTTACAACGGTAGGTGCCTTCCTGTTTACGCTGATATCAGCATTGACGCCCTTTAACCACTGGATAGAGGCGGTAACGGACAGTGTACCGTTCCAGATTTCGCTGGTGCATATCATTCCCAGTATTGTTGCTACTCTGGTAGTGCTGCCGGGTGTGGATCTGATCATCCGGCTGGCAAAGGTGCTGATTCCCGGAGAAGAAGATGCGGAAAAGGAAGCCTGCCGTCTGAAATATGTGGATGAGCGTCTGCTGAAAACGCCGCCGTTTGCCGTATCTCAGGTGACAAAGGAAATTGACAGAATGGGTAATCTGGCAAAAAAGAATTTTGCCCGTTCCATGAAGGCATTAGTGGAAAAAGATGCCAGTCTGATTAAAGAAGTGGAACAGAATGAGGAGGTCATTGATTACCTGAACATGGCGATCACGGATTATCTGGTGAAGCTGAATGGTCTGAACCTGGAGGACGGCGACCGTCTGAAGATTGGTTCCTATTATCATGTGGTCAGCGATATGGAACGAATCGGTGACCATGCAGAGAATATCTGTGAATTGGCAAATATGCTGATATCCAAGGATGAATCCTTCAGCGAGGACGCTGCTGAAGAAATTGATGATATGAATAAGCTGGTAACAGCTATTATTGATGATTCGCTGAAAATGTTTGAGTCCAGTCACTTTGATCAGAAAATGATTGATCTTGTCAGCAGTATTGAGGAAGAAATTGATGACAAGACAGCACTCTACAAGGATAAGCACATTGACCGTCTGAGTGAAGGAAAATGCAATGCAACTGTGGGAACGCTCTTTATGGAGCTTCTGACCAATCTGGAAAGAATTGCCGACCACAGCACCAATATTGCGTTTTCTATGTATCCGAACAAGCGTATGTCACCGGAGCTTGTTTCTGTAAAAGAATAGTACGCATCTGCCGACTCTGAACCGGGTCGGCTTTTGGCTTTCAGGGGAAAAGCCGCAATTTCTGTAATGTAAATGTATATAGAAGCAGTATCATGTAGATTAAAGGCTGATTAAGGCTGAAAATAACTTGAATATAGACGGGCATTTATGTATAATAATGTTTGGTGAAGATTATAGTCGATAAACTGCATAATCTGTAGGGGAACAGATATATAGTTTTATAGGGAGTGTGTCAAACGATGGGGGTTTTTGATTCAGTAAAAAACAAAGTGATTCTTTATGCCATGTCCGCGTATGGGTCAATGTGCCGGAAAACGTATCTGAAAAAAAGCCGTAACGCTGATCAGGTGACGGAAAAGATGTTCAAAAGGATCATACGGGGTAATCAGCATACAGAATTCGGACGCAGATACGATTTTGCACATATCCGGACGATAGAGGATTATCGCCGGAAGGTGCCGTATACCACCTATGAGGATTACAGGGAGTATCTTGAAAGAACATCCGAAACCGGTGAGCAGAATCTGATTACATCAGAGAGGATTGACTTTCTGGCAAAAACATCGGGAACAACCGGTGTAACAAAGCTGATTCCGGTGGTGAATACATCCTATAAGCCCTATGTGAAATGCGCTTCTATTTTTATACGCATTCTCACAGAGCAGTTGAAAAAAAGAGGCATTCCTGCCGGAAAAGGTCTGAATACAATTGAAACGGAATGTCATATTTCCAAAGGCGGTGTACGGGAAGGGTTTATTTCCGCCTATGCGCTTTCCAGTGCAAAAATGGTGATACCTGCCATTACCTGTCTGCCGAAGGAGGTTTTCGGATATGGCGACGATGTGGATATGAAGTATATCAAGGCACGGTACGCTATGCAGGACAAGCACCTGGTATATATCATGTCGGTGTTCATGTCTACGCTGACAGATCTGGTGAAATATATGATGGATAACCACCAGATGCTGATCAATGATATCCGCACGGGAACGATTGATCCGGAGGTAAAGCTGGATCCGGTACTCAGGGAAAAGCTGGAAAAAAAGCTGCGTCCTGACCCGCAGCGTGCAGATGAATTGAAAGATATTTTTATGCAGGGTACAGATCAGCTGATTGTTTCACGCTTGTGGCCGGATATGTCGGTGATCATTGCTATCGGGACGGGTGAGTTTACTCCTTTTACAGAAAAGATGCGAACCTTTTGCGAAAAGGATGTTGTATTCTGCTATGAAATGTACGCAGCGTCGGAGGCACTGGTGGCAAGTGCTATGGAGGCGGAAAATAAGGACTATCTGCTGATACCGGACGGAGGATTCTTTGAATTTCTGCCGGTAGATCAGGAGGAGCCCCAGCCGCTGCTGCCCCATGAGCTGAAGGTAGGGGAGCTGTATGAGATCGTTGTGACAAGCCTTTCGGGATTGTACCGCTACCGGATCAAGGACGTCATACGTGTAACGGGCTTCGAGGGGAAGAACCCGCTTGTCCAGTTTGGCTACCGGAAAGAGCAGCTGATCAATATTACCGGCGTCAAGCTGACAATTGAACATATTACCAACGCTATCAAGGGATTTGAAAAACAATCCGGTGTACAGGTATTGGATTATAGTCTGTATACAGATACGGATTTTGCGCCATGGAGAATCGTAGCTTTTATGGAACTGGACGGTGAGGTGCCGAAGGCTAAAGAGGACTGCCTGAGGGAGATTCTGGATGAGGAACTGACAAAGGTGAATCCGGAATACGGCAGAATGCTGAAAATAGGCGAGTGTTCACCATCTGTTATTTGTCAGGTTAAGAAAAATACGTACCGTCAGTTCCGTATGCAGAAGGTACAAAACGGTGCGTCAGATAACCAGGTCAAAACCATCCGGTTTATTGACAGCGAGGAAAAATATGAATTTTTCAAAGCCGCCGTTATCCAATCATATCACTAATAATGGAGGTACACTATGGGAAAGAAAAATGCTGCTGCAGAAAAGATGAAAAAAGAAACGCTGGAAACATTGAAGCAGGTGGATGATAATATCTGGATGATGGAATATAAGGGGTCCTACGAACTGGATAAGCTGTTGGAGAAGGGCGTTGCAGGAATGGCAGGCGTTATACGGTTTATTCAGAAGAATGTCCGTTCTGCCCGTGCTGTTCTGAATCCTGTGGGGGGGAATTTTGCCTGTTCCAGCTTTAATACCAGAACGCCGGAAAATGATGTCATATTTGGCAGGAACTTTGATTATAAGGATTCTTTGTGCATGGTGGTATGGACATCTCCGGAAAAGGGCTATCGCAGTATGACGGTAACGCTGGGAACATTTTTGCTGTACGGAAAAAAATGGCAGAACCTGAAAAATATCAAAAAACCGCTGCGGATCATGGGCGCTCCCTATGGCTGCATGGACGGTATTAACGAAAAGGGTCTGGCAATAGCCATTCTCGAGATCAAGGCAAAGCCTACCTGTCAGAAAACCGGTAAAAAGCCCATTATCAATCCGGTAGCAGTACGCGCGGTGCTGGATAAGTGCGCAACGGTAGATGAGGCGCTGGAACTGCTGGCAAGCTATGATATGCGGGATATGATCTTTGCCAATTATCATTATCAGATTGCCGATGCAGAAGGCAACAGCGCCATTGTGGAATATGTGAATAATGAGATGCATATTATCCGCCAGACGACAAAAGGAGAAAACCAGAAGCTGACCAATTTCTACCTGACAGAAGGCGGCGATAACCGCAAGGAAATGGGACGTGACCGCTACCATAATATTGAGGAAAAGCTGTGTGCGTGTAATTATCATATTACCGAACAGGACGCAATGAAGCTGCTGGAGAATAATACCCTGTACTATCATCATAAGTGGATGCCGCATATGGTTATTACGGTATGGAGCAGTGTGTATAATTGTACAAATAAGACCATGCTGATGTGTTCAGGCATGGATTATGCACACCAGTACCGTTTTTCGTTGGATCATCCCGGAGAGGCAGAACGGATAGAAAAGCAGAAGGAAGGTTGATTGCATGGAGCAGGAAAAAAAGGTACTGCTGGATGCTGCCAATATAGTAAAGACCTATGGCAAAGGCGAGGGAAAGGTGGAAGCCCTGAAGGATGTTTCCCTGAAAATCTATGACGGAGAGCTTCTGACGATTCTGGGCAGCTCGGGAAGCGGTAAAAGTACCTTGCTGAATATCCTCGGCGGCATGGATCGTCCGGACAGCGGTTCGGTTATGGTAGACGGCAAGGATATGTGCAGCTTCAACGACAGACAGCTGACGGATTACCGCCGCCGTCAGATCGGGTTTGTGTTCCAGTCTTTTAACCTGATTGCAGAGCTGACGGCAAGGGAAAATGTGGCTATGACGGCAGATACGGCGGGCAATCCCAGGATTGTGGAAGAAGTATTTGATATGGTGGGGCTGACAGAAAAGATGAAAAGCTACCCGACCCAGCTTTCAGGCGGTCAGCAGCAGCGTGTTTCCATTGCCCGTGCATTGGCGAAGAATCCGCAGCTGCTGCTGTGTGATGAACCGACAGGAGCGCTGGATTCGGATACAGGCAAGCAGATTCTGATTGAACTGGAAAAGCTGGTCAGAAAGCATGGCCGTACAGTGGTAGTCGTTACACATACACAGGAGATCGGCAAAATGTCTGATCGTGTGATCAAAGTGAAAAACGGCAGAATTGTCAAAGAAATCCACAATGAGCATCCTGTCAGTGCAGAAAGTATAGAGTGGTAAGCCTATGAGAAGAATGATACTGCCCATTTTCAAAAAATATCTGAAGCTGTTGATATCCATTGTGCTGGTGTCGGCAATGGGCTGCGGAATTATGATTGGTTTGTCGGGAGCGTATGTGTCGCTGGAAACCTCTCTGAATGAATATGTCAGTGATTACAGATATCCTGATGCGGTTGTGACGACAGATGTTGTCAACCGCAGCAGGGCGCAGCGGCTGACAACAAAGGTTGATTCTGTGTCGGAGGTAACTGCCCGGTTATGTGCGGATACCGTGGTGAAAAGCAAAACCGGCAGACTGCTGTCTGTTCGTTTTTTTACCTTTGAAGAGGATGACCGGCAGAAATTCCATTTCTGGTCCCGCAAGCCGGACGACAGCAAGGATGAAATCTATCTGGAGGTTAATTTTGCAGAGGATAATGATATCGCTGTAGGCGATACCGTCAGTTTTAAATTTGATGACACATTCCGCACCTGTTATGTGGCGGCAATCGTATCTATGCCGGAAACGCTGTCTATGCAGCCGACAGAGGATTCCTGGGGTGAGAATCCGGATTTTGGCTTTGCCTATGTTCCCAGGCGTTTTCTGGAAAAAATGTCAGATGAAAAGCTTCAGAAGGAACAGCAAAGACTGGATGATGAACAGGCAGAGCTGCTGAAAAACTGGGAGGATGCCAAAAGCCGTTATGCAGCAGCGGCAGCTGCTGTTGAACAGGCACAAAGCGAGGCTGACGCCTGTGAGGAAGCCTACTACAACGATTATTCTGAGGAAAGCGAGCAGGCAAAAAGCCTTCTGGAAGAAAAACAGACAGCGTTAGCTGCCGAAAAAGAAAAGCTGGTTGCCGCCAGTAAGGAAGCAGCTGATCGTCAGGATGAGCTGAATGATGAATATAATACACTGGAGCACACGGACGGCTATGATGTGCTGTGCAACCAGTTCCAGCTGTATTTCAAGGAAGGGACTGACCCTGACAAGGCACTGGCACAGGCGGAAAATGTGCTTGGTGCGATTGTGAAAAGCAGCTATACGGCTGAAAACTCAGCGGTCAGGAACCGTATCAATATCAATCTGGAACCGATTGAAACCATGTCGTACTATATGCCGGCGATATTTTTCACGGTTATACTGATTGTGGTATTCCTGTTCATGTCGCTGATTGTCAAGCAGAGCCGCCGTGATATCGGTATTCTCAGAGCATTGGGATTCAGTAAGGCGAGCATACGCCTGCTGTTCTGTTCTGTCAACCTGGTGGTATCGCTGGCAGCGGTGGTGCTGGGAAGCGTCGTTGGCGTAGGACTTATGTATTTTGTCGGCAGCTATTATCAGGCGTTTTTCCCGCTGCCTGATTTCACGTATGGAATCAGCGGCGAAATGGTGGTGCTTTCGGTAGTGCTGACACTGGTGGTGGGACAGATTTCCACCCTGATCAGTACCAGCTCCATTGCCCGCATCCATCCTTCGGAGGCAATGTCCCGTCCTGCACCGATGACAGCGGAAATACCGCAGTTGGTGCAGAAGCTGACGGCTCATGCTTCTCCTATGATGAAGTTCAGCATTACTTCTATGCTGCGGAATAAAATGCGGTTTGTCTTTTCCGTGGTCTGTGTAGCGGCTTCTGTCATGATGATATTTTCTTCGCTGGCGTTCATTACTTCCAAGAATTATATCCTGCATCAGATGTACGAGGAACGGATTCATTATGATTGTCAGATATTTTTCAAAAATGAACCGGATGATGCATTTATTGAACAGCTGAATACGCTTGGCTACGTGAAGGATGCCACAAAGCTGCCGTATTTCCAGTCGGAAATCTCGTTCGGCAAACAAAAGGAAAAAGCCGTCATTAACGGTCTGGCAGCCGATTCAAAGCTTGTGGGTGTATATGGAGAAAAAAGCAGACAGCTGACCATTCCACAGGATGGTATGATTCTGGAAAAGCATCTGGCACAGACACTGGGTGTTTCTGCCGGTGATACAGTATCAGTGGACGGTGTGGATATACAGGTAACGGATATTTCTGATCAGTGCATCAGCCGTTTTCAGTATATATCCCCGGCGACAGCCGAAAAACTGGGGGACGTTACCTTTGGCTCGGTGATCTGTAATATTTCAGAAAAGGATGAAAAAAAGCTGCTGGAATTTCTGAGTGAGAGCAGCGATTACCTGTATATCGTATTCACGAGAATGTCGCTTATGGGTAATGAAAAAATATTCCGTACCTATGATCTGGCAGCATGGATTATTATCGTTTTTGCCATTATTATCGGTCTGGTGATCGTGATCAATACTGCCCAGACGAATCTTCTGGAGAAGAAGAAGGAGCTGTGTATTCTGAGAACGCTTGGTTTCCAGCACCGGGATATTTCCCGTAACTGGTTTATTCAGTCATTCCTGCAGTTTATATGCTCCTGTGTGATCGGACTGCCCACCGGTATTTACGTGGCGCAGGTGGGACTGCAGATGCTCAGTACAGAAGGCAGAGAATATGTGTTTGCCAACAGTCTGCCGGAATACCTGTTTACGATCCTGCTGGTGTTTGGCTATATTGTTGTCAGCCACCTGATCGCAATGCAGTCCATGAAACGCTGGGATATGGTCGAAAGTGTCAAAGATAAAGAATAATGCCCATTATCTAGGGAAACACTGATTACAAAATATGAGCGAAGAAACGTTTACGCAACAGCCCCGCAGCTTTCATATCAGGATTCGCTGGAAAAAGGCTCTTCTGAAATGGAAAATGGAAAGTGGAAAACGGAAAATTATATTGCTTTCAGCAAAGAGGAATTTAGTGACTTAGGAGGCTTTGCAAAACAGCCCCGCAGCTTTTATATCGGCATTCGCCGAACCTGCTATTATGACAGCCGTTGGTTGGTAGACCAAAGAGGAAGACCACAAGAGGGCGCCGAGCCGGCGCTCCCGATGCTCTCGGTCGAATCTTTTGACC
>CACZSU010000116.1 GCA_902783855.1 uncultured Ruminococcus sp.
TAGCAGAAGGGTCAAGGAATACGAACGAGAGCAGTGACACCGGCGGCACGCCGGCGCAGCGACTGACGCGTTCAGGGAGCGCCGGCTCGCCGCCAGCCAGGCTTTGAATTGGCGGGCTGGTGTATGCATCCCGATACCATTGAATGAAGCAAAAATTTGTCTTTCAGGAAAGGTTTCCCCCAGTGTAACTTTAAAAGACCTCTCCTCCGTCATGTACTGTCTGATACATAACGGAGGGGAGGTCAGTTTGGTTTATCCGATTGTCATAGTAGGTTTATTTGACAACCACTGTAAAGGTTTTTTCAGCGGTTTTGCCTGTGCTGTCTTTGACAACAATACGAATATCATAGCTTGCGGATGCGGTGGGTTTCAGTCTTGCGGTGGTTTCTGTACCGAATTCTGTCCCCAGTACCTTCCACTTTGTATTCGAAGAACGCTTGAAATAGAATGCGTAGGTAAAAGGACCTGTTCCGCCGACTGCTTTGCCGATCATCGGAATAGCTGAGCCAACACTCACCTCTGTACGGGTAAGCACGGAAACATTGGTCAGCGGCAATTCATCGACTGCATTAACCGTAAACAGCTTCACTGCTGTTGCACCGCTGCTGTCTTTTACGATTACCTTATCAATTCTGCAGTTGGTCTGGCTGTTGTATGTACGGTCATAGTCAGCTTCATATACGCTCCAGTTATTATCCCAGCTTTCGTCTTCACGAACCTTGAATTGAATGCTATCGTCGATAAGCATATTGTCAGTAACAAGAATGTGAAAAATACCCTCGTATATGCCGTCACCATCATTATCGTTCATAGGAACATCCGAAACCTCGCCCCATCTGGTCATGCTGCCGACAATACCAAGGTGACCATTAAAATCTCTGTTTTGCCCCATACTACTGTATGCTGCGACATCAACAGACGAAATGGGCACAACAGTACTGCTGACGAGCAGTGCTGCCAGTATTGCTGAACCGGAACGTTTCAACAATCGTTTTTGCTTCATACCTTTACCTCCATTTTAAAAATCTATAATACCATCTTACACGCATTTATGCAGCTTTTCAACCAAGCGTTCCTTGCAAAAATGCAACGATCTGTTTACACTGCATCTGTGAATCTCATTATAATACGCGTTCACCTTTTGTCAATAATAGAAAAAAATTTTACGTTTTGTTAAAAAATACAGCAAAACAGCACGATACATTCCGTACCGTGCTGCTGAAAAACACATTATGTTCTGTTTTACGGGCAATCACTTTCCGAGGAAAGCTGCGCCGATCAGACCGGCATCATTGCCCAGTTGTGCAATGCACACCTTTGTCTGCTTGTTATTATGTTTGGTATATCTGTCATGCTCGATGATCTTCATAACCGGCTGGAGCAGATAGTCACCCTGTCTGCTGATACCGCCGCCGATGCAGAGAATTTCCGGCTGGAACACATTGATAATATTCACCAGACCGCAGCCCAGATAATCTACATACATATCAATAACGGATTTAGCCAGCGGGCAGCCCTGCTGCGCAGCATCAAATGCTGTTTTACCCTCGATCTTGCTGAGATCGCCGCCGATCATCTGATAGAGCAGATAATTGGGAGCCTGCTGGATGGAGCAAGCCTCTTTGGTCATATTGATCAGACCGGTTGCAGAGGAATAAGCCTCCCAGCAGCCGCGTCTGCCGCAGGTACAAAGACGTCCGTTATGCTGGATAACTGTATGACCAACCTCAGCGCCTGCATAGTTAGAGCCGCTATAGATCATACCGTCCACGATAATACCGCCGCCAACGCCGGTTCCCAGTGTAATCATCACTGCATCATTAGCGTCCTTAGCAGCGCCGACGCAATATTCACCATAAGCAGCAGCATTTGCATCATTTTCTACATAGACCTTCATACCCAGGCGTTCTTCCATCATTCTGACGATTTCCCAGTTATGGAAGTTGAAGTTATTAGCAAATTCAATGACACCGGTTTCACTGTTAACAGCACCGGGCGCACCGATTCCCACATACTGCAGATCAGCAGCACTGATACCTGCGTTGACGATAGCAGCCTTTGCGCATTCTGCCATATCATCGCAAAGACCTTCCATCGTACACGGTCTGGAGGTTTTGCGGTTTTCTTTAATAATAATCTGACCGTCTTCATTAACCACACCCGCAACGATATTCGTACCGCCGAGGTCAATACCCAAATAATACATAATTTTTGCCTCCTATACAAAAAATTCACTGTCAATCACAAATAGTGCATCACAGTGCAGGACTGCGGCATTATTCTGTACTGACACAAAACAACTGCATATATTATAACATATAGTACAAATTAATAAAAGTAATTTTAAAAAATATTTTATTTTTATCATTTCGCACAATGTTATTTCCAATATCATGGTCATTTTGACCAATCCTACAGAAGCAAGAAACCATAGTGAATGTGGAATGTGGAAAGTGGAATTGTTATCAGCAAAGAGCGCCTCTTGCCTCATTTCAGAGGGTACTTTACAGTGGCATGGGGGA
>CACZSU010000117.1 GCA_902783855.1 uncultured Ruminococcus sp.
TGCAATAGCAGAAGGGTCAAGGAATACGAACGAGAGCATTGACACCGGCGGCACGCCGGCGGACGATAGACGGGCTACTTTCTATGCTCCGTCACGCTGCAGTGCCCCGGTGCCATAGCGCCGGGGCGTCCTCGCTTACATCATTCTGGAGGGTACTTTACAGTAGCATAAGGAAGTTTGTTCACTAAGTCTGGTTTTGGATTATAGCGGCTCTGCTTTGAATTGAGCATCTGTTTGGCGCATCCCGGAAGTTGGTATAGAGTAATTCCGGTTTTCTATAGCTCCTGAATCTGTGAAATTGCCTTCTCCAACACCGCAGGCGACTAAAAGGTTAAAAACACAAGTAACAATTAATAATCGCACCTTTTTGGGCAATATTTGTATAAAACACGCACAGATACCACTGTTTTTCTAATTGTATGATTTGAGCTTCACAGATTCAGGTTATACGAAAACGAAACCCATTCATTATTTTTTTGATATCCTTTAAATAACAGATGTGAAAATTATAAAAAATTAACGTAACTGCATCAACAGCTTTGCTATAATAACTAAGTTCGTTTGTCGAATTATGTCATATTATAAACCAGGAGCGTGACGAATGTGGATGGGAAAACCATAACAGGGTCAGAATCGAAATCTTTATTTGCAGAATTTATTCAGAAACCGGACGGCGAAATATACCTGACAAATGCAGACACAACCTTTGTACATCTATGCAGATGCGAAATGGATGATATCGGTCAAAACATCCAAAAGCTGATGACAAAAGGTAACAGAGAATTGTTGTATCATTATTACGCCCACTACAGAGAAGGCCGCAGCCAGTTTTATTTTATTATAAACTTTCCTGAATATGACAATATTTTCTGGGGGATAGATGCTATAATAGATTTCCCGAAGATGCAGATCAGAGGAAATCGTCTGGTAACAGAGGCAGAACCTGCGCTCACAGGCGGCCCTGCTTTGTCCGAAACAATGCTGCATACGTATCTGATAGGCTGCGGCTTGCTGAGAATATCGGAGAGCGGCAGCATTTATTTTGAAGACATCAATGATTTTTTGTCCTTGCTGATTGAAGCGGGAAAAGTACGCCGTTCAGATATTCTTCATTCTTACATATTCAACAGATGTATAGAGAGCAAACAGATTTATGTCGGCAGAGCCACAATGGCAGCCGGTGATCCCTATATCTTCGGGGCGTATCCGATCATTTTTGACGGTACGGTAAAAGAAATTGAGATATTTCTGATCCCGTCCGGATCCACACAGATCATTAACGAGTCCGTCATGAAACAGCTAACGCCGAGAGAGTGCCGCGTTTTGCAAATGACAGGAGAAGGGCTGTCTATAGGAAGAATAGCCGAACTGCTGCATATTTCTGTCAGCACTGCCAAAACCATATTGTACGGCAGCTATCAGAAAATTCATGTGAGGACAACCACAGAAGCGATTCTGAAATTATACGGATTGAACGGGGAGTGAAAACACAGAGAGGGTGCCGTTTCCATGGAGCAAAAGACAATTTATCGGACAACAAACCAGGAGTGGGTTTATGCGATCTATCCGACAAGCTGGATGGATGAGGAGGGTGTAAAGATAAGAACCTATGGTATCGCCATGCTGGATAAAAATGGTGAATGGCTGAAATGGGCAGATGATATAACAGATGATTATCGGAGATTGCAGCGTTTCTGTGATCTGATTTGCCGTGAACAGGCATATCCGGAGCATCTGATGGATCTGGTAGAGGATTTTCTGACAGAGTAACAACCGGCGGCTCGGCGCCCGAAGTGTAAAATATAAGTTGGCAAACAAAATAACTGCCAACCAGAGTAAGCTGCGTAAAAGCCGTGTGCTGTTAAATGCATTCCTCGGGTGTAAATCTATTCAGGCTATAATACAAGTCAAGCCCACACGTGGGAAATACCATAGCAAAAGGGTCAAGGAATACGAACGAGAGCATTGACACCGGCGGCACGCCGGCGCAACGACTATCGCGTTCAGCCAGCGGCGGCTCGCCGCCGGCGCCAAATCTTTTTTCTGTGCTTGATAATGCAAAGGATTTATGATAAGATATATATGTAAAATGCTGCCTGCGGCAGCAGGATAAAAAAGATAAGGGGGAATGGTTGTGCACAAGCATAACGGAGAAAAATTTTATATCACAACACCGATATATTATCCGTCGGGTAACCCGCATATCGGTCACTGCTATACGACAACAGCTTGCGACTCTATCGCAAGATATAAGAGGATGCAGGGGTATGACGTCATGTTCCTGACAGGCACGGATGAGCATGGACAGAAAATTGAACAAAAGGCTGCTGAGAAGGGTGTTTCCCCCAAGCAGTATGTTGATGAGATCGTTGAAATATTCAAAAAGCTCTGGAGCTATATGAATATCAGCTATGACCGCTATATCCGTACAACAGATGATTATCATGTAGAGGCTGTACAAAAAATTTTTAAGGAGCTGTATGACAGAGGCTACATATATAAAGGTGAGTATAAGGGAAAGTATTGTACTCCCTGCGAGAGCTTCTGGACAGACAGCCAGCTGGTAGACGGAAAATGCCCTGAATGCGGCAGAGAGGTTAAGGAAGCAAAAGAAGAAGCCTATTTCTTCAAGATGGCGCCCTTTGCTGACAGGATCGAAAAGCTGCTGACAGAAACAGACTATCTGCGTCCGAAAACAAGGGCAACCGAGCTGGTCAATAACTTTATCAAGCCTGGTCTGGAGGATTTGTGTGTATCCAGAACGAGCTTCAAGTGGGGTATACCGGTTACCTTTGATGAAAAGCACGTTGTATATGTCTGGATAGATGCACTGTCCAACTATATCACAGCGCTGGGCTACAACAACGGACGGTACCAGGATTACGATCACTACTGGCCGGCAGATGTACACATGGTAGCAAAGGATATTATGCGGTTCCATGCGATCATATGGCCGGCAATGCTGATGGCACTGGAGCTGCCGCTGCCGGAGCATCTGGCAGTGCATGGCTGGATTACCTTTAACGGACAAAAAATGAGCAAATCGCTGGGGAATGTGGTAGACCCCTTTATTCTCGGCGAACGCTACGGGGCGGACGCTATCCGCTACCATATCATGAGAGAAATGGCTCTGGGTGCAGACAGCTCCTTCTCCAACGAAATCATGATCAACCGCATCAATACAGACCTTGCAAACGGACTGGGCAATCTGGTTTCCAGAACAGTGGCAATGGTAGAAAAATATTTCGGCGGCACTCTGCCGGAGGAAAGAGAAGCAGGCGAATTTGACGATGAGCTGATTTCTATGGCAACCGGACTTTCCGACGCGGTGGATGAATACGTGGACAAGACACAGCTGGCAAATGCGCTGGCAGAAATATTCAAGCTGGTATCCCGTGCCAACAAATATATAGATGAAACAACTCCATGGGTGCTTGCTAAGGACGAATCAAAGAAAATTCGTCTGGCAACCGTCTTGTACAACCTGTTGGAAGCCATCCGTATCATATCCACATTGCTGTCAGCGTTCATGCCCACTACCATGCCGAAAATCTGGGAACAGATCGGTGCTGCTGAGGCGGATGTACAATATGATCAGACAGCTGCATTCGGTGTATTGCCAAAGAATGTAACCGTGAAAAAGGGAGAGATTATTTTCCCGAGAATAGATGTCGAAAAAGAAATTGAAGCATTGAATCAGATCATCGGCAATCAGAAAACAGAGAAACCCGCAGCAGATGAGAAAAAGCCGGAGAAGAAACCGGAAGGTCTTGCTATGATTGGCATTGAGGATTTCATGAAGGTTGAGCTGACGGTAGCGAAAATTCTGACCTGCGAGCCGATCAAACGTTCAAAGAAATTACTGAAGCTGACGCTGGACGATGGTTCAGGCACAGAGAGAACCGTAGCCAGCGGTATAGCAGCATATTACAAGCCGGAGGAATTGACCGGCAGAAGTGTGATTGTGGTAACGAACCTGAAACCGGCGAAGCTATGCGGCGTTGAGAGTAATGGAATGATTCTGGCAGCGGAAGACGGAGAAAATGTAAGCGTAATTTTCACGGACGGATGCACGCCCGGAAGCAGAGTGAGATAACCTTGCTGAACAGTCCTTTCAGCTGTGCTGCATATACAAGCAAAGAGTCAGGCAAAGAAAATATGATTCCAGCCCCCAGCTGTTGTATCGGCATTCGCCGCCGGTGCCGCACACTCTCAGTTAAATTTTGCGCCCGCCTGCACACAGCAGACGGGCCCTGCTGCATCAACCCAAAAAACATTCCCCGGATGCAATAGCGATTAAAAAACCCACAAAAAACTTTCACAAAAACATTGACATAATTGAATTTTTGATGTATATTATAGATAAGTATAAGTATGTCACGAGGTGATTACAATGCCTTTTATTAATGTGAAAGTCAATATTCCGGTTTCCCCGGCACAGGAAGAACAGCTCAAGTCTGCCTTTGGCAAAGCTATTACCTGTATCAAGGGAAAATCTGAGGCATGGCTGATGGTCAATATTGAGGATCAGCAGCGACTGTATTTCAAAGGAGATACCTCCGTCCCCAATGCCTTTATCGAAGTGAAGATTTACGGCTCTGCTTCCCGCAGCGAATACGATGCACTGACAGCCGGGCTGACCGATATTGTTTCGTCTGTTCTTTCGGTTACTTCTGACCGGATTTATATCAAATATGAAGAAGTTCAAAATTGGGGATATGCAGGATTTAATTTTTAAAACTCTGAAACCCGCTTGTTAAGCCGTTTTTCTGACAAACCTTGAATGAACCTTAAATCAACCTTAGAAATATTCAATGTTAATTACACATTTTATTTACAGAATAATAATAAACTATTACCAAATTGTAAACGAAAGTGTGCTATTATATTATCAGAACAAAACACAACCCCCTGAACCACTAAGGTTCCTTCAAGGATCGCCAAGGCGATCAGAACATACTCTGACGGCTTAGAGTACAGAGTTTTAAAATTGATTATGACTGCAGCAACTATAAAAAAAGCGACCGCTCCTGATCGGGCGGTTGTTTTTTTGCGCATTTTTTATTATACAATTCGTATAATATACCAAGTGTAATACAGCGTAAAGAGTGGATTCATTAACAATATTCAGTTTTCAGGAAAGGAACCGGAGCATGACCTCTTTCATCCATGAATGAATAGAAAATCATAAAATATTTTATTGGCAAAAATACGTTTTTTCAGGAAGGGGTTCCTCCAGCGCAGCACAAGTACAAAATTCCCGCAGAGATATGCTCTGCGGGAACAGTTTTTATTCACTGCGGCACAAAGGCACTTATGCCTGTGCAGCCTCTTCGATCACCTTATCGGCAATGTTGCGGGGTGCTTCTTCATATCTTTCAAAGGTAAAGGTGAAATAGCCTCTGCCCTGCGTACACTGACGGATAAAGGTGGAGAAATCGCTCATTTCAGCCTGCGGAACCTCTGCTTCGATTTCCTGCATATTGTCATCAGCCTGGTTCATGCCCAGCACACGACCTCTGCGCTTGGTAATCTCGCCCATAACGTCGCCCATGTTATCACCCGGAACAACTGCCTTCAACGTACCAACAGGCTCCAGCAGAACCGGATTTGCCTTAGGCATACCGTCTTTATAGGCAAGGGATGCGGCTGTTTTGAATGACATTTCCGAGGAATCTACCGGATGATAGGAACCATCGTACAGAGTTGCCTTCAGACCTACTACCGGATAGCCTGCCAGCGGACCTTTTGCAATACTGTCACGCAGACCCTTTTCAACCGCCGGGAAGAAGCCCTTCGGAACAGCGCCGCCGACTACTCTTTCGGCAAACTCCATTCCTTCGCTGTCACACGGTTCAAATTCAATCCACACATCACCGAACTGACCATGACCGCCTGTCTGTTTCTTATATCTTCCCTGAACCTTTACGCTCTTACGGATCGTTTCACGGTAAGCTACCTTCGGCTTGGACAGCACCACATCTACACCGAATTTGGATTTCAGCTTGGATACGATAACATCCAGATGCTGCTCACCCATACCGCTGATAATCATCTGATGGGTTTCGTGATTGCTCTCAAAACGAATGGTGGGGTCTTCCTCACTCAGCTTCTGGATGCCTTGTGCAACCTTATCCTCTTCGCCCTTTGTCTTGGGAGCAACCGCCATGGAAAGCGACGGCTGCGGATAATCCACGCCATCAAGAATAACCTTTCTGACAGGTGAACAGAGTGTATCGCCGGTATTGGCAGAGAGCTTCGCAGCAGCACCGATATCACCTGCACCAATATAAGGAGCATCCTCCAGCTTTTTGCCCTTGGCAATCATTACCTTGGACACCTTTTCATTGGAGCCTGTTCTCATATTCACCAGCTGGGTATCGGGACCTATCTTGCCTGAAATAACCTTGAAGTAGGACAGCTTTCCGACAAACGGGTCAGCAACTGTCTTGAAAATAACCGCTGCGGCAGCCCCATCCTCATTGACGCTCAGTTCCACTGGTTCTCCATCCAGATCAACTGCCATTTCAGCTGATTTATCTTCTGCATTGGGTGCAAGCCAGATCAGCCCATTGAGCAGCTGCTCCACACCATAAGTCAGCAGCGCATCACCGCAGAAAACAGGGCTGATGCTGCCGTTCTTAACGCCCTGGCTGACGCCTACAATAATTTCCTCGGGAGTGAATTCCTCGCCGGAGAAGTACTTTTCAAACATTTCGTCACTGGTTTCTGCAACTGCCTCACAGATAGCAGTTCTCAGACCCTCCAGTCTGTCGCCCATATCCGGCAGCGGCACTACATTGATCTTGCCGTCAATATACTTATATGCCTTATATTCCAGCAGATTGACATAGCAGTCTGCCTGACCATCTACTATATACGGTACCACAACCGGACAAACCGATGGTCCGAAGGATGATTTCAGGCTTTCAAACACACGATAGAAACGGGAGCTTTCATCGCACAGTCCGTTTACAAAGAAGATCTTGGTCAGCCCTCTTTTATCAGCAGCCTTGACTGCCTTTTCCGTACCAACGCTGACGCCGCCTTTGCCCGATACAGTGATCAACACGGAATCCGCCGCCCGTGCAGCTTCATACAGACCACCCTCAAAGTCAAAAAGACCGGGAGCGTCAATCAGGTTAATCTTCTTATTTTTCCATTCGATCGGCGCCATACAGGTCTGTACAGAAGTTTTACGTTTGATTTCCTCTGCATCATAGTCCAGTACAGTATTACCATCGCTGACCTTGCCCAGACGATCGGAACCGCCGCACAGATAGAGCATGGCTTCGGCAAGTGATGTTTTACCCGAGCCGCTGTGACCTGCGAGCGCAATATTAAAGATATTCTTTGCTGTATACTGTTTCATAAAATAAGCCTCCTTTGTAATTTTGTTATAAAAACAGTTTACCCTGTCATTATTTTTTCATCACTATACCAGATTATATACCATTATGCCGATAATTACAAGACTATTTTCGTAATTTTTAATAAAATATCTTGAAATTTCGTTACATTTCCATTTGCTGTATTCCTGAAAACGATTCCCTGGCTGTAAACCAGATGGTGATTCATATCCTTCTGGTATTTTTTTACTCAGATGCAAAAAAGCAGCACAGAAACGGATATGGTTTCTGTGCTGCTGATGCTTCAGACGATATAGATGTAAGCAAGACTGTCTTCATCCAGCCAATTGAGGATAGCCAGCATAACGTTTTCGGGCAATGCGATACCGCCCTCTGTGGGAGCATTGCCGCAGTACATAAAAATAGAGGATGCAAGCTCGCTGCTGATATTATTGGTATTATAATTGACCACCAAGCCGTATTTATAGGCTTCTGTCTGGGTAATCATATGATTAGCGCTGTTCCAGTCCTTCTTGTCAGTGCCGTCCACCTTCGTGTTATAAAAGGCGGATTTCGGGTCGTCAACCCAGTAAGTGCTGTCCGTGATTTCAAACATAGGATAGGTGCTCACCGGCTTCTGACCGATATAAAAGCCCTGTCCCAGCATATAGAACCCAAGGGGCGATTTTTTGGAACCGGGCGTGATATTATAATCGGGACCCTTTTCACCGACAAAAGCCTTATCCGTGATGAATTTGTTTTTACCAGCAATATTCCACCAATAGCCATTGTCACCTTTCTGGTAGCAGTAGACATTCGCTTTGCTTTTGTCGTCCGAATCAACAACAATGCAGCGGTTGAAACTCAGCCCTTCATAATCAAACCCGTATTGACTGATATATCTGGTCAGATCCTCAGGCTGGCTGTTCAGACCGGCAGGCTCCTGTAAGATCAGCGTTTTGTTCAGGTCACTTTCAGGCGATGCTTTAGGTGTTTCCGGCGCTTTGGAGGTTTCTTCCTTTACCGGATCAGAGGGCTTGGGCGGGGCGGAATCTTCTGTCAGGCTGGCAGTATCCTTCTGGATCCGGGATTTGCCGCCGTAAATTTCGGGTGGGATAATACTGCCATCCGTATTGATATCAATTGCCAGCACCGCAACTGCAGCCAGAGAAGCAATCAGTACCATGGAAAGCAGTGTTTCTGCTATAATAAATGTTGGTTTTTTCATATCATACCTCATCAGAAATTATGGTTAGTCAGGCACAACCGGAAAAGCTGGTCACACCGTTCATTCTGATATCTATTATACCTGTTTTTTCGGATTTGTAAATAGTTTTTTGGCTTTTGTAATTATTTGCGCCGAGCCGGCGGCAGCATGACGCTGCACCCTATACGCGATAGTCGCTGCGCCGGCGTGCCGCCGGTGTCGCTGTACTCGTTCGTATTTCTTGACCCTTCTGCTATTACATCTCCCACGTGTGGGCTTGACTTGTATTAGTTTCCGGCGCTCCGCTCTGGTTATAGCTTGAATAAATTTACACCCGCGGAATGCATTTAGTTACACACGGCTTTTACGCAGCTTATTTTGGTTGACAGTCACTTTGTGTGCCAACTAATTTTGATTATTTGAAAGTAAGGTAAAAAACAGCGGGAGAATTGTCATTAACTGGCATAAAACTGCTGTAGAATGCTGCCGGATCATCACGAAAAGCAAAGAAAAATAACGAAAATGCATTTATTTTTACCCGACTGTATCCAATATTTTCAGAATTGATATGGAAAATTACATTCCGGCATGGTATAGTATAACAAGAGAACTGTACCGGAAACTCGCCGGAACGGGGATGAAACAGGAATAAGGAAAGGATGATAATCAGATGGAAGATATTGCACAGGTTGTATCATTTTTACTGCGTGTTGCGGAGCCGCTGATGGCACTGCTGATCGTGGTGCTGTGCTTTGTATCGCTGAAGGGCGGACGCAGGGAAGAACACGCTCTGATCGTGCTGGATAATGACCAGGAAAAAATATCGTATCCCGTCCGTTACTGGGAAAACTCCATCGGCAGGAGCAAAAGCTCGGATATTGTAATCAATGATCCCTCCGTGTCCCGTGATCATGCGGTGCTGCTGCGAAGGAACGACGGCTGGTTTATTACAGATACAGGTTCAAAGGCAGGGGTGCTGGTCAACGGCAGGGAAACCGCTGGCAGATGCAGTGTGGCAGTCGGTGATATTATCACACTGGGCAACACCCGGCTGGTACTTCGCAGAAGTATCGCTCCGGCAATGAAGTCAAGAGCAAAAAAGGAGGATAAGAGAGTACCGGCACCTGTTATGCTGGGACTCATCACTGTATATATGGCAATGCTGCTGCTGCAGGCAGTGATCAATATGGATGGCAATACCTTTGCTGTGATTCCGGCAGCAGGATTCATAGTTGTGATGTTTGTATTCTATGCCATATCTTATAACGCATTCAAGCGGCGGGATTTCGAGCTGGAATCTCTGGCGCTGCTGTTGTCAGGAACCGGTGTAATGCTGGCAGCGACACATAATACGGACACACGCCAGGCATATGTACAGCTGGCAGCCGTTGTGCTGGGAATGATTATCTATTCGTTTATGATATGGTTTATTGAGATCCCGGACAGGGTAATGAAATGGCACCTGATCATTTCTATCGGAGCGATTGTGCTGCTTGGCTCCACACTGGTGTTGGGAACGGTGCAGCATGGCGCTAAAAACTGGATTGTGCTGGGTCCGATTTCTGTGCAGCCCTCTGAATTTGCGAAAATTGCCTATATCTTTGTTGGCGCGTCTACACTGGATGTGTTGCAGACGAAAAAAAGTCTGACAGAGTTTATTATTGTTTCAGCGATCAGTGTAGGCTTGCTGGTGCTGATGAGTGACTTCGGTACGGCGGTAATCTTTTTTGTAACCTTCCTGATCATTGCGTTTATGCGTTCAGGTGATATCAAGACAGTCATTCTGGCAATCACAGCAGCAGGACTGGGCGTTATTATCATGCTGTCGGTCAAGCCCTATATTGCGGATCGTTTCGCGGCATGGGGTCATGTATGGGAATATGCCGATTCCACAGGCTATCAGCAGGTGAATTCGCTGATTTATTCCGCCAGCGGCGGTCTGTTTGGTCTGGGGCTTTCCAAGGGCTGTCTGCAATACCTGTTTGCATCCGAAAATGACCTGGTGTTCTGCATGATGTGTGAGGAGATCGGACTGATTATTGCTGTTCTGACAGCTGTTGTAATCGGCGGATGGATGCTGTATGCCCGCGGCGTTACTACCAGAAGCCGTTCCACCTTCTACTCTATAGCGGCTTGTTCGGCAGCCGGACTGCTTGTATTCCAGTCAGCACTGAATATTTTTGGTGTGACGGATATTCTTCCGCTGACCGGCGTGACCCTGCCCTTTGTCAGCTACGGCGGCAGCAGCATGGCAGCAAGCTGGGGACTGCTGGCATTTATCAAGGCAGCCGATGAAAGAACCTATGTTCACCGGCATATCAAAAATAAAAAAACTAAGGTAGTATCCGAGGAAGCGGAATTTGTTGAAGTATAAGCTGATGTGAAAGGTAAGGCGATGAAATGAAGAAAACCCGCACAAGAGCACTGCCCGTTCTGCTGATGACATTGGCATTTTTTGTTGGTATCGGCTATTTCGTATTTAACCTGTCCATTCACGCAGCTGAATGGGCGTCTATGCCGATGAATGACCATCTGTCTGACAACAGCGGACTGGAGCACGCCGGTACGATCACAGACAGAAACGGTGTTGTACTGGCATACAGTGAGAACGGAAAAAGAAAATATCATGATGACTATACCATGCGCTGCGCCTGTATGCCGGTAGTGGGAGATGACAGCGTGAATAATTCTACTGCCATCCAGACAGCGTACCGGTCGGATCTGTCGGGCTATAGCTTTATTTTCGGACTGGGACAGCCGGATATGCTGAAAACAGGTAAAAATATCAAGCTGACGATTGACGGAAATGTTCAGAAAGCAGCCTATCAGGCACTGGGACAGTTCAAGGGAGCAGCCGTACTGTATAATTACAAAACCGGTGAATGTCTTTGTCTGGCAAGTACCCCCACCTATGATCCGATGAACAAGCCGCAGGATATCGAAACAAATGATGCCTATGAAGGAGCGTATATCAACCGTGCATTGTCGGCAGCCTACCCTCCCGGTTCTACATTCAAGCTGGTAACGTCAGCAGCAGCATTGCGGTACATTGATAATGTGGAAAACAGAGAATATGATTGTACAGGATCCGACATGATTGGAGGAAAACCAGTTATTTGTTACGAAATCAATGGTCATGTCGATCTGAAGGAGGCACTGAAAACCTCCTGTAACAGCTATTTCGCTCACCTTGCCGTGGATATCGGCAAACAGAAGATGACGGAACAGGCGAAAAAAATGGGCTTTAACCGCACCTGGAAATTAGATAGCATAGAAACCGGTGAAAGCACATATGATGTTTCAAAGGCAACCACACATGAGCTTGCGTGGTCCGGTGTCGGTCAGTATAAGGTTATGGAAACACCCATTCACATGGCAATGATATCCGCTGCTATTGCCAATGGGGGAACACCTATGATGCCGATGCTGGTGAAGAATGTATCCGGTGATTTCGGAGTGCCTGCCCCCGACCGTCAATCAGCTGCGGCAGAGCAGATGATGCGTAAGGACATTGCCGATAAGCTGTCAGAAATGATGGATTACTGTGTGGATAACAATTATGGCAACTGGAGCTTCAGCCAGGAGGTCAACGTATGTGCCAAAACCGGCACTGCCGAAGTCAGCGACAGCGGCGAGGATGCACATGGATGGGTAACAGGCTTTGTCACGGACGAGGACTGTCCGTTTGCATTTGCCGTGATTGTGGAACACGGAAATTCCGGTTACCGTGCGGCAGTTCCCGTCGCAGCCGCCATGCTGAACGAAGCCGTCAAGGCAGTCAGACATTCTTAGGGAAAGCTCCCATATAAAAAGTTGGCACGCTGAGCAAAGTGTAAAATAATGGTTGGCAAACAGAGTAACTGCCAATTTGAATGAGCTGCGAAAAAGCCGTGTGCAGTTAAATGTATTCCGCGGGTGTAAATCTGTTCAGGCTATAACCAAAGTGCAGCGAATAACGCTTTCATGGAGCGCCGGCTCGGCGCACTGAAAAATATGTTGCTTTTTGTAGTGTAGTGTGATAAACTATAGTAAAACGTATGTGTTGATAGTTTGGAGAGTAAGGAAGTGAAAATATGACAGATCAGGAATTATTGCAGGCAATACGCTTTGTGGTGAGAGAGGAAGTCGAGCCTATCAGACAAGATGTTGCAGTGCTGAAGCAGGATGTTTCCAGCTTGAAACAGGAAGTCGATAGTTTGAACCAGAGAGTTACTCGTCTGGAGCAGGGCATGGACGAAATGAAAGAACAGATTCATATTATGCAGGAAGATATTGATATAATCAAGGAGGATACCCATATTACCAGAGAGGTATGCAATGAACTGGTAGACTGGGCAATCAGAGCAGGTGACAGTATCGGCGAACCGTTTTTAGCGGCGGCAGGCGCCTGATAACATACAGAGCAAGTGCAGACCGCAGGGATGAAGCCTTGCGGTTTGCTTTTTGCTTTATAACCGTTTACAGGAAACAGAGAAAAAGAAACTCCAATGTATGAACATGGATTTGTTTTTCAGAAAAGGATTCTTCCATACCGTTACCGGGCAGAACAGATTTCCTGGCAGGACAGGGAAAAATTGCTTTTATATTTGGGAGGATTGTGTTATAATATAGATATTGATTCAATGGTAAGAAATTATGTGGATCTGAAATAAATGATGTATGGAGCTGAAAAAAATGTCGGATTTTATACGCCAAACAATTTGTGACGGAGTTGCTTTCAGCAGCATCAGGGACGATCGGTTCAAGGTGGGCAGGCTGAGTGCAACATTGCTGGTACCGCTGAAACCAAAGTCAGCTGCTGCCAATGCACTGCTTTCGTGTGTGCTGACAAGATCATGCAAGCGGTATCCTGATTTTACTGCGCTTGGTCAGAAGCTGGATAGCCTGTACGGCGCATCTCTGTATCCGTCTGTCAGACAGCTGGGAGATTATCAGGCAATTACTATAGCAGCTGCCGGGATTAACGATGCCTATGCCTATGATGGGATGTCTGTTTCTTCTGAGATTGCGGATCTGCTTTGTTCTATTTTGTTCGAGCCGAATGTGCAGGGCGGACTGTTTTCGTCTGAGGATATGGAACAGGAAAGACGGCAGCTGCTGGAAAGCATTGATGCAGAATATAATGATAAACGGTTGTATGCCATTAAGCAGTGTGTGGAAACTATGTGTCAGGGAGAAGCCTATGCGATCGGACGCTGCGGCAGCCGGGAAGATGTGCAGGCACTGAAAAATGAGGATATCTATGCAGCATGGAAAGCATTGCTCGATCAGGCACAGGTAGAGCTGACAATGATCGGTCAGAGTGATCCGGAAAAGGCATTCAGGGGTTTTGAAAAATATTTCGGCGGTGCGCCGAGGAAAAATGTACTGGCATCTCCGGTGCCGCATACACCGGGAGAAATCAGACGGGCAGGCAAAACAGAAGAATTATCCCAGTCCAAGCTGGTCATGGGATTCCGGTCAGCGTGTTTCCAGAATGATGAGGATTGTCTGGCAAATTCGCTGATGTCGGCTGTACTGGGCGGAACACCGACATCCAAGCTGTTCCTGAATGTCCGTGAGAAGGAAAGCCTGTGCTATTATTGCGTGAGCCGTGTGGATAATAATAAGGGGATCATGCTGATCGACAGCGGTGTAGAAACCGAAAATATCGAAAAGACCGAGGAAAGCATTTTCCGTCAGCTGCATCTGCTGCAGCAGGGCGAGGTAACGGATGCGGAACTGGAGGAAGCAAGACTGGCAATCAAGAATTCGCTGCTTTCGGCATTGGACAGTCCGGCAGCAATGCAGGGATATTATATCGGCGGACTGCTGAAAACACACCAGCTGTCCCCATCAGAAGCAGCACAGACAGTAGACAGAATCAGCAAGGAACGTGTGATTGAGCTTGCTAACTGTGTACAGCCGGATACGATATTTGCCCTCAGAGGCGAAAAATAATCAGGAGAAAAGGGGTGTACCCGCCGCAGCAGACGGCGTCAGAATATGGACTATCAGAAAATTGAAAATCAGCGTATCGGAGAACATTATTTTCGCATGGAGCATCCTTCGGGACTGACAATACTGGTGTATCCGAAGAAAGGCTTTCAGTCAGTTTATGCCAATATGGGAACTAAATTCGGTTCCATTTATTCAGAATTTCTGTTTGATGGTAAAAAAGTAAAGGTTCCTGACGGAACAGCCCACTATCTGGAGCATAAGCTGTTTGAAAGCGAGGACGGCGATGCGTTTTCCAAATATGCCAAAACCGGTGCGTCAGCCAATGCGTTTACGTCGTTTGATATGACCGGCTATCTGTTTTCGTGTACAGACAAATTCAGGGAATCCCTGGAAATCCTGCTGGATCTGATACAGACACCGTATTTTACCAAGGAAACGGTGGCAAAGGAACAGGGCATTATCGGACAGGAAATAAAAATGTATGACGACAATCCGGACTGGCGTGTAATGATGAATCTTTTCGGCGGCTTGTATCAGAACCATCCGATTCGTCTGGATATAGCAGGCAGTGTGGAAACCATCGCGGAAATCACACCTGAAATACTGTATGAGTGCTATAACAGCTATTACAATCTGCATAACATGGTGCTGACAGTGGTCGGCGGTGTGGATCCGGCAGAGGTTCTGTCAATTGTGGACGCCAATATAAAGCCAAGCAAGGCTGTCGAAACCAGCCTGCTTCTGCCGGAAGAACCCTATCAGGTCGGCAAACACTATGTGGAACAGATTATGCCGATTGCAATGCCGCAGTTCGAACTGGGATTCAAGGAGCACTGCGGCGACCAGTATGCAACCGATCGTGAGCTGGCTTGTTCCAGTGTACTGATGCAGGCATTTGTAGGGGAAAGCTCCCAGCTGTACCGGCGTCTGCTGGATGAAAAGCTGATCAATTCTTCATTCGGGTATGAATATCTGGAGGGACTGGGCTATCGTTCCATGCTGTTCTCAGGAGAATCTGCTGATCCGCAGGCAGCAGCCGAAATGATCCACGATGCGATCCGTCAGCTGCATAAGAACGGTTTGTCAGAGGAAAGCTTTGAAAATGCCCGTAAGGTAGTCTTCGGAAAGAAGATTGCAGGGCTGGACAGTAAACAGGCTATCGCAATGGAACTGATCAATGGTGAATTCACCGGTCGGGAAATATATGCATCATTGGATGCATTGGCAGAACTAACGCTGCAGGATGTGAACGAAAGACTGGAAAGCCAACTGGATGCCGATAACAGCTGCCTTTCTGTGGTAAAGGGAGAAGAAGGATGAATGACGGGATATATCATGTGAGCTTTCCCGGATTGGGGATAGAATCACTGGAGGTCAACCGTGTAGCGGTAACGGTCGGCAATTTCAGTATCTATTGGTACGGAATTATTATAGCGGTGGGGTTTCTGCTGGCGCTGCTGTATGCAATGAAAAATCTCAAACGCTATCATCTCAAGCAGGATACGTTTATTGACTGTGTGCTGGCGGGACTGATCTGCGGTATTATCGGTGCAAGGGCATATTTTGTGATTTTCTCATGGGATAACTATAAGGATAATCTGTTGGATATTTTTGCAATCCATAACGGCGGACTCGCTATTTACGGCGGTATTATCGGCGGTATGGGCGCAGGGTGCATTATGGCGAAAATTCTGAAGGTGAATATTCCGGCTATACTGGATATCAGTGCAACCGGTTTCCTGATCGGTCAGGGACTGGGCAGATGGGGTAATTTTATTAACCAGGAAGCATTCGGCACACCAACAGATCTGCCGTGGGGCATGGTGAGTGAAAATACAGGCGGCGTTGCGGTACACCCCTGCTTTTTCTATGAATCTGTCTGGTGCATTGCGGGTTTTTTCCTGCTGTGGTTTTTAAGCTATAAATGGAGAAAATTTGACGGACAGATGTTTTTACTGTATCTGATATGGTACGGCTTTGAGCGGATGATTGTGGAGGGACTGCGGACTGACAGCCTGATGACCCCGTTCCTGAATCTGCGGGTATCACAGATTCTTTCGGGCATACTGGTCATAACAGGAACCGTTCTGCTGATCGTAAATCTGCAAAAGGCAAAACACCGTGTATTGGCAGCGGAAACAGAAGAAGCTGACGGAAATGACACTGGCAGCGTGACAGCAGAGAACAAGAAATCCAATGAAACAGATAAAAAGACCGCACAGGTCGATAACGAACACGAAAACGTAAAGGAGAATGAAAATGGCAAAGATCATTAGCGGCAAAGAAGTATCTGCAAGTGTCAGAGCACAGGTAAGAAAAGAATGTGATGAGTTGAAGGAACAGGGAATTGCGCCAGGGTTGGCAGTTATCATTGTTGGTGATGACCCGGCTTCCAGAGTGTATGTCAATAATAAGAAAAAAGCCTGTGCTGATGTAGGCTTTGTATCGGAGGAATATGCGCTGCCGGCTGAAACTACACAGGAGGAGCTGCTGAAGCTGATTGATGAGCTGAATCACCGGAAGGAAATCAACGGAATCCTGTGTCAGCTGCCGCTGCCGGAACATCTGGATGAGAAGGCAGTGATTAATGCCATATCTCCGCTCAAGGATGTGGATGCGTTCCATCCGTCCAATGTTGGAAAGATCATGATCGGCGATTATGATTTTCTTCCGTGTACACCTGCGGGTGTGATGGAGATGATCCACACAGAGGGAATTGATGTCAGCGGCAAAAATTGTGTGGTAATCGGCAGAAGCAATATTGTGGGAAAGCCCATGGCAATGCTGCTGCTGCATGAAAACGGTACAGTAACGATCTGTCACAGCCGGACGAAAAATCTGAAGGAAATCTGCCGGCAGGCTGATATTCTGGTTGCCGCCGTAGGCAGACCGAAATTTGTTACTGCCGATATGGTAAAGGAAGGCGCAGTGGTTCTGGATGTAGGTATTAACCGAGACGAAAACGGCAAGCTCTGCGGAGATGTGGATTTTGCATCCGTTGAACCGAAGGCATCCTATATCACACCGGTTCCGGGAGGGGTCGGACCCATGACAATTGCCATGCTGATGAAAAATACGCTGAAAGCTGCCCGTATCCAGAATCGCTGATGGCAGCATAAAAGCACAGAACATTATATAAAAAACTGATCCTCCGGGGTCAGTTTTTTTGAAGGAAATGACCGTGTGAAGAAGCTGTGAAAAGTTGCTTTTTATTCATTCAACTACATTGCCAAAGTGTGGAGAATGATGTATAATGAGAAGTAAAAGAGATACGAAAATTGTCCGTCACCGCTGGGCGCTGATGAGATATGAGGAGGATAAAAGAAATGAAA
>CACZSU010000118.1 GCA_902783855.1 uncultured Ruminococcus sp.
AGGGTCAAGGAATACGAACGAGAGCAGTGACACCGGCGGCACGCCGGCGCAGCGACTGACGCGTATAGGGTGCAGCGTCACGCTGCCTCGGCGCCGAGATGTAAAAGTGTTGCAATGAAAGCGATAATTGTGTATAATAGAAACGATGAAAGTAATCATTTTTTCTGTCGGGAAATGACAGGATTCGGAAATGGAACAGTGATGCAGTAATGGATTATCAGAATTTGAACGACATTCCTTTGTTTGAAGGTATACAGACAGATGAACTGGCTGTTATGCTGGAATGTATGGGGGCAGTCGTCAGCAGTTATGAAAAAAATGCAACGATTATGCCGGAACAGAATCATGTCAGACAGTTGGGTATTGTGCTGTCCGGGACGGTCCGGACAGTGATGGATGATATCTGGGGCAACCGTACTATTATCGGCGACATGAAAAGAGGCGATACGTTTGGTGAAGTGTTTGCTTTGGATGAAAAAGAATGCGGCTGTCTATCTGTTATAGCTGTGTCAGAAACGAAAATTTTGCTTCTGCCGTTTTTAAAGATCATGCATACTTGTTCACGCAGATGTGACTATCATCATCGTCTGGCAGATAATCTGTTAAAAAGCGTTACAGAAAAAAATTTGTATCTGATGGAAAAAATGCAGATCGTGTCTAAAAAATCACTCAGGGAAAAAATTATGAGCTATCTGTCCCTGCAGGCAAAGCGCAGCAGCAGTATCTATTTTGAAATCCCCTTTGGCAGAGTAGGTCTGGCGGATTATCTTTGTGCTGACCGCAGTGCGCTGACCCGTGAACTGAACGCAATGCGCAATGACGGCTTGATTGACTTTGATAAAAATACCTTCCGCATTTTTGTGCGCTGATACGGATACGAGTCGGCACGCACTGCTATCTGAATGCTTCACTGATTATGCTGATGGCTGCTGACAAAGCAGTGATGAGAAAAACAGAAAATCCCCCTGCCTGTCGGGCAGAGGGAAATGTTCAATGCTCCAGTTTTTCTGCGAGCTTTTTTCTTTGTCTTCTTTCGTGGGCAAGATCCTCCTGAATTTTGTCCATCCTTTTGAAAATATCCGCAATGACCTCTTGCTCATCCTGCGGACGATCGTCCTCCTGCTGAGATTTGCGGGCGGCAATATCTTTGGCAAAAATCAGGGCAAACAATCTTCTGACAACCGTCTGAATAAAAAATATCTGCGAGAAGAATGCAAACGGGAAATTCAGACAGATCAGCTTTCCCCAATTGGCAAGTAATGTCAGAATATGAAATCCAGCATAGTACGGATAATACAGCCATGCGGCGATAAAACTCATGGCAGGGCACATAATCAGAACGGTGCAGGATATGATAACGGTTTCAAAAATCATGGGATGATTCTTTCTCGGGTCAAACATCCGGCTGGCAAGGCGAAAGGACAGTGGGCTGCCCAACAGGCATTCCAGACTATAGGCGAAACCGAATTCGACCAGAACAACTACCCATATGGGCATCATCTGACCAAACATATATACACCGCCCTGTGCGTTGATTGCAGCGAGAACACTTTTCTGACCGGTTATCTCCATCAGAACATCACCGTTAACCACATACAGGCTATAGAACACATAGGCGTGTACGGTAATGACCACTGTTATGAAGGCAAAGACCATTCGCTGAAATTGATTTCCTGGCATAATATATTACTCCTTCCGGCATAAAAAAACACACGCAGTCAGCCGTTATCTGATTTCCGGTTAAAACCGACCGATTTTTACATACGTACCGTAATCAGATTTACGTGCCAAGCACTACATGTGTCGTTTATGCGCATATTCAGTTTGAATCGTTTAGTGGAAGGTGGTCAGTGGATGGTTGTATATACAATTCCGCTTTCCACGTTCCACGTTTACATTGCTTTTATTTGTTCCAGTATGGACGGAAGAAGCTGTGGACGGTGCTGTCACTGAGTTTGTGGGTTTTACGCTTGAATGTGGAGGTGTTTTCCCAGTTGTAATAATCGCCGTCTACGTTTCCTTCCAGTGTGGTGACGATATCGCCGTCAACGGATTCTACAATACCAATGTGACTGCACGAATACTTGTCTACGATGGGGCATCCGTAATACAGGAAGAATATCAGATCGCCGGGCTGGGGATTCTTTTCGCCATTCCGGAACCATTCTCCGGTTATTCCATCGCCGTAACGTGCCGGGAAGGGTGCTACGCCATAAACCGCAGGCTGGTATTTCGGGATGAAATTACAGTCCTGCATAATGGCGGATACCGCAAAACAGCACCAGTCTAATACATACCCCATTTTGAGTTTTTCCTTGCATACGTAGGCACCGTCCTTGCCGATATAGGAACGGGCTGTTTCCAGAAACAGGTCACGGTCAGGCAGAACCGGTTCTCTGGGTTTTTCTGTTACAGTGACCTTGCATTGTGCCTGTACACCGTTATAGGTTTTGACGGTTACGATTGCTGTACCGGCTTTCAGTGCAGTGAAATTGGCTGTCCAGTCCGTTTTGGTCATTTTCAGAACCGATGTATTATTGGTACTGTAGGTTCTTACAGCAGCTGCTGCGCCATCCGGCAGTGTGGACGACAAAGAAGCTGAATCTCCCACGTACATAGAAAGTGAAGTGCTGCTGAGCTGAATGGATTTCGGCTCATCCTTGACGTTTACAACACAGCTGGCAGTCTTTCCATTATACAGTCTGACGGTAATCGTTGCAGTGCCAACGGATGTGCCGACGAACTTTCCGCTCCAGTCTGTTCTGGTCATCTGGACAACGCTGTTATTGCTGCTGCTGAATACCCGGGAGTAGGATGCAGTTCCGTCAGGTATAATGGCGGACAGCGTATAGCTTTCACGTAAACCGATAGATAATGTGGTTTTTGCCAGACTGACTGTAGATGGCGCCGCCTTGACAACTACGATACATTTAGCGGTAGCGCCGCTGGCGGTCTTAGCGGTGATTGTGGTATTGCCGACGCCTTTTGTCTGCACCTTGCCGTCAGAAACCGTTGCGACTGATTTGTTAGAGCTGGTCCAGTAAATGGTATCACTGCCGTCAGTTGTTGTGCGGAAACTGAAGGCTTCACCCTTGCCAAGTGTGACGGTTGTCTTATCAAGACGAAGATAAGTGGACGGTTTCGGCTGTACAGTAATATGACAGCTGGCAGTCTTTCCGTTTGCAAGCTTTGCATATACAACCGCATTGCCTGCCTTTAACGCAGCTACTCTGCCGTTTGTGACAGAAACAACACTGCTGTTGCTGGTATACCATGTAATTTCTTTACTGTCCGCATCTTCCGGCGTGATAGTTGCCTTGAGGTCAAGCGTGTCCCACACGCGCATTTCTGCTGTATTGTAATTCAATGTGATCTTTGCAGCCGGTGGATTGACGGTTACGGAACATTCTGCGGTCAGTCCGTTAGCCGTTTTTGCAGTAATGACCGCTGTTCCTGCGCTATAGGCTGTTATGATGCCGTTATTCATGGCAGCAACCTCTTCATTGCTGCTGTGCCAGGTGATGGTCTGATCTATTGCATCGTCAGGTGTCACCGAGGCAGTCAGAGAGGCTGTCTTGCCGATGTCCATCTGAATGGATCGCTGGCTCAGGGTAATAGATTCGGCAACGACCGGTGCGAGTGATTCAAACGTTTGGGCAAAGGCGATATCATTCAGATCCGCAAACTGTTCGGCGGCGGAGCCGCTGGCGCCAAAGATTTTATCAACATAGATTCGTTCGGCTTTTTTAATACCGAATGCATCCTTGTCAATGGTCATAACACCGGCAGGGATGGTCACTCTTTTCAGCTTCTTGCAAATGGCAAATGCTCTGTTGCCAATGCTGGTTACTGTATCGGGAATGGTCAGCTGCTCCAACAGACCACAGGATAAAAAAGCTCCCTTGCCGATAGAAGTGACCTTACGACCCTTTACAACTGAAGGGATGTCAACCAGACTTTCTGTACCGTTATATCTGGTCAGTTCCAATGTATTGTCACGTTTTATAACAAATTCAAAATCGTTCTGTACAATACTCTGATTTTCTGCTGCATAGGCGGTCAGACCTTCCGGACCGTTTGCATTCATGGCTGCAAGACCGGTTCCGCCGATCAGTACTGCACAGCAGGCAATCGTCACAATTTTCTTCCAACTTTTTGTCTTCCGCTGCATTCTTCAACCTCCACTAATTATTTACATTCATCTTACAGGAATCATCTTATCCTATACTATTCAGAACCATATTCTATACTATCACTACAGCGGCTTTTTTGTCAAGTATTCAGTGCCGATAAAGAGCTTCTGACATGAATAATTATCTATTTTTGCTTTATTTTTCAGAATACCCGCTCCTTTTTTCTTCTAATTGACAGATGCTGTTTCAAGTGCCGGCGCCCCCTTACACTCTCAGTTAAGTTCTTCGCCCGCCTGCTTCTGAACTCCGCCCAGTGGTAGAGGCGAAAAAAGCCCCGCAACTTCTGTATAATGGAAAATGGAAAGTGGAAAATGGAAAATGAAACTGCTTTCAGCAAAGAGCGCCGGCGTGCCGCCGGTGTCGCACACTCTCAGTTAAGCTAAGCGCCCGCCTGCTTTGGAACTCCGCCCAGTTGCAGAGGCTTTGGTGAACAGCCCCGCAGCTTCTGTATAATGGAAAATGGAAAGTGGAAAATGGAAAATTAAACTGCTTTCAGCAAAGAGCGCCGGCGTGCCGCCGGTGTCGC
>CACZSU010000119.1 GCA_902783855.1 uncultured Ruminococcus sp.
AAACAATCGGATTTTATCGTGACAAAGCCTTACGGCAATGTAGGACAGGATGATTTTCTTAACGGCGTGCTGCTGCTGGAAACCACCATGTCACCGTATGCCCTGCTGGATGCACTGCATACAATCGAAAACCTTGCCAACAGAAAAAGAACGATTCATTGGGGTCCCAGAACACTTGATCTGGATATCATTTTCTATGATGATCTGATTATGGATACAGAACAGCTGACCATCCCGCATCCGGATATGCATAGCAGAAGATTTGTGTTGGAACCGCTGGTCCGCATTGCACCCTATCTTCGTCACCCGGTCATGAACCGGACTGTCAGCCAGCTGCTCAACGATTGCCCCCGTTAATAATGAAGTGCGGCGTTGACTGACCACTTCTGCAAACCACTAATACTGCACAGAATGAGGAATTATCATGTTATCTATTATCGCAGCTGTCAGCAAAAATGGCGTTATTGGCAGCAATGGCTCTATCCCCTGGCGTATTCCTGAGGATCTGCATTTTTTCAAAACCATTACCATAGGCAAAGCAGTTATCATGGGCAGAAAAACCTTTGAAAGCATCGGTCATCCCTTGTCACAGCGGCAGAATATTGTTATTTCCGCTACCAAACGCTTTTATGCGGAAAACTGTATCACTGTACAAAGTTTTGAGGAAGCTCTTAGCTATTCTTTTCATCAGGACGCATTTGTCATCGGAGGTTACAGCGTTTACAAGAATGCCCTTCCCTATGCCGAACAAATCTATCTGACTGAAATAGAGGCATTTTTTGACGGAGATACCTTTTTCCCGTATTTTGACAGAAGTCGGTATCACAAAACCATTCTGCCCAAAAAACAGGAACTGCTTCATTATCATACACCAGAATATGAGCACAGTCTGTACACCAGGAAGATAATGAATGCTGAATCAGGATACACCGCATTTCAGCATATGGTTCTTTCTGAATTATAAGGAACCACCGAATCAATCATGCCTGACGGCTCAGCACCTGTCTTGATTGATAACCGTCAGGTTATCTGCACTCATTCAGTGTTTCCATAAAAAGCTGCCCTGCCCGGATCATTGCCTATGCATGACCAGACAGGGTTTTTTGATTGATTCCGATATTCTTCTATAAACTGCCGTCCTCCAAATGATCAAAGCGGCTGCCAACAACCAGCAACCGCTATCATATAACCGTTTCTTCTATTTCAGACGATCAAATGCCCAGCGTCTTTGTAACAGAATCTGTCATCTCAGCAGCAATCCGTTTTGCATCCTCCTCAGATGTACCAACAGCAGTAATGTATACCTTGATCTTCGGTTCTGTACCCGAGGGTCTGACAATGGCGGCTCCGCCGCCCTGGAGAGAATATGCCAACACATTTGACTTCGGCAGATGAATCTCCTCCTGTGTCCCGTTCTCCAGATCCTTCGTATAGGAATTCAGATAATCCGATGCTGTTGTTACCTTGAAGCCTGCAATTTCTGTGGGATGTGCATTACGCAGGGAAGACATGATATCTGCCATTTTCTGCATACCTGCTGCACCCTCAAATTCAAATGCGTCTGTCTTATTGTAATAATAACCAAACTCATCGTACAGCTCATTCATTACCTCATTCAGGGTCTTTCCCTGTTTCCGGTAATATGCCGCCATCTCACAAATCAGCATAGAAGCAACTACTGCATCCTTATCACGCACATAACTGCCTGCAAGGTAACCATAGCTTTCTTCAAATCCAAATACGTAACGGTTCTCTTCGTGCTTCTGTTCGAGTAAAAGAATCTGCTCGCCGATATATTTGAAGCCTGTCAGCACATTTTTCAGCTCACAGCCGTATTTCTCACAAACTCTTTCCACCAGCTTACTGGTAACAATGGTTTTGACAGCAACCGGATTTTCAGGCAGCGTTCCGTTCTGGCTGCGGCAGCTCAGAATGTAATTCATCAGCATAATACCGGTTTCATTACCGCTCATCAGGCGATATCCATTGTCTGTTTTAACAGCAATACCCACTCTGTCACTATCGGGGTCTGTAGCCAGCAGCAGGTCAGGATGTACCTTTTCACACATTTCCAGTCCCAGCGCCAGCGCTTCCCTGATTTCCGGATTCGGATACGGACAGGTGGTAAAATTGCCATCCGGCAGCTCCTGTTCAGGTACAATCACTACATCCTCTACGCCGATCCTGTTCAGAATCGTCCTGACCAGTTTATTGCCGGCACCATTAAGCGGCGTATACACAACCTTCAGACCGGAATCCTTGCATACACCCGGGTTTACAGACTGCTGCTGCACCTTGACAAGATAGCTCTCATACAGGTCATCACCAATCCATTCGATCATACCGCTGCGCAGACCTTCCTCAAAATCCACCAGCTTCACTGCATCTCCGAAATAATCTACCTTCTCAATTTCCTCAAATACAGCATTCGCATTTGTGTCCGTCATCTGACAGCCGTCGCTGCCATAGCATTTATAGCCATTATATTTTGCCGGATTATGGCTTGCTGTAACCATAATACCAGCCTGTGTTCCAAGCTCTCTGACAGCATAGGATACAACCGGTGTCGGCTGCAGCTCCCTGCTGATATATGCCTTGACCCCATTCGCAGCAAGTACCCTCGCTGCTTCTCTTGCAAACAAATCCGCCTTGATTCTGGAATCATGGGAAATCGCAACAGATGGGTTTTCATACTTCTTGTTCAGAAAGTTTGCCAGTCCCTGTGTGGCACGACGCACCGTATAAATATTCATGCGGTTTGTTCCTGCACCGATAATACCTCTCAGACCGGCTGTACCGAACTTCAGCTCTGTATAAAATCTTTCATATATCTCATCATCATTGTCTTTTATTGTTTCAAGCTCTTCAATAAGATCCTTATCTCCTATTGCATTTTCAAGCCACAAATCAAATACAGCTTTCATTTCCATAAAAATACCTCCCTGGAAATACCATGTCGCACTCACAGATAGTTTGTATTCTTTCCAAATCCTTCATGCGTCAGGCAACAACTATTTGCCTGTCTATTATACCATATTTTCTTCTGTCTTTCAACAATTTACTTTAAAATACGCTGAATTTTTTTGAAATTAACCTGCCGATTTATTTTTCATATTCACATAATTTTTTGGTGATTTTACCATCCGGAGAATGAATCTGAAAAATTTTCCAAATAATTTGTCAATTGACTTGTAATAACGGGAATTTTCAGTTACAATAGTATTATATTCATATTATAGGAGGCTAAGTGAATGGCTGAAGATGAAAAGCTGATAGATGATACTACGGACGCTCCCGGAGAAACGGATGCGGCTGTTATGGATGTGCAGACGGATGACAACATGGATGCGGCGGAACCCTCTGCTGCAGAGGAACCGGTTTCCGGAGAAGCTGCTGCCACAAAAAGGAAGAAATACCATGCACCACTCTATATAGCTGCTTGTATTTTTCTTGCTGCTATCCTGTTTTTCTGTGTGAAGCAATGTTTTTTCAATACAGATATCAATGGTACCTGGGGATTTACCGTTAAACGTCTGTCTAACAACGAGGATATGACCTTTAACCTGAGCTTCGAGGATTCTACCGCAAGGCTGCAGTCATGTGGTACTGTCTATATCGGCAGGCTGTCCATTGCAGATGAAAACGGTGCAATGCTTACCGATGATGAAGGCAATCCCCTGATGTCACTGAATCTGAATCTCGGCGGAAAACCCTTTGTCTACAAATTCAATTATGAATTTACCGGTAATGTCTTCACAGGCAGATCGCTCCGGCTGACAGATGTTTCAGGATTGTTCTATGAAGCCGATACCAAGGATTCTGACCCTGAGCTTGTCAAAAAAAGAAAACAGAATACTGAATTTGTTCAGAAGGGTGACAAAACCTACTATATCTGGACACTGACTCCGTCAGCAGAAGACTATAACGTAAAGAAGCCTGACAGCTTCAAGCCCGACAAACAACTGACGGGAAGCTGGCTGTACAAATCTGAAATGACTGCTTTCCCCTACACCATCAGCTTCAATGAGGATGGTACCTTTGAGCAGCACTCCTACGAACTGGAAATCTACGGAACTTATTCTGTAAAGAACGGCATCTGTACCATGAATTACATGGAGCTGGGCAATACCGAAAGAGAGGTACAAATCAACTATAAGCTAAGCGGTAATAAACTGACGCTTTCCCAGGAATATGAGGGGACCGTTATCAATACCAGCGAGCTCACCAGAACGGACGATAAATACGCTTTCAGGGACAGTGCAGAAAATGACGACAGCAGCGAGGAATAATCAGAATTATGCTGGGTTATCATTACTGACCTGCCAAAAATATTTATACAAAGGAGATTATAACAATGTTGAACGAAAAATGGAAGCATTTTAAAAGCGGTACCGATATCCGCGGTGTCGCAGTTGCAGGAGCCGGATATGATGTTGATCTGACAGATGAAGCAGTTACCGCAATGGTCAACGGCTTTATTCTCTGGCTGGCTGCTAAGAAGAATATTCCCGCTGAAAATCTCACCATTTCTGTCGGCAGAGATTCCAGAATTTCGGGTAAGCATATCCTTGATCTTGCCGCTGCTGCTATGGTGAAGGCTGGTATCTGTGTCTATGATGTAGATCTCGCCTCTACACCCGCCATGTTTATGACCACTGTTGATATGCAGTGTGACGGCGCCCTGCAGATTACTGCAAGCCACCATCCGTACTACAGGAACGGTCTGAAATTCTTTACCTGTGAGGGCGGTCTGAATGGCGAGGATATTGAAGCAATCCTCCAGTATGCACAGGACGGTAAAGCTCCCGTCAAGGCAAGAGGCGGCAGAATCATCGACAGTGACTACATGAACCGCTATGCATTTACTTTGCGTGAAAAAATCAAAAAGGAAGTTAATTCTCAGGATGATTATCATCACCCGCTCAAGGGATTCAGAATTGTTGTAGACGCCGGTAACGGTGTAGGCGGCTTTTTTGCAACCGATGTTCTGGAAGCACTGGGTGCAGATATCCGGGGCAGCCAGTTCCTCAATCCCGATGGTATGTTCCCCAACCATATTCCCAACCCTGAGGATGAGGCTACTATGGCTGCTGTCAGCAAGGCTGTTAAAGAGGCTGGCGCTGATCTGGGTGTTATCTTTGATACAGATGTCGACAGAGGCGGCGCTGTAGATGCACAGGGAAATGAAATCAACCGTAATCGTCTGGTTGCTCTGGCTGCTGCGATTGCTCTCGAAGGCAATAAGGGCGGCATGATTGTAACCGATTCTATTACTTCCAGCGGGCTGAAAACCTTTATCGAAAAGGATCTCGGCGGTCAGCATCTTCGCTTTAAGAGAGGCTATAAAAATGTGATCAACGAAGCACTCGCTCAGAATGAAAAGGGCGTGAATTGTCCTCTGGCTATCGAAACCTCTGGTCATGCGGCTATGCGTGAGAACTATTTCCTGGATGACGGCGCCTATCTTGTAACGAAAATTATCATCAAGATGGCACAGCTGCGCAAGGAAAGCAAAAAGCTGGAATCTGTTATTGAAAACCTTGCTGAACCCGTTGAAAGCAAAGAAATCCGTATCCGTATTACCGACAAGGATTTCCGTACCTACGGCGAAAAGGTGATTAAAAACCTGTTTGCTTTTGCGAAAAAGGACAAGAGCTTTATTGTTGCAGAAGATAATTTCGAGGGGATCCGTGTTTCCTTTAAAAAGGCTGACGGCGACGGCTGGTTCCTGCTGCGCCTGAGCGTACATGATCCTATTATGCCGCTGAACATTGAAAGCGACAGTAAGGGCGGTGTTGATAAAATTTACAAAAAGCTCCTTCCCTTCCTTGAAGGCTGTGAAGGACTGGAAACGTATGTTGCACCCAAAAAATCTCTGTCCGTCAAGACTGAATCCAAAACACTTGCTTCTGTAGATACCAAAAAGCCCGCTGCAAAGAAAGCGACTGCAAAGACTGAGCCTGCTGTTGAAGCAAAGGCAGAGGAAAAGAAACCCGCTGCAGAAGCTAAGACAGAAGAAAAAAAGCCTGTCGCAAAGAAAGCAGCTGCAAAGACTGAAACTGCTGTCGAAGCAAAGGCAGAGGAAAAGAAGCCCGCTGCAAAGAAAGCAGCTGCAAAGGCTGAACCTGCTGTCGAAACAAAGGCAGAGGAAAAGAAACCCGCCGCAAAGAAAGCGGCTGCAAAGGCTGAAC
>CACZSU010000120.1 GCA_902783855.1 uncultured Ruminococcus sp.
CAGGTAACAGGACTTGAACCTGCATGAAATTGCTTTCACATGGACCTGAACCATGCGCGTCTGCCAATTCCGCCATACCTGCATATTTTGTTTTGCCTGCCGGTCACTCCTGACTGCTTTGTTATTATAACAAACCAGAAAGACTTTGTCAAGGGTATTTTTAAATTTTTTTGAAAAAAGTTTTGTATTTGTAAAAATACATAAATTTACATTTATTCACTGGATAAAATCCCTTTACAAATGTAAATTTATGTGTTAAACTATATATAAAGATATTCCGTCACTGAGGAGGAATGATCATGCCGCGAAGAAAAATAGAATGGACGGCCGGAAAAAATCATTTTCTGCCCGATATACAAACAGAAAAAAATGCTCCCGGGTCTTCCCTACCCATTATCTGCGAACAGATTCGCTGTCATCGGGAAAAAATCGGTATGGAACAAAAGGCATTGGCTCAGGCTCTTTCAATTTCTGCAAATACCGTTTCCAACTGGGAAAACGGCCGTTCCCGCCCTGATATCAATCTTCTGCCCGCCGTCTGTCGTATACTGAATATCAATTTATATGACCTGTTCGGCATAAGCAATCCTGACCGTACCGATCCGGAGGAACAGCGCCTGCTCACCGCGTACAGACAGCTCTCCCCTGCACACCGCTATGCCGTGCGGCAAATGACAGACACCCTGCTCCATATAGAACAGGAACAAAGCTATCCGGATCTGACGCCGCTGCTGTATATCAACAAAGCGCTGGCTGCCGGTATCGGTGACCCTGCAGAACTGGAAAATGATGCAGAAACGGTCTATGTCTATACCACACCCTCAGCCGCTAAAGCGGACTGGATTTTTAGTATCAACGGCGACAGCATGGAACCTGATTTCCACAACGGCGAGGAAGTACTGGTACAACGCATTACACAGCCGACTGATCTCCGGTACGGCGAAATCGGTGCTTTTATTGTGGGAAACGAAACCTATATCAAACAATATGAACCAGACGGACTGCATTCTCTGAATCCCGATTATCCTGTTATGCATTTTGAAGACGAGGATGCCGTCTATCTGATCGGAAGGGTCATTGATACGCTGCCGCCCGACAGCTATGCTTCACAAACGGATATTGATCTGTACCGCCATTTTATCGAAAAGGAGGGAAACGGTGATGAAACACACATCAGAAAAAGTCTACGTAAAAGTCAATACCGATTTTGACTCCACCGGCTATATGCAGCCCCGTTCTATTATATGGTCAGACGGCCGGGTTTTTAAAATTGACGCCGTCAAGGATTTTCGTCCGGCGTCCGCCCTGAAACAGGGACTGAACGGTGACTGCTATACGGTTGTCATCCATGGTGAAGAAAGATATCTGTTCTTTGAAAAAACAAACCGCTTGTTTGCTGCCCGCATCGGTCGCTGGTTTGTAGAATGTCCTGTCGCCGGAAATCAGGAGGGTGCATGATGGAACATATCTATATCGCCATTGATTTAAAGAGCTTTTATGCCAGTGTGGAATGCGTGGAGCGGCATCTGGATCCGCTGGCAACCAATCTGGTGGTAGCGGATTCCTCCAGAACCGAAAAAACCATCTGTCTGGCAGTTTCCCCTTCTCTGAAAGCCTATGGCATATCCGGCAGAGCTCGTTTATTTGAAGTGGTGCAGCGTGTAAAAGAAATCAATCACAACCGGCTGTACGCTGCCATCCGGAACGGCTGTCTGCAAAAGGATGAAAATGGCAGCTATCATTTTGTTTCCTCCTCATTTCACGCACCAGCACTGGCTGCCGACCCTTCTCTGGAATTATCCTATATCACTGCGCCTCCGCAGATGAAGCTGTATGAACAATACAGTACCGAAATCTATTCTATTTATCTGAAATATATCGCTCCCGAGGATATCCATGTCTATTCTATCGACGAGGTCTTTATAGATGCAACCCGCTATCTGAATACCTATGGTATGACTGCACATGAGCTGGCAATGACGATGATCCGTGAGGTACTCTACACCACCGGAATCACTGCTACCGCCGGCATAGGTACCAATCTGTATCTTGCCAAGGTTGCCATGGATATCGTTGCAAAGCATATTCCTGCTGATAAGGACGGCGTCCGGGTGGCAGAAATCAACGAAATACAGTATCGGGAGCTATTGTGGTGCCACCGGCCGCTGACAGATTTCTGGCGGGTGGGAAGGGGCTACAGTACCAAGCTGGAAGCACTGGGATTATTTACGATGGGAGATATCGCCAGGGCTTCTCTCAATCCTGCGTGGGAAGAAAAGCTGTACCGGCTGTTCGGCGTCAACGCAGAGCTGCTGATTGACCATGCCTGGGGATGGG
>CACZSU010000121.1 GCA_902783855.1 uncultured Ruminococcus sp.
AACTGAGAGTGCGCGACACCGGCGGCACGCCGGCGGCGAATGCCGATACAAAAGCTGCGGGGCTGTTGCGTAAACTCCCCTTAGCCACTAAAACACTCTTTGCTGAAAGCAATTCCACTTTCAATTTTAGATCGCATTGCCTGAATCAGCTCTTTCAGCTCCTTGATTTTTTTCTCTGCTTTGCTTTTATGATTATTCATCTTTTGACTTTCTGATTTAGTCACAATAATGCTCTTTTTTATGAAGTGGGGGAAAAGGGGGAGTTTCAGAAACAAAAAGTTTTTTCTGCCGTATTCTCTATAATATATACTATTTTTTCTGGATTTTTCAAAAATGAGCGGGGAAAGAATTTATAGCTTCAAACTCCCCCTTTTCCCCCTTTTGGACTGTATTTTTTAAAAAGTCCGCTGTTTATCGGCACTGTGGCTGATAAAAGAGGGGGGAATTTGCTTTTGAAACTCCCCCCTTTTTATCTCAAACTCCCCCTTCCTGAATGATACAATCATCACCTTGCACCCCCAGTGAAGTGCCGGCAAAATTGATTTCTGTGTTTTTCTGATGACGGCGGTTGAATGGGAGGGGGGAATGGTGTATAATGGATGTATGATTGTTTGTGGGGAGGGGGAAAAGGTTGAAAAGAATTGTGGTGGGAATACTGGCACACGTTGATTCAGGTAAGACGACACTTTCAGAGGCGATGCTGTATAGTGCCGGAGCAATCAAGAAGCTGGGCAGGGTGGATCATGGTGATTCATTTCTGGATACAAATGTGATTGAGCGTGAGAGGGGTATTACGGTTTTCTCCAAGCAGGCGCAGCTTTATGCGGGTGAAACAGCATTCACATTGCTGGACACACCGGGACACGCAGATTTTTCGGCAGAAACGGAACGTACATTGCAGGTGCTGGATTATGCGATACTGGTAATCAGCGGGTCAGACGGTGTGCAAAGTCATACGATGACACTCTGGAAGCTGTTGAAACGATACGGCGTGCCCTGCTTTGTGTTTGTGAATAAAATGGATCTGGCAGGTGCCGACAAGAGGCTGCTGATGGAGCAGCTGCGTCAGCGCTTTGGTGAGGAATGCGTGGATTTCGGAAGTGCAGAGGACAATGCGTTCTATGAAAATCTGGCTATGTGCGATGAAGGATTGCTGGAGCAATTTGACAGCACCGGCAGCCTGACACGTGCGGCTGTGATAGATGCTATACAAAAAAGAAAGGTCTTTCCGTGTCTGTTCGGGTCGGCGCTGCGGCTGGAAGGAATAGAAGCGTTCCTGCATTGTCTGGATGTCTATACTGCCATGCCGGATTATGGGTCAGCCTTTGCGGCACGTGTATTCAAGATTGCAGAGGATAAGCAGAAAAATCGTCTGACGTTTATGAAAATCACAGGCGGCAGCCTGCACGTGCGGGATGTTCCCGAAAGCAGCCGCAATAAGGACGGGGAAAAGGTTCATCAGATACGGCTGTATTCCGGTGAAAAATTTACAGCCGAAGAGCAGGCACCGGCGGGAACTGTCTGTGCAGTGACCGGACTGAATTTTACCCGCTGCGGTGACGGACTGGGAGCCGAAAGCGGGATACAGACGCCGGCACTCCAACCGGTATTGACTTATACAGTGGAGCTGCCCACTCAGATGGCTGCCCATACAGCATTGGAAAAGCTCCGGCGGCTGGAGGAAGAGGACCCGCAGCTGCATATCAGCTGGGATGACAGCAGCAAATCCATACAACTGCGTCTGATGGGAGAAATACAGCTGGAAATATTAAAACGGCTGATTGCCGAACGTTTTGGATTTGCTGTTTCCTTCGGAAAGGGCAGTATCATTTACAAGGAAACGATTGAAAATACGGTAGAGGGGATCGGGCATTTTGAACCGCTGCGGCATTATGCGGAGGTGCATCTGCTGATGAAGCCGGCACCGCCCGGCAGCGGATTGGTGTTCCGCTCGGAATGCCGGGAGGAGCTGCTGGATCGTAACCGTCAGCGGTTGATTTTAGCGATGCTTTATGAGCATCAGCATATCGGGGTTCTAACAGGCTCGCCGATTACGGATATGGAAATTGTGCTGGCAGCAGGAAAGGATCATGTCAAGCATACGGTCGGCGGAGATTTCCGGGAGGCAGCCTGCCGTGCCGTGCGGCAGGGACTGCGCAGTGCAAAGTCCGTTCTGCTGGAGCCGGTATATGATTTTACGATAGAGCTGCCCTCGGAAAATGCCGGCAGAGCGGCAGCCGATATCCAGCGGATGTGCGGCAGATTTGACCCGCCTGAAACGCTGGGGGACAGGACGCTGATCTGCGGGACAGCGCCTGTGTCTGAAATGAGTGAATACGGTGCAGAACTGGTGCAGTATACCCGCGGCAGCGGCAAGCTGGTGTGTACCTTCGGCGGATATGAACCCTGTCATAACAGCGAACAGGTAATAGCAGCCATCGGTTATGACGCGGATGCGGATACAGATCATCCCTGTGATTCCGTTTTCTGCTCACATGGGGCAGGATATATAGTGAAATGGAACCAGGTGCGGGAGCATATGCACATTTCCTCAGTTCTGCGGGAAAAGGTGCCTGTGGATCCGCAGACGCGGCTGCAAAGCAGTGCCCGCCGCGGCGGAGATTTTTTTGCATCAGATAAGGAACTGATGCAGATATTTGAACAGACCTACGGCCCTGTCAGACAGCGGCGTGCAGCGGAAAGACGGGAATATCATTATACCGCCTCACAGGAAAACGACAAAGGGCGGAAGAAAGCACCGGTATATACGGGACCGGAATATCTGCTGGTAGATGGCTACAATGTCATCTTTGCGTGGGAGGAGCTGAAACAGCTGGCACAGACCAATCTGGATGCAGCCAGAACCCGGCTTATCAATTTGCTGTGCAATTACCGTGGATATAAAAAATGTGAACTGATTCTGGTGTTTGACGCTTACAAGGTGCGGGGCGGACAGCGGGCGGTTGAGGAATACGGCGGCATTCATATTGTCTATACAAAGGAAGCGGAAACTGCCGATATGTATATTGAAAAAACCACCCATGCGCTTGCACCGAAGTACCGTGTCCGTGTGGTGACGTCTGACGGCGCAGAGCAGCTGATTATTCTCGGCAATGGCGCACTGCGTGTATCATCGGCGTCATTTCTGACAGAGGTACGTCAGGCAGAACAGGAAATACGGGAGATCATCGACCAATTTGATACATAATAGGCTTGAATATGTAAATTTTTCAATTAAAAATTCAAAAACTGCTCATTTTTTGTTTATTTCAAGGTAGATTCTTGACAGTGTAGTAGTAATCAATCAAAGGCGGTGATAATATATGAAAATTTTAATAGCAGATGAGGACAGAGATTTTTTATCGACCTATCAACGATTGCTGCAGGTACATTCCTACGAGGTGGTGACCGCATTTGACGGAACTCAGGTGATACAGGCGCTTGGTAACGGAACAAAGTACGACCTGTTGATTCTCAGCAGAAGCCTTCCCCGTATTCCGGCACAGGCACTGCTGGAAACGGCACAGGACAGACAGATTCCCGTGGTTATGCTGCTGCGGGAGCGGGTGCGTTCAGACTGGCTGACAGACAGTCATCCTGCCAATGCGTATATCGGCTTTCCGTTTTTTCCGGATGAACTGACGGGATTGATCGGCGAGGTCGTGGAAAAAAGCCAGTCGCAGGAGCAGCTGGAATATGACGGCGTGCAGATAGATATCGGCAGATTTCTCCTTTGCGGCAAGCTGAGAGTGACCAATGAGGAAATCAATATTATCCGTACTCTGAAAGATGGTCAGTCCCTCAGCGCAAAGCGGGCGGAGCCGTATATACATTCGCTGAATCATAAGCTGGAACAGCTGGGACTTCCAGCCAGAATCCGCTATATGATCAGAAAGGGATACAGGATGGTGACAAGTGATGAATAAAGCAGTGAAAAAATTTGTGATATTTGCCGAGGGAGCGATCTTCCTGCTGCTGGCGGTGCTGCTTTCGGTAATCAATGTAGTGAATTTTGCCATGGCAAGCGAGGATGCGGATATGCTGACAAGCCGCCTGGCATCCCGTGAAGGGGTGTTCCGGTCGGATAAGCCGGAGGGGGAGCGACAGCCGTTTTTCCGGGAAAAGGATGCGTTCCGTCTGAACAGATTTGATAAGATGGGACCGGATTCGCCGGAGATGGATTTTTCGCTGCGGTACTTTACGTATTCGTTTGATAAGGACGGCAATGCCGAAGCGGTTGTATTCAAGATGTCAGCCGTATCGGAGCAGGAAGCGGAGGAATGGGCAAGAAGCCTGAAAAATGCCTCTGCCACCGGCTGGACCAGAGTGAATTACCGGTATCGTGTCTATGAAAGCAACAAGCAAACCTATGTTACCGTTATCGACCAGGGACGGGAGCTGGTTCCCTCCTATCGTATACTGATCATTTCAGTGAGCGGCGGCGTGGTATTGCTGGTACTGAGTATGCTGATGCTGCTTCTGACAGCCGGACGTATCTTCAAGCCGATTGAGGAATCAGACCGTAAGCAGAAACAGTTTATTGCCAATGTAAAGAACGAATTCCGTGTACCGCTGACGATTATCAATGCCAATACAGAGCTGATCGAACGGGAGCATGGACCCGGTGAAAGCACCAGGGTGATCAATAAACAGGTGCGCAGAATGACGGCAACTGTAAAAGAGCTGTCTTCGCTGGCAGTATTTGAAGAAGCCGATCAGTCGGTAACAAAGGTTAATCTGTCCGACCTGATGAACAGTGTGCTGGATAGCCGTGCAGAAGCCTTTGAACAGAAATCTGTCCGCATGACAGCAGAGGTGGCACCGGATGTGATGATCGAGGGCGACAGCAGCCGGCTGAGAAAAATGATAGAGGAACTGGCGGAAAATACATTGAAGTACGCGCAGTCGGAAGCGCACTTTACATTAAGCAGAGAAAAGAAACGGATTCGTATTCGTCAGGAAAACGATACAACGCTTGCTAACGGTGCGGTAGATCAGATATTTGACCGTTTTACGGTGCTGGAAAATGCAGAGGCATCCGGCAGTATCGGAATGGGCTTGTCCTACGTCAAAGCAACAGTGCTGGCACATAACGGCAGAGTAAGCGCAAAGGTCAGTGACGGCAGATTTATTCTTCAGATTGATTTATAAAACGGGGGTGAGCGTATGGCAACTGTAAAAAGTCCGATCGTCGTTATGAAACGGTATGAGATGAAGTATCTTCTCAATCCGGAGCAGACGGCATATTTTAAAGAGAGCGTCAAGGGACATATGGAAATAGACCGCTTCGGTCTGACGTCGATTGCATCTTTGTACTATGATACGCCTGATTACAGGCTGATCCGCACATCCATCGAAAAGCCTCCGTTCAAGGAAAAGATAAGGCTGCGCTCCTATGGGATAGCCACTGATACCTCACCGGTTTTTCTGGAGCTGAAGCGTAAGGCATATGGAATTGTGTATAAGCGGCGTGTACAGTCCACGATTCCGCTGGTGGATAAATTCTTTGACTGTGAGGGTGATATCTGTGCAGGCGGTCAGATCAATAAGGAACTGGTGACCTTCCGTGATTATTACGTCAATCTTGTTCCGGCGTGTATGATCATCTATGACAGAGTAGCCTACTTTCAGCCGGATGGCGATCTGCGGCTGACGATAGACCATAACCCCCGTTACCGGTATGATGATCTGGATCTGCGGGTTTCGATGGACGGTCATTCTCTGCTGGGGGATGGCTGGACGATTCTGGAGGTGAAGGTGCAGCAGGCTGTTCCGCTGTGGCTTTCGTCCATCCTGACAAAGGGTAAGATTTATAAAAACAGCTTCTCAAAATACGGCGAAGCGTATCGGCAGCAGCTGATGAAGGTAAGAGCGTAACAGCATTGCAGCGTAATAACACATGAAAGGAAAATGATTATGTTTGATTCTATTTATTCAGTTCCCGTAGCCGTTTCGGAATTCTTTATCATGGCGGCTTCTTCTATACTTTCAGGTATTATATTTTCGTGGATCATGTCCTTCCGCATCCGCTCCAGAAAGCGGTTCTTTCTGGTAATTGCCATTGTACCGTTTATTGTATCGGCAGTCATTACCTTTGTCAGCGGCAATATCGGTGCAGGCGTAGCAGTCGGCAGTGCCTTCGGTCTGATCCGGTTCAGAAGCGCTCCCGGCAGCGTGGATGAGATTGCTGCTATTCTGATCGCAATGGGCTCCGGTATCGCCTTTGGTATGGGATATGTTGCCTATGGTGTGGTAATCCTGCTGTGTATGTCCGTTATTTATGTAGTCATTTCGTTCCTGCCGATATTCGAGCATAAGAGTATGTCACAGGACCGGCTGCTGAGGATCACGATTCCGGAATCACTGGAGTATTCCGATGCATTCACAGAGATTTTCAAGCATTATCTGGTAAGCTATGAAAATGCAGGCGTCAAGACGACCGGTATGGGTTCCATGTTCCGTCTGTCCTTCCGGATTCAGATGAAGGATCCTTCCGAGGAAAAAGCCTTTATTGACGAGCTGAGAACCAAAAACGGCAATCTTGAAATATCAGTCCTTCCCTATACAGAGGCAACCAACCAGCTTTGAACAAAACAAATGATATAACCGGAAAGGAGCGTTTCCTATGACAAAAAAATATACAGCTATACTGATGGCAATGATTCTGACAGCATCCTGCATGGCAGGCTGCGGCAATGACGGCAGCAAAACAGACAGCAGCACAACGGCATCTCAGAGTGCATCCTCACAGGGACAGGCAAGTACCGCAGCAGACAGCAGTGCTTCTGCTGACAGCGCAGCCAGCACCGCATCCGGAACCGTTTCGGATATGTTTGCAGACGGGGATTACAAGGATGTGACGGGTGAAAAGGAAAATGCATCTATCACGCTTTCCGGCAGCAGCGGAACGATTTCTGATACGACCCGGGGCAGCTCGGGCAGCACAGTGACAATTACATCAAAGGGTATATATCGGGTAACCGGTTCCTCTGACGGGGTATCCATTGTTGTTAAGGATGAAGCACAGTCGGGCAATATCTATCTGATTCTGGATAATGTAACGATGAAAAATGCTTCAACCGCTTGCATTAATGTGCAGGCGTGTGATAAGGTGATCATTCAGACGGTCGGCGAAAGCAGTCTGACCTACAGTAATACCAACGAGAGTGAAAAGGTTGACGGCGCCATATTTGCCAAGGATGATACCACCATCAACGGCAGCGGCACGCTGAATATTACATCCTCGCTGCACGGCATTGTGTGCCAGGAGGATCTCAAGATAACCGGAGCAGCTGTGAATGTGACTTCGTCTTCGGTCGGTATCAAAGCGGATGATTCGCTGCGGATCGGCGGCGGCGTGACGAGTATAACCTCGGAGCATGACGGCGTGAAGGTATCCAACAAAGACAACAACGGCTATTTTTATATAGAAAAAGGCGAACTGACGGTCAATGCAGGATATGATGGTATATCTGTCAAGGCAGATTCTGATACCACTGATTTTACCGGTTCACTGCAGATGGCAGGCGGTACCGTAACCATCACTGCCGGCGGCGGTTCGGAGCAGTCAAAGGACAGCAGTACCTCACAGAAGGGACTGAAAAGTGACGGCAGCATTGTTGTAAGCGATACGACCCTGACAGTATCTGCTGCGGATGATGCAATACATGGCAATGACAATATCACGATTCAGTCAGGAACCATAGAGCTTTCCACCTCGGATGACGGTATTACAGCGGAAGGCGATCTGACGATCAACGGCGGCAAAGTAACGGTAAGCAAGTCGTATGAAGCATTGGAGGCAACCAATGTCACGATCAATGACGGAGAGGTGAGTGTGACTGCCAGTGACGACGGTATCAACTGTTCAGGCGGGTCTGACACGACATCGCAGGACGACAACCCATGGAGCAGCGGCAACACGGATGCAAAGCTGACCATCAACGGCGGCAATGTATACGTCAATGCTCAGGGCGACGGATTGGACAGCAATGGTTCGATATACATTACAGGCGGTACGACAATTGTAGATGGCCCGACAGATGGCGGTAACGGAGCGATTGATAAGGGTGACAGCAACGGATGTGTAGCGAGTATCACAGGCGGCACGGTACTGGCGATTGGTTCGACAGGCATGGCGGTCAACTTTGATACAGGCAGCCAGTGTTCCGCTTTGGTACAGATTTCCGGCGACAATGGAACGGAGATTACAGTAGACGATGGAAGCGGATTCTCGTATAAGGCAACAAAGACATTTGCGTGTGCGGTATATTCGTCACCATCATTGAAGGAAGGCATCACATACACGATGAAGGCTGGCAGCACAGAAGCAACGCTTGATTTTTCATCAGGAAAGTATTATAGTAATGTAGCCTCAAAGGGCGGAGGCCCCGGAGGCATGGGAGGTCACGGCGGACCAGCGTGACGCAGAAGTAAAAAACACCTTTCAGCCCAGCGCAGCAGTTTTGTGCAAGCCTTTGTAATGGTTTGCGGATTAGCTGATACAATCCCTGGGCGAGGGGTGAATTCAATAAATGCATACATTGTCAGAAGGGTCAATGCATATGAGTG